>JBMFWU010000058.1:0-30119 GCA_049964955.1 Syntrophobacteraceae bacterium
GGGCAAGGTCCCAGATGACGTTTACGTCGTGCTGAAAAAGTCCGAGGTTTACCCGCGTCGAATCGTAGTAGTAGAGTTTTCCCAGGGCGCCCTCTTTTACGAGTTGCTTGATCTTGCGCACGGCCCCCGTATAGAGGAAGGTGTGGTCGACCATGATTTTCAGGTTTTTGCGCTCGGCGAGCTCGTTTAGCTCCAGCGCCTGGGCGGAGGTGGCGGTGAAGGGTTTTTCGACGAAGACGTGCTTGCCGTTTTCCAGGGCCTTTCTGGCCAGTTCGAAATGGGTGGAAACAGGCGTTACGATGGCGACAGCATCGATGTCGGAGGCCTCGATCACCTCGCACAACTCGGTTGTCGTCTCCACGCCGGGGAGGGCCTTTTGCGCGCGGCCGAGGGCCGCCGGATTTCCGTCACAAATCCGCACAACCCGGCAATCCTCCACAGCGTGGAAGTTTCGGGCGATATTGGGTCCCCAGTATCCATAGCCAACAATGCCTACCCGGATCATTTCCTCTCCTTTTGCCGTTGCCGGCGATCGCTTAATAGGCGCCCCTGCTGGTCAAAACGGCCAGAGGGGTCTTGAAAAGAAGCTTCATATCCAGCCGGATGCTCCAGTTTGCCACATAATAGATATCCATGCGCACCATCTCGTCGAAGGTTGTGCGGCTCCTCCCCTCGACCTGCCAGACGCCCGTGATGCCGGGCTTCATGCCGAGCACCCGCCTCCTGTGCCACAGATCGTAGCTTTCGAGCTCATAGGGGATGGGAGGGCGCGGACCGACAAGCGACATATCGCCCTTCAAAACGTTTATGAGCTGGGGAAGTTCGTCAAGGCTCGTTTTTCGGATGAACCTGCCTATCGGGGTGACGCGAGGGTCATTTTGTATCTTGAAAACTTCCCCGTTTTGCGAGTCGCCGTTTGGTGCCCCGTTTTCGCCCCCGCGGATCAGTTTTGCCACATACTCCTTGTGAATGGAGGGATCGTTATCGGTGTACATCGACCGGAATTTAAGGAAGGTGAAGGTCCTTCCGTACTGCCCGACGCGTTTCTGACAAAAAAAAACAGGGCCTTTGGAGCCGAGCTTTATCAGCGGAGCGATGACGGCGAAGACGGGCGCCGAGATCACAAGCGCGAAAAGGGCGCTGGCGATATCGATGACTCGTTTCAAGAACAGCTTGTGTTTGTCCGAACGCAGCCGGTTTTTGATGTCCGGATAGAGTGTAAGGCGATCGGACCAGCCCTCGGGCTCGATTTTTTCCGGGAAAAAATAAATGTTTATGACGATCTTTTTTATTTCGTCCGCCCCCAGGCCCCCGGCCAGATTGGACCGGACCCTCTTTACAATGGTATCGGATATCGCCCCGTCGCCTGCGGCCGAGAGCTCGGTAAAGATGATCCCCGCGATCGAATCGTAGCGGTACCAGCCGAGGACGTCTATGTCCCTTTTGGCCGCTTCCAGGCAGGAGAAGATCTTTGCGCGAACGCTTCCGCCCTCCTCCCCGCCGGGTATGCCCTCAAGAGAGAGCAGCATCAGCATGAAAGGCCGTTTGGATCTCTCCGACCTTTTCCGCTCGAGCTCAAGGATCCTGTTGAAAGCCTCCTCGCCGTATTCCGAAGAAGAAAAAGCCCCGGCTTCAACCTTTTTCTCGGAACAAATGCTTTCGCATGCCTGCGGGAATTTCAGAACCCTCGGTGACGATGTATCTTCCATGGCTGTTTTGCTTTCCAACTTAGAAGGTGCGGTTCACTGGGCCGGTGATGATCTGCGTTGCGGCTATATGGCTCCGCCAACTCGGTTACATAAGAGCCGATGAATCAATCGTTGGATATGCCCCGGCATCCCGGAGTGAGGGTGACGTGATGGATAGCCCCGGAAGACTTGCTTTCTCCATCCGCCCTTGAAAAAACTCTGTTTGTTCGATGTTTGGCCAGCCCGAAGCGCCCCCGCTGCAGGCGACACGTTATACAATAAATAAACCCACAACTATCGAAGAACCGATCCAAAACAAGGTAAGGAGTGTCGATCCAAAAGCAAACGTCAGGCCTATTATTCGGTAAGTATCTGAACGGTCACGGAAATATCGTCGAAATACACACAAAATCCATCTCAGGGCGAAAAATTTCCGTACTCCTCCGGCCTGTTCCTATCATGTTTGTAAAGCCATTCTCCCTCATCGGGGATTTTTCCCACCGTTAGGTCTTCCCTATTTATCGGATCGTCTCCCGGCGGAGTTTAGATATTTTTTTATTCCTACAATAGACGGATTCTGTAAAGGGGGATTTTGGGTAGTAGGTATTGGGTAGGGAGGCTACCCAAAAAGAATTAATCGTGTGTTGCAGCAAGCATATATTATCTAAGAAGCCCGTGTTTTCAGCGCCTGTTTGCATTTGTCCGGGCTTCGGTAAGCATCAAACCCGGGGGCGCGGGGGAAACCGTCCCCCGCGCTTTTGCCCTTCGTTTTCTCTGCAGTTGCTATTGTTTTATACCACCCCGGCGATCCTGAGTTCTTCGAGCTTCGTTTTGCCTATCCCGAGGTATTTTGCGTAGATGTAGCCGTTATCCGCGCCAATGGGCCTGCAGACCCATTTGATGCGGCCGGGGGTAAGCGTCATGGCCTTAAACGAGGAGTTCTGGATGAAGATATCTCCGTAGACCGGGTCCTCGGTCTTGTAGAAGGTCTCCCGGTCCTGCCAGTGTTCGCGTTGCACCACCTCGGTGGGGGCCTCGAGGCGCCCTACGACGACGGTGCCTTTGCGCTCGGGGTTTTTCATATAGGAGCTGACGATGCGCTGGAGTTCATCGGCGGTGTACTGCGAGGTGAATTTTTCGATTTCCCGCTGTGCCACCGGTTGGTTGACGGGGTTCAAACGGTCCTTTATGCCCGGGAACCTGTCGCGCAGGTCGGGGCGATCCATGATTTCACAGAGGGCATGCCAGTTGGGGTCCGTAAACCCGGAGATGAAGGTGTAGCCATCCTTGCATTTGACATAGGTGTAGGGGAAAACCGCGTAGTCGAAGTTTCCGGCGCGCGGCATGAGTTCCTGCTTCATGTGGTAGTACTGCATGACGTAGTTGGACATGGTGATAAGGCCTTCGGGGGGCGAGCAGTCGACGAGCTGTCCCTGTCCGGTTTTGCGCTTATGATACATGGCGGTAAGGATGCCAAAGGAAGCCCAGGCGCCTCCGGCATACCAGCCCATCCAGTTGCCCTGCTTCAGGGGGCGCTTGTATTCGGGGGAGAGCTCGGAATCAAGGTCGGGTTCTCCCGTAATGGACATGACCACGCCCCTTGCCTGGCAGGCGAGATCGTAGTCGGGCTGGGTCCCGCATTTTTCGGCGTCTTTTCCGAACTGCCCGTACACGTAGACCGGGCAGTAGATGAGCCCCGGGTTTTGCTCCGCGAGCTGCCGGTAGCCAATCCCACGCTCATCCATGTAGCCGGGCTTGAACGTTTCGATCACCACGTCGGCTTTGCGGGCGAGTCTTTTGAAAATCGTCGCCCCTTCCTCGGTGGCCACATCCAGGGTGACGTGGAACTTGTTTCTCGCCTCGGTGAGATAGGCGAGCCCGGAGTCTTTGACCATCATTCCGTAGGGACTCATCTTGCGCGCGAGATCGCCTCCGGGCGGTTCGATGCGGATCACCTCGGCCCCCATTTCCGAGAGGATCGAGGAGGCAAAGAGACCGGCAAAACTGCCGTAGCTCGCATCCAGGACCAGCATGTCATCGAGCGCTTCGGGTTTTTTGAAGATGTCCTCGGGGTTTGTCTCCTGGTGGGCCCATTTTGCAAATTCGGCGTTGGGCGCCATTCCGACTATTCTTTTCTCATCCATGGCAATCCTCCGAAACTAGGCCAGTTTCTTTCCGCTCACCCCATCCCAGTCAGGCGGCGGACAATGCGACGGGATCTTGGGGTTCCACCTGAAGATGACGCCTTCCTCCTGAAGGAGCCGTAAAGAAGGCTCGGTCAGGCCGAGGAGCTTTGTGAACACATATTCGTTGTCGAAACCAAGCGGGCGGGAACTCCACTTGAGCTTACCCGGCGTCTCACTTAGGCGTGGCGGGTAGCAATGCTGCACCATCGGGCCATAGAGAGCGTCGTCGTACTCCTGTATGGTTCCGCGTTCCCGGAAATGGGGGCTTTCGTAGACGTCTTTGGCCGAAAGAACGCGTGTTGCCGCAAACCCCAGTTTGTTTCCCAGCTCCTCGACCTGCTCGACCGTTTTAGAAGCCGCCCAGGCCTCGATGGCCTGCAGGATCACCCGTGCGTTTTCGTCCTGCAACCGTTCGACCGGGTCGCTGAATTTTTCGTAGAGCCCCGGTTGGCCCATCGCCTCACAGAGGCCCAGAAACTCCTTTTCGCTGAAAGCCGCGACCGCCGCCCACCCGTCGGAACACCGGAAAAGGTCCGAGGGGCAGATGGCCAGATCGCGGTTTGCCGAGCGCTTGCGGTCCGTATTGGTCTTATGGGTGAAAAGCCAGGTCCAGTCGAGCCAGCGGATGACGTTTTCCACCTGCATGTAATCGATGAACTGGCCCTTGCCCGTTCTTTCCCTGTAGTTGAGGGCGGCCATGATGCTGATCGCGCACATGAGCCCGGTGGCCCAGTCGGCGATCCAGACCCCCGACTTGATGGGGCCGCGCTCCTCGAAGCCGGTTATGGCTGAAAGCGCCCCCATGCTCTGCGCCACCGCGTCGTAGGAGGTCCTGCCGGCCCACGGCCCCCAGCTCCCGTAGCCCGAGACGTGCAGCTGAATAATGCCCGGATTGATCCGGCTGAGTTCCCGGTAGCTGAGCCCCCAGCTGGCGAGTCTTCCCGGTGTGAGATTATCGACGACCACGTCGGATTTTTTCACAAGGTTTAAGAAAATCTCCTTCGCCTTGGGATTTCCCATGTGCATGCCGACCCAGTACTTGTTGTGATTTTGCTCCTCATTTCCCGGAGACATATTTTTCCAAAAAAAGGCGTACGGGGTCACAAAGCGCATCTGGTCGCCCTTCTGACCTTCGAACTTTATCACCTCGGCGCCAAATTCCGCGAGGTAATCGCAGGCCGCGGGGCCAAGGACTACATAGCACACCTCGAGGACCCTCACCCCCTTTAACGGTTCGGGCTTGTCGAACAGTTTTCCGACGTCGTATTCCTGTTTCAAAAACTCGAGATAAGAACCGTCCTGCTTCATCAGTCAGCTCCTTCCAGCCCTCCCCCGGATGGGAAGCGGCACCTCTGGGTCAACCGGCAAAACGCATGTAAAGGGTTCACAAGTGCGGCATTTCCCGTCGGAGAAAAGAATTGGCGCAGGAAGAGGGAGCTCCATCTGGAAAGATTGCAGGGCAGCGTGGGCACACGGGGCCGCAGTGTTTGAAAGTAGATAATATTAGATCATGGCTGCGATATTCAAACTATTTTTGCCATAATTGCTCTTAGGCGAACACTTTCTGCCTCGGCGCCGGGGTTGAATTGAAACAAAGGGCGGAGAGTGATTACTTTCAAATCGTTAAAGGATGCCGAAGTGCGCAGCCAATATCCTGAAAGGTGAGGCGATACTTAGGAGGAGAAACGAATGGATCTGTCGAACGTACCACACCTGTCGCATATACCGCCCGGACCTGTAGCCGCTTTGGTCGCAGGCATTTTGGTTCTTCTTTTCCCGAGGCTTTTGAATTATGTTGTCGCCATCTACCTGATCGTGATCGGGATACTGGGTCTGGTACACGGCGCATGGTGGTGAAGGGAATGAAGGAATTGACAATCGAACAGGGTCCGATTCGGCCTCCCAGCGAAGCAGGGAGCCTGCTTTTTCGTTTCACCAGAAACTGCCCGTGGAACCAGTGCACCTTTTGTACGGTGTACAAGGGAAAACCGTTCAGCAGACGCTCGCTGGATGAAATCAAGGCGGATATCGACGCGGCGGCCGAGATTTTCCAAGACCTTCGCGCTCTTTCTTCGGGCTTGGGCTTCTCCGGCGGTTTCCCTCGCGAAGCACTCGAGATCGTTTTTACCAGCAGTCGGTATAACGATTTTTATCGGCAGGCCGCGCTCTGGCTCCATACAGGAAAGGGAAGCGTCTTCATCCAGGACGCCAACAGTTTTGTGCTGCCGGCAGAAGTGATCAGCGAGGCGATTTCGCATTTGAAACGTAAAATTCCGGGAATTACCCGGATCACCTCCTACGGCCGCAGCGGCACGCTTTCCCGAATGCCTCTCGCCGCACTCGAACAGATCCGCAAGGCGGGTCTTGACCGTGTCCACATTGGCATGGAGAGCGGTTCGGACAGAGTGCTCGAATTGATCCGCAAGGGGGTCTCGGCAGAGCGCCAGGCCGAAGCGGGCAAAAAGGTGGTCGAAGCGGGCATGGAGCTCTCCGAATACTATATGCCCGGTCTTGGCGGCAGGGAGTTTTCCGAGGAGCACGCAAGGGAGTCGGCGCGCATCGTAAATGAAATCGGCCCGCATTTTTTAAGGCTTCGAAGCCTGCGCATTCCTTCCCGAGCCCCTCTTTACGCCGACTGGCAGGAGGGGCGCTTTACGCCCTTGTCCGACGATGAAACCGCGGCCGAGATCCGGCTTTTCATTTCTTTGCTCGACGGGATTTCAACCCGGGTGAAATCCGATCACATCATGAACCTGCTCGAAGAAGTCGACGGGGAACTGCCGCAGGATAAGGAGAAAATGGTCGCCGTACTCGACCGCTACCTCGGCATGCCTGAGAGGGAAAGACTGCTGTTCCGGCTGGGGCGGCGCGGGGGAGCGCTTAGGACCCTCGCTGAGTTGGAGGACCCCACCATGCGGCACCGATTGGAAACGGCGATAAAGGACCTGGCGTCCGAAGCCGCCGGAGACCTCGAAGGGCTGATAAAGGAGCTCGCAGACCAATACATTTAAGCGTTGCCGATCCTGTGGGCATACCCGCCTCGGATGCGCACAGCGAAAACTTTTCGGCGGCAGATGTTCCGCGGAGAGCGAAACGCTTTGACACGGCGTCGATTTTCCGTTATCAAATATCGGTTCTTCTTAAAATTTTTGGGAAAGATCAGGCAATATCGGTTCAGTGAACAACAATTCGGATTTCAAAATCGTGGATTCTTCCGCCCTGCCAAGCTTCATCCCTGTGGGTCCGGCAAACTTGAAGGAGAGGATTTACGCCCAAGTCGCCCCCGACCTCTGCAGAATCGAGGAGGAAATAAACCGCCTGCTCGAGTCCGACATTCCTCTAATCTCCGTTGTCGGCCGCTATATCACGGGCAGCGGCGGCAAAAGGCTGCGTCCCCTGCTCATGATCCTTGCCGCAAGGCTTTGCGGATACCAGGGAATGGAGGACGCCGGGCTTGCCGTCGTCTTCGAATTCGTCCACGCGGCCACCCTCCTCCATGACGACGTGGTAGATCATGCGGAGTTTCGCCGCAGCAACCCGGCGGCCAACACCGTGTGGGGAAACCCCGCCGTTGTGCTCGTCGGAGACTTTCTCTACTCGAAGTCCATTCAGATAGCTGTTGGGTACGGGGATATACGGATCCTGCACATTTTGCTCGACGCAACGACCAGGATGTCCGAAGGCGAGGTCCTCCAGCTCGTAAACTCCGATAACCTGGAGATAAGCGAGAACGAATACCTCGAAGTGATCACCCGTAAGACCGCTGTTTTGATCAGCGCCGCGTGCCAGAGCGGAGTCATCTTCGGGGGGGGCGGAGCAAACGAGGAAAAAGCCCTCAAGGCTTATGGGCAAAACCTGGGGATCGCGTTCCAGCTGATCGACGACACCCTGGACTTTACCGGGGAGGCGGAGGAGTTGGGAAAGCCCGTCGGAAACGATCTGCAGGAGGGTAAGGCCACGCTGCCTCTCATCTATGCCCTGAAAAACGCCAAAGCCGCCGAACGCCTGCGCCTGAGACAAATCTTTACCGCCGAAAACATCGCCCCGGAAGAGATTCGGGAAATCACCGATATCGTAGCCCGAAGCGGCGGGATAGATTACACCACCGATCAGGCATCGGCGTATTCGATGCGAGCCAGGGAGGCCCTGCGGATATTTCCGGAAAGCCCGGCCAAAGACATTCTGGTGGATATAGCCGATTACGTGACGTGCCGAAGAACATAAATCGGGCGGCCCCCTGACAGGCGCCTCCTGGAAGGGCTTATGCGCGGGCTACCGAAACGCAGAGCCCATACTTCGGCGGGCGCGGGTCTGCGTAGTCTTCGAAGACGCCGTCCTTACAGATCATGCATTTGCCGTTATCACAGATTTCCACTTCGTGCGGAAAAACCATGTCTGCATAGGAACAGGGTTTTTTTAAGGACGATTCCGACCAGCCTCTCACGTGCTCTCCCTTGCTGTCGCGTCCCGTAAATTCGATGATATTTCCAAGTCCATGTTGGGCATCGCTGACGCTCAGCCCAACCTACGTTTTCTACAAGTTTTTCCTCAGATATCCTATCCGGTTACTGTTCACTGCTCAATTCCGACCCTGGCCAGAAGCAAGGTAAGTTCCTCCACCCTGATATTTTCAACTGGAGGCGGGCGCTTTGGCCAATGTCGTCGTAATCCACCTTCGAAACGAAGCAGGCAAGTTCCTGCGCCATAGTCATCACTTTTCCACCTCCGGGCAAAAGAAGGTCGAAAAGCTCCCCCTTAATCGCCTTTCGACCTTTATCTTTTCGGCCCTCAATCGACCGGTTCTTCTTCCCATTCACCGTTGCGGCACACCACACACCGTCCGTCCTGGCAGATCTTGTCGCCGCTCTGGTACATCTGATCCATGAAGGAACACGTCTTTATCTCTTCCATTCAATTCTCCCCGCAGGGAACGCAGAGCCCCTGCTCATCGATACACTCTTCACAAACTGTGCGGTGGCACATCCTGCATTCCTGCACGGCCGTCTCCCTGTCAAAGTCCGACCCGCAGGCCACACACGAAAATTTTTCCTTCGAAGAACCATGTGTCGCCATATTCATTTCTCCTCCCGAACCTATTTTCCGGTTATCCCCGAGCGTTGGAAAACGCTGGAATTTTTCGCTTCCCAAAATCTAAATTTCAAGATACTCATCCTCAAAATCCGGCGCACCCCAAATCCTTCCCAAAACCCACGGTACTTGTTTAATCGCACCGGCAATGATAAATTAGCGGCGGAATGTCGCCGCAGACAGGCGGCGTGTCGCCGCGGACGGGTGGCCTGGCCGAAGCGCCGTTGCCTTTGGCGGCGGCGGGGCCATATCGATTTACGGGAACTGGCAGAACGGAAGAGCCAGATAAACCTGCCAGACCGAAAAGTGGTGTTGCGAGAGATTGGCAGCGTGATGGGCCAGGCGATCCGGCTGCGGCGACACGCCGCCCGCCCGCAGGTGATTATGGAAGAATGCTCCGGTTATTATCCGCTTTTTCTGTCCCTGGAAGGCAGGAGTTGCCTTGTGGTGGGAGGGGGGAGCGTTGGGGAGCGCAAGGTCGGGACTCTTCTGCGATGTGGGGCCTCGATTCGGGTGGTGGCCCGGGCGCTGACGGCCGGGCTTGAGGAAAAGAGGGCCCTAGGTGCGATCGTCTGGGCCGCCACCGACTACGACAGGTCGCAACTTGCGGGGGTAAGCCTCGCATTTGCCGCAACCGATGACATGGATTTGAACCGCACCATTGCCGCGGATGCGCGCGAGCTTGGCATCTGGTGCAACATGGCTACGGACCCGGAGTTGGGATCGTTTATCGTTCCTTCCCTTTTCGAGCGTGGAAAGCTCACCATCGCCATATCCACCGCGGGGGGAAGCCCGGCGATCGCCAAACTGTTACGGCAAAAGCTGGAACAGGAATTCGGTCCCGAGTGGGATTTTTTCGTCCGGCTGCTCGGAAAATTCCGGGAAACGTTTAAAGCCGGAGGAATGGAAGCATCGGGTCGGGAAGTATTGAGCAGGCTGGCACGGCTGCCCATACCCGAATGGCTGAAGGATGGCAGGGTGGAAGAGGCTTTCGAAAAAACGGTCCAAAGCTGTCGCCCGGTTCTGAGCGAGGCAGAGACGAGGGCTGTCTGGGAAAATCTATGCAATCTCTTTTCCTGGTAATCGCAACACTATGCTATCTTTGCGGCACCGTAGGGTACCTGGTGTATCTTTTGAAAGACCGCGAGGTGCTGCACCGCATCTCCTGGAGCGTGCTGCTGGTGGGCGCACTCTTTCACGGCGCGGCGCTTACGATGCGGGCCATCGGTAGCGGACATTTTCCGGTTACCTCGATCCGGGAGGCGATCTCCTTTTTCGCCTGGGTGTTCGTGGTAACCTATCTGGTGATACAGGTAAAGCTCCGGCTTCGCATCCTGGGCTCTTTCGTTTCTCCGCTCGCCGTGGTTTTTATGATTTGCTCCAGGCTCCTGCCGACTCAGGCAATCCTTAAAAACAACTCTTTTACAAACGGCTGGCTGATCGTGCACGTGACGAGCATTTTTTTGGCAAACGCGCTTTTTGCGGTGCTGTTCAGCCTGGGCGTCATGTACCTTCTCCAGGAAAGACACATTAAGAAGAAGAACTTCGGGTTGCTCTACGAGCGGCTCCCTTCGCTCGAACGAATAGATACCATCGCTCACGCGTGCCTCATGTCGGGGTTCCCGCTCATGACTGCGGGCCTTATAACCGGCTTCGTCTATGCCACCATGGTGTGGCGTTCGCCCTGGAACTGGGACCCCAAGGAAGTGCTTTCCGTGGTGACCTGGTTGATCTACGCCATTCTCGTCCATGAGCGGCTGGCTGTGGGGTGGCGGGGGCGAAGGGCCGCCTGGCTCGCGATTCTGGGATTTTCCGCAACCCTTCTGACATTCATTCTGGCAAGCCTTCTGCTCGCCGGCCACCATTCGGTCATTTCGGGCAATCTTTACGGGTAGGAACGCATGTCTCACATTATCCTCTTAGGCATGAATCACAAAACGGCGCCCGTGGAAGTTCGGGAACAGCTTGCCGTGGCGTGCCGACAAGAGGTGAATCCTCTCCATATGCTCCCCCACCTGAAGCACGTGGAGGAGATGGTGTTTCTTTCCACCTGCAACCGGGTGGAATTTTTGTTTACCTGCTCGGCCCTTTCCGAGGGGATCGGAGAGATAAAGGCATTGCTCAGGACTCACGTGGGCCTGCCGACCTCCATACCGCTGGATTCCTACCTCTACGTCCACAAGGACCTCGAGGCCGTAAAGCACCTGTTTATGGTCGCCTCCAGCCTGGATTCGATGGTCGTTGGCGAACCGCAGATTCTGGGCCAGTTGAAGGGGGCCTATCGTTTTGCCGTCGAGTTCCGAACGGTCAGTACGCTTTTAAACCGCCTCATGCACAGGGCTTTTTCGGTGGCCAAGCGCGTGCGCACCGAGACATGCATCGGTTCCTGCGCGGTTTCGGTGAGCTATGCGGCCGTCGAGCTTGCCCGCAAGATTTTCGGTCAGGTAAAGGACAAAAAGGTGCTTCTCATCGGCGCCGGGGAGATGGCCGAACTTGCCGCAGAGCACTTCCTGAGGCAGGGAGTGCGCAGCATCACGGTGGCCAACCGCACGCTCGAGCGCGCGGTCGAATTGGCCGCGAGGTTCAAAGCCGAAACGGTCCCCTTCAATCTGTTGCACGATGCGCTGAAAGGCGCCGACATCGTGGTGTCTTCCACCGGGGCGCCCGAGCCCATTATCGGCTACCGCGACGTGCGCTCCCGGATGCGCGAGCGGCGTAACCGCCCCCTTTTCTTCATCGATATCGCCGTGCCAAGAGACATCGATCCGAAGGTGAACGAGATCGACAATGTCTATGTTTACGACATAGACGATCTGCAGGGAGTCATCGAGTTCAACAAGGAAGAACGGTTGAACCATGCGCGCACGGCCGAACACATCATAAACGAGGAAACCATCAAGTTCCGAAACTGGATGGAGAGCCTGAACGCGGTGCCAACGATCGTATCGGTGCGTGAAAAGGCCGAGAAGATCAGGCAAAATGAACTCAGGAAGACCTTTTCCCAACTCCCCGACTTAAACGACAGGCAGCGGGAAGCAATCGATGTTCTCACCGCCTCGATAATCAAAAAACTGTTGCACGACCCCATAATGTTTCTGAAAAAAAAGGCGCAAAGGGATTCTCTGGCCGTCTACATGGATTTTACGCTCCAGCTCTTCAATCTGATCGAGGGGATGGATGAGGTGGATGGCGCGCAGGCTGAGAGCGAACAAACCGAAGAGCCGAGCTTTCTAAAAGCAGCAAAAAAACAATGAGGAAATATGGCAGATATCCTTGAATTCGGAAAGAAAATGGAAACCGTGAAGTCGGAGCGCGACACCACGGTGCGTCAACTCAAGATCGAAGCCCTGCGCAAGATCTTCCAGTGCACCCGGTGCATGGTGAAGTGCTCCAAATGCGGCGCCCAGATCGAGACGCAGGAATACTCCCGCTTTGCCGCCCCCTACAGCCTGTGCAAATCGTGTCTCCAGGAATACGAAGAATATCGGGCACGGGTCGGCGGGGAGCAAACCGACTCGGAGTGCTACTGGCGCAATGCCGCCTGGATGAAGGTGTGGGAGACCTGGCTCCAGCACCAGAAATCACTCGATCAGTACAGGCAGTCCAAGGAACTCCTGCAACTCATGGATGAAGTCGAACAGATGCTCAAAAAATAAGGACCCCTAAAAGGGAATATCATCATCCGGGGCGCCCGTGTTGGCGGGCAGTTCCTCCACCGCCGAACGGCCGGCAGGTCCCGAACTTCGCATCTGGTTCTGCCCGCCGGCAGCCCCGGCCCCATGCCCCTGACCATCCCCGCTTCCCAGCATTTGTATGTCCCGCGCTATTATCTCGGTGGTATAGCGCTTCTGCCCCTGCTGATCCTCCCACTGGTTGGTGCGAATGCTGCCCTCGACGCAGGCCAGGCGGCCTTTCGAAAGATAATTGCCGCAAAATTCGGCCAGCTTGCCGAAGGCCACGATGCGGTGCCACTCCGTACGTTCTTCCCCTTTTCCCTCCGCGCCCCCGGGGCCATAATCGTTGGTGGCGAGGCTGAACTTGGCCACCGCAACCCCACCGGAACTGTATCGAATGTCGGGGTCCCCTCCCAACCTTCCGACCAGTATGACCTTGTTGATAGTCCCTTTAGCCATTGTAGACCTCCCTTAAAATCCGGATGTGAACTGAAAAGCAAATAAATCCGCCAAATCCGACAGATCTGAGCCTCTTGCAAAACTACCTGTGGACAGGCACAAGCGGTTCTCTTTTCTTCCCCCTTTTTAAAAGGGGGATCGAGGGGGATTTCGAGCACTTAGGAGAGCGCGAAGAATTAAAATCCCCCTGCCCCCCTTTAAAAAAGGGGGGAATCTGCCCTGCCTCCCCGGTCTTCGCAACGTTTTGCAGGAGGCTCATCTTATACCACTAATCACCGAACATGAAAACCACGGCGAGCCGCCGCACCCGAATGGTCGAGTCGAAAAGCGCTGTTGCAACGAGGTTGGCGGCGCGGAAGGGCCAGGCCACCCGGCAGGCGGTCCCACCGCCCGCCCGAAAAGAGCTTTCAAATCCGCCGGTCTGCGCTTACACTTCATCCTGGTCACGACGGCATCTCATCAGGAGGAGGATTGATCCATGAAGCTGGCGGTCATTGGCGGGGCAGGAAGACAGGCTTTAGCGGCGATATACGATTTTGTCGAACACGAATCGGTAGAGAAGATACTTCTGATAGATGTTTTCGCCGACACGCTCAAATCGAGAGTAACGTTCCTAAATTCAGACAAAATAGAATATCAAATTATAGATGCCTTAAATACGGAGGAACTGGCCAGGGCCTTGGACAGCTGTGACGCATGCCTGAATTGCACTTCCCACCTGTTCAATCTTCCCGTAATGGAAGCATGCATTCTGTCGCGAACCAACTATACCGATTTAGGGGGATTGTACCACTGGGCAAAAAAACAGTTGTTGCAGGACGAACGGTTCAAAAAAGCCGGCATCACAGGCATTGTAGGATCAGGTACCGCCCCGGGGATGGTAAATGTGATGGCCAGGTATGCTGTGGATAAGCTCGATAGCGTCGAATCGGTAAGAATCCTTGACGCGGCAGCCGAACCCGGGGCAGCCGGGACCGGGTTCGTTCCCCCGTATGCGTTGAATACTCTCATGGACGAATTTACCGTCAATAATTTTGAATTTCGAAATGGAGAAATGGTGGAACTGCCGCCCTTTTCCGGGGAGGAGACGGCCTGTTTCCCCGAGCCCGTAGGAAAACAGACCCTCTTCAACATGATCCATTCGGAAGTGGCGACCATGCCGGTTTTTTTTGCCAAAAAGGGAATCAGGAACGTGAGTTTTAAACTGGCTCTGCCCAAGGCCTTTACAGAAAGGCTGCAGTTTCTCATGGAACTGGGCTTCGGGAGCAAGACCCCCATAACTGTAAAAGGAATAAGTGTTGTGCCACGGGATGTGCTCATCGCACTGGTGGAAAAGCCGGTAGGAGACGAAGACCTCCCACCCCCTCGGGACGACGACCTTGAAAGCTTGCGGGTAATCGTTTCGGGGCAAAAAGGGGGCCGGAGCGTAACCTACCAGGTCGAATCGATGCTGCACCCCTATAAAAAATGGAACATGGCCACCGGCCCCTTTTCGGTGGGATTTCCTGCAGCAGTGACGACAAGACTTCTGGGAAGCGGACAAATCGCCGAAAAGGGCTTCTTTTCGGGGGAGGCGGTCATCGATCCAGAAACCTATTTCGCAGAACTAGCAAAGAGGGACATCCGAGTACAGGTACAGGTGACCGGGCGGTGAGACCGCCAGCCGGGTGGCCTGGCCCATCCGCACGGCCAATCTTGTCGCAACAGTGCTTCTCGACCTTGCCGGCCTTACCAATTCCATAAATCGATAAGGCACCGCCGCCGCCAAAGGCAGCGGCGCTCCCGGCCTGGCAGACCCGGCCCCGGCGGCTCGCACGGCGAGTTGACTCGCGGGGGAAAAAAGTTTAGAGTAAAAATTTGATAATAATCCGGAAAAATTCATTTCGATTTTTATCATTACCTGCCTTGGCTACGGTGTGAAATGAGATTTTTGAGGTCTATCTTTTTTTATTTGGTTTTAATCCTATCGACTCTGATTTTCGGGTCTTCGGCGATCATCGGCTCTTTTGTGCACCGGGGGTGGGCGGGGCTGATGGCCAAAACCTGGGGCAACGTAAATCTTTGGGCGGCCGGGGTGAAGGTAAGGCTATCGGGCCTGGAGAACTTAAATGGCGGCCCGTGCATACTGGTAAGCAATCACCAGGGGTGGTTCGATATTTTTGTGGCTCTGGGAAAGATCCCGGTGCGATTTAGCTGGCTTGCCAAAGAGGAGCTTTTTAAAATACCGGTTCTAGGCCAGGCGATGTCGCGGGCGGGCTATATTTCGATCGACCGAAGCGATCGCAGGAAAGCGATCGCCAGCATGAACAGGGTTGCCGAAGTTGTCCGGCAGGGGACCTCGGTGTTTATTTTTCCGGAGGGCACGCGGAGCGCCGATGGAGTGATAAAGGAGTTCAAGAAGGGCGCCTTCGTTATCGCCGCAAAGTCCGGACAGCCTGTCATTCCCATAAGTATCAGCGGGTCTTACCGCATTCTTCCCAAAAGCAGCTGGATGATTCATCCGGGCGAAATCAGGTTTTCGCTGGGAAAACCTGTTCAAATTTCGGGTACCGATAACACGAGCCGCGACATTTTGATGGAGCGGGTGCGCGAGGCGATCCGGGCCAATCTGACTTTCGAGGAAGCGGGTGGGGAGCGCGAAGCGGGCCTGAAAATACGAAGCACCCTTTCTGATAACGGGGGTAGCATCTGAGGCGATGTCTGAAAAATCCGACGATTCGACACTAAAAATCATCCCCCTCGGGGGACTGGGTGAAATCGGCCTCAACATGACGGTCTTCGAATACGGCGACACCATCGCGATCGTCGATTCGGGGCTGATGTTTCCCGAAGAAGAGATGCTGGGCATCGACATAGTGATTCCCGATTTCAGCTATCTTCTGAAGAACAGGGAAAAGGTCGCGGCCCTGGTCATAACCCACGGTCACGAAGACCACATAGGGGCCATCCCGTTTCTGGTCCGCGAGCTTGCCCTGCCGATATACGGAACGGCCCTCACCCTGGCGCTCATCCGGGAAAAACTCCGGGAGCACAATCTGCTTGAACGAGTCGAGCTTATCCAGGTTGCGCCTCGCCAGGTGGTCGAGATAGGCCCCTTCAACTTCGAATTCATAAGTGTCTGCCACAGCATCCCCGACGGCGTGGCGCTGGCGATCCGAACGCCTGTGGGCGTGGTCGTCCATTCGGGCGATTTCAAGATCGACAACACCCCCGTGGACGGCAAAAGATTCGATATCGCCAGACTTGGCGCCTACGGAGAAGAAGGCGTTCTGGCCCTTCTTTCCGATTCGACCAATGTGGAGCGCGAGGGGTACACGGTTTCGGAAAAAGAGGTGGGGGTAACTCTTCGAAACGTGCTCAGGGAAAAACAGGGAAGGGTCCTGGTTGCGGTATTTGCAAGCAATCTGCACCGCATACAGCAGCTCATCCATATTGCGCGCGAGTTGGGCCGAAAGGTCCTTCTAAACGGCAAATCGATGATTACAAACGTTCGGATCGCGCGGGAACTGGGATATCTCGACTTTCCCAAAGAAGACGAGATAATGATCCCGGACCTGCAGTCCCTGCCCGACTCCCGGGTGCTCATGCTCACCACCGGAACGCAGGGCGAGCCGATGAGCGCCCTCAGCCGCATGGCCTTTAACGATCATAAAAAACTCAAGGTGCGCGAGGGGGACACGATCATTCTTTCCTCCCGGTTCATTCCGGGAAACGAGCGCACCATTCAAAACATCATAAACCACCTGTGCAGGCAGGGGGCGGAGGTCATCCACGAACAGGTAAAGGATATCCACGTCTCCGGTCACGCCTACCAGGAAGAGCAGAAGATGCTCATAAACGTGGTCCAACCGCGCTACTTTATCCCGATTCACGGCGAATACCGCCACCTGGCCAAACACCGGCAACTGGCGCTGTCTTTGGGAATGGCGCCCGACAACTGCCTGCTCATGGAAAACGGCGGCGTCATGTGCTTTAGCGCGGACTCTGTCTGCACGGACCAAAAGGTCGAGACTGGAAGAGTCTTTGTGGACGGCAAGGGCGTGGGCGACGTCGGCGGGCTCGTTCTGCGCGACCGCAGGCACCTGTCTGAAGACGGCCTCGTGATCGCCTCCCTTGTCGTGAACAAGGAAACTCACGAAATTCTAAGCGGTCCGGACATCCTGAGCAGGGGCTTCATCCATGAGGAAGCAAAACCGGAAATCCTCTACGAATGCGAATGCATCATCTTCGAAAACATCGACAGGCAACTGGCGGAAGCAAAGGAACTCGACTGCACGCTTCTCCAGGAGCAAATCCGGCGCGATCTGAAGCGATTCTTCATCCGCACGCTTGACAGAAGGCCCGTTATTTATCCGATCGTGGTGGAAATCTAGGTCGTGCGTATTCACTGGTACAAGTCCTGTAGATCCTATGGTTTTTATCAGGGGCTGGAGCGATGAGTGAAAAGAAGCACGAAATTTGGGCTTTAGCCGTCTTTACGGTCTCGCTCCTGGTTTTTTTCAGCATCGTGTCCTACAGCTCCCAGGACCCCACGTTTTTCAACTCTCAAAACGGGTACGTAAGGAACCTCGTGGGCGGGGTCGGCGCCAATATCGCCTGGCCGCTGATCGTTCTTTTCGGGCTCGGGGCTTATGGGATCGCGATTACGGGGGTGTGGGCAAGCTGGCGCCTTTTTCGGGACTCCTCTCTCGAAGAGTTTTGGCTTCGCCTGACGGGGATCGGACTGCTCGTTTTGAGCATCATGGCGCTGGGCGCGCTGCACTGGCCCTGGATCACTTTTCTGGGTCAAAGGATCGAGACGGGCGGGGCCGTGGGCAACGCGCTCGCCGGGTTTCTTGAAACACGGCTCTCCGTTGTGGGCTCTCACATCCTGCTTGTCGGAACGCTTTTTATCTCTCTTCTGATCTCAACGCCTCTTACGCTCACGGCCGTGGTCCGGTGGACCTCCATGGCCGCGGCCACAGCCTACGCGTGGCTCGCCGGGGAGATGAAGGTGGAAGGGGAAGGCAAAGAGGTTGCGTTGGAGCCGCCCGCCGCTGCTCCCCTCAAGCGAATGAGGAAAAAAGAAACGGTTACTTCCCCGCTTGTCCAGACGGAAGCTTTTCCCGCAAAGCACGCGCGGCAGGAACCTGTTTCGACCGGGCCCCTCGAGGTCGAACCCGGGCAGTATGTAATCCCCCAACTGACGATGCTCGACGTCTACGAGACCGAAAACGTAAAACCGGACTGGAAAAAGCTCGAACAAAACGGCCAGGTTCTCGAGGAAAAGCTCGCCGATTTCGGCGTTCAGGGCAAGGTGGTGGGCATCCATCCCGGGCCGGTCATAACGATGTATGAATATGCCCCTGCTGCGGGCATAAAGATCAGCCGGATTGTCAACCTGGCCGACGATCTTTCCATGGCCCTCAAGGCGATCAGCATACGGGTGGTCGCCCCCATTCCGGGAAAAGCGGCGGTGGGGATCGAAATCCCCAATCTCAAAAGAGAGCTGGTCTCGCTCCGGGCGGTGTTGGAAGACGAAATATTCACGCTTTCCGTCGCCCCGCTCTCGATCGCGCTGGGAAAGGACATAACCGGCCAGCCGACTGTGGCCAACCTTGGCAGAATGCCTCACCTGCTCATCGCCGGGGCGACCGGGACGGGAAAGAGCGTCTGTATCAACACCCTCCTGAGCAGCCTGTTATTTAAAAACACCCCTGAAGAGCTGCGGCTCCTGCTGATCGATCCCAAAAGAATCGAGCTCAGCAGCTTCGAAGGAATCCCCCATCTGATACACCCGGTGGTGACCGACGCCAAAATGGCCACACGGGCACTGCGCTGGGCCGTCGAGGAAATGGAGCTGCGCTACAAGCTTTTGGCCGACAAAAACGTGAGAAACATCGAGTCCTATAACCGGGTGCTGGAGCGCGAAAAAGCGCAAAAGGGCAAGGAAGCCGAAAAGGAAAAAGAGGCCGTTTCCGATACGGCTTTGCACCATCACAAACTGCCGTACGTGGTTATCATCATCGATGAGCTGGCGGACCTGATGATGGTCGCCTCCCGCGATGTGGAAGAATCCATTACGCGCCTGGCCCAGATGGCGCGGGCAGCGGGCATCCATCTCATTCTGGCCACCCAGAGGCCCTCGGTGGACGTTTTAACGGGAATCATCAAGGCCAACATTCCCACCCGCATCTCGTTTCAGGTCTCCTCGAAAATCGATTCGCGGACCATCCTGGACGGTTCTGGGGCCGAAGCCCTGCTCGGGTCCGGAGACATGCTGTTCCTGCCCCCGGGTACGGCAAAGCTCCAGCGCATCCACGGGGCTTTTGTCTCCGATGCTGAAATTTTGCGGCTCACCGAGCACTGGAGAGCCCAAAAGCTCCTGGAAGACCCGCTGGCCGAACGGATTGACCTGCGCGAGGAAGGCGGGGCGGCCGAAATCGCCGAAGAAGAGCTCGACGAAAAATATGAAGAAGCGGTCCAGATGGTGCTCGAAACCAGGCAGCCTTCGATATCGATGCTGCAAAGAAGGCTGCGGGTGGGTTACAATCGGGCCGCACGCATGATCGAAGTGATGGAAAAGCAGGGGATCGTCTCCCCTTCGGATGGAATAAAACCCCGAGAGGTACTCGGCAGGAGGTGATCCGAAGCGGGAAGCGAGAAGCGGGGAGCGGGAAGAAGGCGGTTCGCTCCCTTTTCACGATTTCAGTGTGTCCCGGAGGAAGATGAAAAACTGCTCTTGAAAGACCGGAAGCGGGAAGCGTGGACCGCCCGGCGAGCCACCACCTTGTCATTCATTTTTCCGAGGTAATATGAAAAACTACAATTCGAGAAAAAACCTGTTCCGACTTTCCTTTTCCTGCTCTTTTGCCTTGTTCGTTTTTTTGTGTTCCGCCGCGCCGGCGCCGGCCGCCGCCTTGTCGATCGGCCAAATCCTTGCCAAAACGGAAAGCAATTATCGGAGCATCAAGGCGTTCACGGCGGATTTCAGCCAGAAGACGGTGTCTGCGGCGGCAACGACCCTCGGGGCTCAGGTGGCGGGAGGCAAGCTCTATTACGCCAAGCCGCGGCAGATGCGCTGGGAATACGAAAAGCCCGAAAAGCAGGTGTTTGTCGCCAACAACAAGCTTGCCTGGCTCTATAACAACCAGGGCAACCAGGTAAATCTGTTTGACGCGCAGAAGCTTTTCTCCTCGCCTTTGGCCGCCACCTTCTTTGGCGGAGCGCTCCGGTTGCGGGACCATTTCAACGTGACTCTGGACCCGGTGCTCTCGAGCTCGGGTACGGCCGTTTTGCAGCTCACCCCGCTGCGCCAGGACCCGAGCATCAAGCTTGCCTATTTGTGGATAGACCTCAAGACCTACCTGATTTCCCGCGTGCAAACGCAGGATCTTCTGGGAAATACCAATACGATCTCCATCACTTCCTTTAGTCCGCAAGCGAGTCTTTCCCCGGGGCTTTTCCGCCTGCAGGTTCCTGCGTCGGCGAAGGTGCTGGGCTCAGACGGCCACATCCTGACCAACGCCCAGGTCAAGCAGCTGCAAACCGATATTTCTTCGGGGAAATGATCGCAGAAAGAGCCGCGTAGCGGCGTGGGGGTGCGGGGGCCGGCCGGCCCCCGCGCTTGTTTCCCTTCGCGTTTTCAGTTCAACCGCTCGACGATGGGCTGTGCTCCCGTTGAGACGGCTTTTTCAAAACTGTTCTCGAAGATCCAAAGAACTTGGATTGCTTCTCTAAAATTGACGGGTCGGGCTCCGCTACTCCTTTTCAAATCCCTGGCTCGAAAATTTAAGTGTGCGACTGTTCTCCGTTACGGTTCTGACCACGTTATCCGGAGCGCCTGAAGGCACTTCGGCCTCAATCTCCAGTGTGACCGTCACCTTCGCGCCGACCAGACCGGCCAGGTGGGCGATAACCTCGTCGGCAATACGACTGGCATCGCGTCCAACGCGGGTTGGCTCCAGCGCCACCGTGCCGTGGAAGCGTTTCGGTTGAACTGCAGGCGAAAATGCTGGCTTTGTGCCACCGCCGGGTTGTCCGTCGCCGGCTCCTTCCTCCCCTCCACCTGTTTGACCGCCGGGCGAAACGCCTTCGGACGGCTTTGCGGTCTCGGCTTCCATCTGGGTAAGGGCTTTATCCGGCCTGACCAGCAAACCCGGCGAATCCGGGTCCGTCAGGGAGATTATCTGTCCGGCGCGCAAACCTCGGTATCGGCCCTCAACTTCGTCGAAGCTGTCCGCGTACGCGAAGGAGTCCTTGCTCCATGTAAGAAGTGACAGCCCCTCGCGGATTGCGCCCAGAAGCACCGACGGGTCCTTTAGGCGTGGAAGGTAGGTGTAGCGCGCAAAATCCTCTGCGAGTTGTTTTATGGCGACGTGATCCCCGCGCCAAAGCGGGACCCGGTCAAGGTCCATGCGCAGGCGGGTGGCGGCGAAGCTTATGATTAACGATTCTTCATTCCGTAGCTTTTTGCAGGCTCGTGCGGCCAGCGCGTCCTGTCCTGTGAGCCGAATCACCTGCCAGTCAACCGCCTCCTGGGGTGATGGCTGCCAGGGGACGAGCACCCATTGATATGTCTCGGGCAGGCGGGCGGTAACCGTGCTGTCGGCAGCGGCCTTTTGGCTTTCAGCCTGCTTTACCTGCTGCGGATCGAGGTTTAGGCCCCTCTCACCTTTTTCAGCCAGGATGGATTCCCATGCCAGGTATTTGCGGGCTGCCTCTTCGAGGTCCTGAAGGCGGGTCTTGTCCGCTGCAAGAAAAACAAGCGTATTGCGATAGAGCCTTGGCGCGCTTCCGTGTGAGTCAAGAATTCCTTTTGCGGCGATTAGAGCTGCGTTTCCGGGTTCCCTGCTGTAGGGGTGATCGGCGCTCAGCACCACCAGCCTTGCGTCCAGATCATCGGACACATCCTGCCCGGAATGCGGCACGGGATGTATTCGGCTGAAGTCGCCCGTCTTTTTCAGATCCTCCCGAAGGCGGCGGTTAATTTCGTGTGCGATCCTGTCGGGATCTCGTTTCAACTGTTCGGCACGGTCTTCGGCCAGCTTGGTAACCGTTGGCTGAGTCGAATACCAGTAGCGCGGACCATCCTGGTAAAGATAGGTGGCCGCGCCGGCGAGCCTGCGCAGGGCATCCCCATACACGGTAGGCGACTCGCCCGGCAAGACGCACCCGAGCCTTACCTGCCTGTCCTCAAGGCCACGATGGGCGGCTTTAACGATTGGCGCAGAGCCCAGGTATATGGTACGCGCCACCCGCCTGCAGGCCGCCAGTTTACCCAAATTCGGCACCTCGCCGTCAATCCTCAATGGTAGGGAATTCGGTCCGTCGACGTCCTTTTCGATCACCGGCGCCCAATTATCCGGTAAATACCGCGTCAATTCGGCCTGCACTCTGGGGTCGTCGACCGGAATATTTGCAGGGAGTATCAGAGGATTCCGATCGCCTTTTTCCCACAGGCTGTGAATCACCGAGGCCATGAGGCGCAGCACCCCCCTTGTCCTCTGGAACTTTACCAGCGTGGACCAATCGGTATACAGCCGATCGAAGATCTCGGGATGGATCGGATAGGCCGCCTTGATGCGTTTCTCATATTCGGAATCCCTGCATTCCGACGGAAACTCGGCCTGCTGGGACCTATAGAAGTCTCCAAATGCCCTGGCGGTTACGTCTCGATCTTTGAAGCGGGCGGGGTCTGCCAGAGGTTCAAACAGCCGGCGACGCACTATCTCGAACCCCTCTTCTGCAGAAGCCGGCCTCCAGGAGGACTCAAGCCTTCCTACGACGTTTCTCAGCCGATCCAGTGCTTCGCGTCCCCGTTGGCCTCCGACTTCGACATCGTCCGCTCCGCCATGAGGCGATCCGCTCGTGTCCGAAGCAGGGAGGCTCACAACCAGAAGACAGTTGTTCGCCAGTTTCGCTGATTCGGTCAGCACCTGGGCGAAACTGAACTGCGTCTCGAAGCCTCCGGCGGGCAGGTCGCCGTTCTCGTGCAGTTGCCTGGCGTAGGCAACCCATTCGTCGATTAAAATCAGGCATGGACCATACTCTAGAAACAGCTCACGCAGCACGTCGCCTGGGCTGGTCGCCTTCTCGTCGTCGGCCCGGATGCGCTCAAACGCCTTTTCGCCGAGTTGCCAGGCCAGTTCGCCCCAGAGCGTGCGGACTACGGTTCCATCGGGCTTAGTGACGGGGTTGCCGGGCGAAATCTTGTTCCCAACCAGCACCACTGGACGGACGGACGGAAATTTTGTAACGCCGGCCTCCTGCATAACGGTATCCATGCCTGCCAACTCGGTAGGCGAAACGCCGGAAAACATATGATAGAGCGCGAGCATCGAATGGGTTTTGCCGCCCCCGAAGTTTGTCTGGAGCTGCACAACAGGGTCTCCCCCATTGCCTGAAAGGCGCTGCGCCGCACCGACCAGCAGCCTCTTCAGGCTTTGGGTAAGATATGTTCGCCGGAAAAACTCGACTGGGTCCAGGTACTCGTCAGTCCCCCCTCCAAGATGGACCTGCCAGAGGTCTGCGGCGAATTCGGCCTGCTGATATCTTCCGCTTGCGACATCGGGGTGTGGCGTAATCACTTCACGCCATGGCTTGAGGTTGCCGGTAGTCTGTGAATCTATCGCTGTGCCGGCGCTCTTTCGCTTTTCGTTTCTAACCTGCTCGTCAAAGCGAAGGCGAAGGAGCTCCAGTTTCATCTTCTCTATCTCGTCGGCTTGTGGGGCCGATACGGCAGTGAGGAGCCTTGCCGCCGAGTCGAGGGCGCGATATGCGTCATCGCTTGAAAAGGCCTCCTGGTGCGCCCACCTATTTCTGTGTTCGCGAAGCTCGCTCACCAGGCTCCGCTCGGTGTGACCGAGAGTGAGCCTGAAGACGTCGTTCCACAATTCCCACATCACCTTCAGAAGCACTCCGGCGTCCCACTCCGCTACCTGCTTCTTAGCATTCAGGCGATCCTCGTTCATTAGCCGTGCTATTTCAACCGAGGCCCTGTCCTTGTAGACATTCTTTATCTCTCGCTGGACGAATGGCCCGATTGCGCTCTTTACTATCTCCAGCGCTTTGCCGACTCGTTCGTGGTTGGTAATCGCCATTGTTGGACCTCTTTCACTTGTTCTCTGAGCAGGGCATGTAATTTAGGCATCAGATTGTAGAACTTTGCTTGCCGCTTCGCCAATGACATCAATCGATCGAACGAGGGCAAAAAGCAGCATTCGGTCGTTGTCGAGTTCTGCGGCCTGGGGCCCCGTTACGAAGTCCACCGCCGTCTCTGCCGTTTCGATCATGTGAAGGCCCCTGACACGATCATCAGGCCGCATATTGCACTGCTGCCGTTCGCATCACCTCGTTCCTGAAGTGGCGGCTAAGGTCCCCGGCGGTCTTTAGATCCACCCGGCGTCCGCCGAGCAGGGCCGAGAGTTCAACCTCGATGCCGGCCAATCCAAGCAACCCGGGCGACTTGCCCGGTTCAAATTCGACCAGGAGATCCACATCACTGTCGGGCCGGTCTTCGCCTCGCAATGCCGAACCGAATAGGGACAGCCGGCGTATGTAGTGCCTGCGGCACAATTGCGCCAGGATCTCATGCTCCACTGGCAGTCGATTCATTTCAAGCTCCTTCCTGTGCAAAGCTTGATTATCTCTCGAACATTCTTCCCTGTACAGGGGCTGACCGTTTTTCTTCCTGTGCGAGCCGCAGGATCTCAGGCCAGCTTTGAACCAGGCTGTTATAGGACAGCGCCTCGGCGGCCCGCTTCTTGCGTTCGCAGATAGTATAGAGGCGATAAGCCAATTCGCGGGCTACTTCTGATCTGGCTCCGAGTTTGGCAACCATTTTTGCCGCGGCGTCCTCCCCGTCTGCTTCGAGGACACGGATAAGCTGATGGACCATTTCCCATGCGGTCAAACGTTTTTCCTTTTCCGGGTCCCAGTTCGCAGGCAGCTCGTCAGGACGGAGAAGGCGCACTTTGCCGGCTCGCGACGACACAATGCCGGCGCCTACCATTCCTTCGAGGCTTGTATTTTTAGCCTTTGAGAGTATTTCCGCCACACCGAACTCGCTGTCGTTGTATCCGACCTGCTCGAACCACGCCAGCGCCCAGCGGCTGTCTGCGTCAAAGTCTCCTTCTTGTTCGGCAAGAGCTTCGTCCAAGGTTTGATTGATTAATGCTAGCGCCTCTCGCACTGAAAGCTGTCTGCCCGTTGCATCAAGGACCTTAGAGTAACGGGTGTAGACTCCCATCCCCGGGCCTATCGCGGCCTGTGCTAAGTCTACCGGTGCGATGTTGCCGTGCTGAAGGTGGGCAAGTGCCAGCGGCAATTCGGCCTTCAGGGCAGCGACCAAATCGCGTCGGGTAGCACTCGGTGAAGAGTCCGAATGGTTGCGGCAAACGAGCACGATGCTTGAGGCGAGGGAATTTGTACCAGCTTTGACTCCTGTTGGCCGCTCAGTTCTAATTGGCCAGGTGCCAGTGATATTGAAGCCGGCACGGATCACTGCGTCCAAGAATGTTTCCCAGCCAGTGCTGACAATGTCTCCAGTGTCTCGCATTTCTGACTGTTTGAAAGCGTAGTAAATGCTCACTGGGAAAGCGGGGTGCGCCTGCTCAGCCAGACGGTGCATGGCCTCGGTCATGCCGTTCATGAAAAACTGCTCAGCTTTTTCCCTGCTACCATGCCTATGGGGCATAGCAACCAATTCCTCTGCTTTTGGAACGGCGAGGGTTGAAAGCAGATCTGGAAAAACAGACTTTAATGAACGACGCAACCAGACATAAAAAAAGTCAGATAGGTCGGCGTAAGCGACATTATCGTAATAGGGAGGATCAGTAGAGACAATCCTCGACCTTGATAGATTCTGCGTCCGAGCATCTGCCTGAAAAATCCAGGATGAACGGTCAGAGGCAACGGAGAGCGTCTTGGCCATTGAAGCCGTTGTCGCGCTGAAATCGCCTGCTGCCCCTCCAAATGGATTAACCTCAGGAAAGTCCCAAACCATTGGGATCGCTTGGCGACTAAACAGATTAACGCTCTGATCCCTGCTCTGGGACCAAACTGTTAAGGCATTTATGGTGTTTGTTGTTCTACTGACTGCAAGCCCCAAATATAGCCCAACCGCATCAGCATAGGCAGTGGTGCGAGCACCATCTCTTTCGAGCGAAATACCGTCGTCAGCCATGCCAGCCTTTAAGGCGTCCTCCCTCACAAGCTGACGCGTCTCCTGTACTAGATCGGACAACACCGTGAGTGCCACAAGTTGCCGATGAGTGAAAACGTCACCCAAATTATCCATGCCATATACGGGCGGCTGGAAATTACGGTGTTTTTTGGGCATCACGCAATCTGGCTTCCACATAGGATTCGCTTGATATGCGATGTTCTCCATCTCGGTCGTTGGCGGCACGTAGACACGGCTGCGATGTCCCTCACAAACGGCTGCCATCAACCTGACCCCCATCCGGCCAGTCTTAGCTTCAGAGCGGATATAATCAAACGGCATTGGAGTTCCAGACATTAAGCAGATGAAGGCGGAGTGGCTTCCGCCCGCTTTGGTGCCATTCTTGACCGCCTCGATATCGTTCGGAGCGCCGACTTTCACAGTGAAGAGGTACCCGTCGTTCCCAATGATGGGCTGAACATAGGCTTCTTTCCCCACCTTTGTCGAGAGCATGAAGGACGAGGCCAGAGGCACGTCAACCTGCGCGAATGCTGGATTGGGACTTTTTACCGTACGCGCCCAGAACCAGGCTATCACAGTTAATTTGTGGCCAACGTATTTTCTGAGGTCTTGGCGATCTTTCGCCATCTCCTCTGTGATTTCGACCTTTGGATATAAATGCCCTATTCGCTTTTCTGCCTCATCTCGTATCCACTTGCCATAATAGCGAACGTCTTCAGCTAAACCCTGTGCGCCGAACCACTTATCAGTGAGGTTTATCTGTTTTCGCGATTCGGGGTTTACGGGTGCCCTTCCCGCAAATTTCGGAGGGATTTCAAGCATGGCCTTGCAGATCAGAACTGCAACCGGATTTAGGTCACTAGCATAAGCCTCAAGCCCCAGTCTTTGCGCTTCGAGCGGCAACGACCCTCCGCCCGCGAACGGATCGTGGAATGCAGGCAACCTATGCCGGTCAAAAAGTTCCTTTGCCATTGGATGCTCGGCATTCTCCGCGCACGTGTATCGCCAACTCTTCCAGATTTCATCCCGTGCTCTCTGCAGAACGGTTTCGTTGTTTGTATTTTCCCACTGCACAAGGTCTTCTATTATCTTGAACAGCCGCTGACGTTCCTTTTCCTGGGCCTTCTCAGTCGGGAAAAGATCGGGATGGGCGGAAGGATCATCCACCATCTGCGCAAATATAACAGCCCGTGCAGCCGCCAGTGGCCGCCGCGCCCACCATAAGTGAAGGGTGCTAGGATGACCATGGCGAATAGACTTTTCCCTTGCGCTCGCCTTGTTGATGGCATCGAGCGGCAGCGCGACCTCGATGAGTTTTTTTGCTAATCTCAACGTCAAATCCTAACCTTTATAGTCGCAAGATCGAAGATAGTCCTCCGCTGCGGTTTTAAATCGCCATCGCAGCAGGGTGAAAAAAGCCGGCCAGCAGCCATCCTCATCCTTGCTAAGATGACGCTGCGCCAGAAGACGAAATCCTTTCTCCGGATCTTCATAATCTGATTCCCGCAGCTTCATGATGGCTTGTTCCAGTCGGCGATGAACCCGGAGCCGAGCTTTGGCCAATCTACGGCAGTTGAGGTTGAACGCGTCGATCGTACATTGGACTTTTTCGGGTTGGAGGCCTATTTCTTCACATGCCGATTCTTCCGGCCGCATCTCCATCCCGTCCGGATGTTGTTCATATCGGAAGATTCTCGGAAAAAGCGGGATCTCGTCAGGCGCTATCACCAATCCGTCAACAATTCGATTCCCTTTTCTTTCGTCACAACTGATGTTATCCGGCAGGGGTGGGAGGTAGTGCTCCTCGCTCGACATCCAAGACTGGCTCCCGCCTTTACACGCAAGCCACAGATTTCCCCATTCCAGCGCCCAGTTTCGGGAACCGGCGGTATCGCTCTTCGGATGGAAATGAGCAACTTGTTGATTGTTTTCATTAAGGTGCATTTCACAGTACGCGCACAGATCTCCCTGATCCCTGCGCAATATTGCTCGAAGGCTTTCAAAACTGGCCCGGCTATCGTTTCTAAACTGTTCCCATGCATTCGTGGGCGATGTGGTTCGGTAGCTTTTGAGCTCCTCCGGTTCCGGGGTGGATTTCTTCACGTGCTTCACAGATTGAGTTCCCTTTCCCATTCACGATTGCGAATGATGGCCTCGGCCTCCAGAAGGGCAGGTTCAGCAGACCCCATGCTGCTGGCCAGCTCCTTTCGCAGTGCAGATGCCTCTGCCAATTCGCCGGAGTTGATGAGCCGGTACAGTTCCCGGATGGATTCGGCGTTCTTGTTATCCGGCGGCCTGCTGCCGGTCTGAAGGACTTCCTCCAGCATGTGGCTGCTCTCTGAACCGTATGTGCCGACGTTGGGGGAGAACAGCTTCAGGTCCTTGAGGATGAAGATATTCCTTCTATCGACGGTCGTAAGTACTTGGGGGCTGTGTGTTGTAACGAGAAGCTGTGTATTCGGGAAGACTTTGCGCAATCTGGGGATGACCGTTTGCTGCCATCTTGGATGAAGGTGGAGCTCTATCTCGTCAATCAACAGGATCCCCGGAGCTTCAAGAGGATTCTTAAAGTTTGGATTGGCCTGGGCAAGACGACGGGCAAAATCGAGCACCACGGCAAGAAGATTGCGATACCCGTCACTGAGTTGTTCCAACTCTAACACCTGCCCGGCGCCATTGTGTGAACCTAAGGCCACCTTTAGCCTGGGAGGAGTTCCGTCGAAGAAGATCCGCTCGACATTCTCCACCGTATCGAAAATCGCGAGCCGGACCGCTTTGAGGTCAGGCATCTCGAAATTCGCATCTTTCTGAGTCTGCACCTTCTCGCGGAGCTCCTGATTTTCTCTTAGATAAAACCACTGGCACATCGCCCTGTAATTTGCGCCGGCATTGAGGGCTCCTTGGAACGCCCCATGTCTGTCCAGGCTTCTGCTGAATATTTCGCCTAATTCCGGCATCTCATTCAAGCGCCTCTGTGCACGGTAGTATGCTACGACCGGCAGAGGGACCAAGGCCTCAGGTCCAGTGGTCCTGATTTCGTCCCACAGAGATTCAAAGTATTTGTAAAGTTCCGATAGGCCTTCTGAATTTCGGTTATCGTAATCGAAATTTTGTGGTTGCCGGATTCGGATGTGCTCCTGCCACTCAACCAAGCGCCCAACGCTTTCATCTTCCCCACGGGTGAAGCCGGGAACCACGTAAAAGTCGCCTGCAGAGGCTCGGACCTGTACGAAATCAGGTTTTTTCGCCCCCTCGCCTGGAGGCACATAGATGTCCGATGGCCTTAGTAAGACATGCTGGGCATCCCGCTCGCGCTTGCCCCCTCCGCCATTCGCGGCGACGATATCCCACAGGGCAATAGCTATCGCGTCCAGAATTGCGGTCTTACCAGCTCCATTTATTCCTACAAACACATTGACATCGGGTTGCAGTGGAATGCTCAGGCTCTCAAAGCATCGGAAATAGGTTATGTCCACTTTGGATAGCTTCACGGTTCACCCCCCGGCCACGTTTTGATTCTCAATCCTTACTATACCATAAATGGACGGAGCCCTCTCGCCCCTTCCTTTCCTTCCATCCCGAGGCGCGCTGTGTAGTCTTTGAAGGAGCCCAAATGGTATCGCCTATAGCCTCCCCGTTTTCAGGATGGCAGATCATTTTCGGTCTATTCCCCTGCGAAAATGTTCTTTTACCATCCGCCAGAGTTCCAATTCGGAGATATTTAACGGCGCGAGGATTTTAGCCGCCCGACTTACAAGCTTATAAGCTTTTTCCTCAGCTTTTGCCACGTTCCGGTAGAAACCGCCAGGGTCCCGTCATCCATTTAGCCATTTCATTGTAATGACATCCAAATCAAAAA
>JBMFWU010000059.1:0-8234 GCA_049964955.1 Syntrophobacteraceae bacterium
GATCGTGACAGTCGTTGAGCCGGAAAATTTGAATTGAGCGGGAGTGCTCTGAAATGCCCAGGCATCTCCGCTCGCCGCCTTCTGCCCGATATAGGCCCCCGAAACGGTAGTCGAACCGCTGCTTGAGGAATTAAGCGTAATCGTGACCGTAGTCCCGCTGTTTCCGAAGGTATTGGGATTTATCGTATACCGGTAGGCTTCGCTCCCCGTAATCGGGCCGGAGGAAAGCGCCTGGCTCACAGCGAGATTTCCGACCCAGGAATTGCTCCAGTTCGGGACAGCAACAGCCCCGTTTATCACCGGCATCGCCCCCGACCCGTAGCTTCCGAAAGTGAGGGGATGGCCTGCGCTCCCGCTCGAAGAAATGGTAAGCTGCTCACGCCAGACGCCCCCGCATTGGAAAAGAACCTGGTCGCCCGGCTGAAAAGTCGATGCGCTCACCTTGGCCATGGTCTGCCACGGCCCGGTGATGCCAGTGGTGTGGGCCTGCTCGGTCCCATCGTAGGAGTCCGAGCCGGAATTACTGACATAATAGGTAGCGGCCGAGGCCCCACTCACCCCCAAAACCAGAATGACAAACAAAATTGCGCCAATACACTTCTTCATGGTAACTCCGCTTTCTTAGAAAGTCGTTTTTTTGGTCAGTACGCCGTTTACAACCGTGTACCAGTTCATAGACGTACTGAGGCTTCCCGCTACGTTGTTTGTCATCTGGAGTGTTATTTCCCCGCAAAGGACCGTCGTTCCGTTCGAATCGCTGCAGTAAAACTGGGCCACCGGCGTTTCCACCGAACCGGTCAACGGACTTCCGGCATTGGCAGGCCCACCCGTATTCAAACCGCCGGGAAGGTTGAAATTGCCGAGGGGATCGAACCAGAATTCATCCCACGGATTTGCCGGCGCTGTTCCGGGCTGCATCCACTGCACGGCGGCGTTGCCGTTCCCGTTTCCGTAGAACGAAAAACTCGCAAAGCTCCCCATGTTTTGGGTCGGCTCCGGCCCGCCCATGGAGGAGTATGCCGCAGCCCCGGCCAACAGCACGGCCACTATCGCCAAAGAAATCATCCACCTTTTCACAGCCCTTCTCCTGTTTTTTCGTAGCCGGGTTATTCCCCCGGGCGGCACGCCTATGCTCCTTGCGGGCCGAGGCCCGGACCCGTTTGGATCATCGTCGGATACATCCGGTCGAGCATCGCTGTTTGCTCCATCCCTTCCGCATGATCGGCCGTTTCCCGGGCGTTTTCCTGCGTTTCCAGGTTTAGACGCTTGGCCGCCTCGATCGCCTGCTGATAGCGCCTCGGTTCCTTTTTGATCGCGTGCGCATGCGCCAGATGCTGCGCGTCCTCTTCGGCCTTTCTGCGCCCGTCGTCGATACTGCCGGCTTCGGATATGCCATTGAACATGTTCTTTTCCCTCCTCTTTCCAATCCAACGCCAAGTCGCATGGTGCGTGAGGAAATCAGTAGCAGATCTGAGGAAAAGCTATCAAACGGCAACCAGAAGAGGCAAATGGACCGGAAACTGGAAACGGCACCCAGAAGCGGAAAAATGTGGAGATTTCAAAAAAAAAGAAAGCCAGGGCGGGGGGACCTGGCTTTCCGGGGCAGGTAGGTGAGCTTAAAACGAAGAAACTAAAGAGGAGGGTTAATCTGAGAGGAAAGATACTCAAATTCGGCCCCCTGTAAAATTAGGTGAGTAGTGTATTTTGGAACAAACGATTCATTTTGGAGCAAAAAGGTCGAAACCGTGCCGGAAGTTGCCCGTTCGAATAATTTAGAGCGGATTATTTCGGGTTTTCCGGTAGAAGCCGGCGAAAATCGGCCCGGGTGCTCGCCCTCCCGATCGTCCCTTTTCGCAAAATTCTTGACTCAAACCGGGTCTCTTATTACATCAACATTGGTATGAGGAGGTTGACGATGAATCTTCCGGAAGCAGTCACCATAGTGGAGGTGGGACCAAGAGACGGCTTGCAGAGCGAGCCGGGCTTCGTTCCCACCGATCAAAAACTGGAGTTGATAGAACGCCTCGCCGACGCCGGCCTGGAGCGCATCGAGATTACCTCTTTTGTGAGTCCGCGCGCCATTCCACAGTTGAACGATTCGGTGGAGGTAGCCGCAAGGATTCGAAGAAGGCCGGGCATTCGGTACAGTGCTCTCACACCCAACTACAGGGGGCTTGAGCGGGCAATTGCAGCCGGGATCGAAGACATTGCGCTCTTTGTTTCCGCCTCGGAAACACATAACCAAAAAAATGTGCGGATGAGTATAGACAAATCCTTGAGTTCTTTTCGCCAGATCGCTCGTGTCGCGAAGAGCCGGGGGATTCGTATGCGAGGCTACGTCGTAACGACCTTCGGGTGCGAGTACGAAGGCAGGGTCTTACTCGAACAGGTTGAAAAAATCGTACTCGCCTATCTCGAAATGGGCGTCGGGGAGATATCTCTCGGAGACACCACCGGCATGGCAAACCCTGTGACAGTGCGCAGTATGGTTCGCAGGCTGAGGCCGATTTTGGGTGAAACCGCCCTGGCGCTCCATTTTCACGATACCCGAGGGACAGGGCTGGCAAACGTGGTGGCTGCACTCGAGGAGGGAGCCGTCATCTTCGATTGCTCCATCGGCGGCCTTGGCGGCTGTCCGGCTTCCCGGACCCCCGCGGGAAATATTGCCACGGAAGATTTGGTCGGAATGCTGCACGAGATGGGAATCCGAACCGGGATCGATCTCGATGCGCTGATCGAGTGTGCCCGGTATGCGGAGAGGATCACGGGAAGAAATCTCCCGGGACGTCTCATGAATGCCGGCAAAGTCATCTGGCAGCCGGGTGGATAAAACCGACTCAAACTGAAAGAAAGGGATTTTCATGCTCTGTAAAGTTGTTTTCCATCTCGACCTGAACGACCTGGAACGTATGAATATCGCGTTAAATAACCTTTTCAACCTGTTAAAGGACCCTTTCGGGAAAGACGCTCAGGCGTGCGTACTGGCCAACGCGCAGGCGGTGAGACTATTTGCGAAAAATGCGGCGCTATCCACCGAGGCCCGGATCAGGGAATTGCAGGAAAAAGGAGTGCGGTTTCTTCTCTGCAACAACTCTCTCACAGCCCTTGGCCTTGGCCGCGAGAAACTGGTCGAAGGCTGCGAGACGGTTCCCGCCGGCGTAGTAGAACTGATTCGCCTCCAGCAGGAGGGATTTGCCTACATCAAACCCTAGCGGCACTCAATGCCATGGCGAAAACCTGGCATTTTTGTTACCATTTGCGCCTCGGGATAAGGAGAAACTCAATGGAATGGCATGAAGTTGTCGAACATCCTAGCCTACAGGACCTGCCTTTCAAGATCGAAACCAACGAGTGGGGGCAAATCGTGATGACTCCGGCCAGAGGCAGACATGGAATTTTTCAAAGCGTTATCGTTTATACGCTTCGAAGATTGGCCAAAGGGGGACAGACTTTTGTCGAATGCCCGGTTCAGACGTCCGAAGGAACCAGGGTCGCCGACGTCGCATGGGGCAGCATTGAGTTTTACAGAAGGAATAAGGATAATGACAATCCTTACCTTGAATCCCCCGAGGTTGCCGTTGAGGTAAAATCGCCCTCTAACAGCGAGAAGGCAATGAAGTGGAAAGCAAGGCTCTATTTTGAGAGGGGAGCCGAAGAGGTGTGGTTCTGCGACGACGATGGTACTATGCGATTTTTCAATCCCCGGGGGGAATTGGAAAGAAGCGGGATATTCGGGGAGTTTCCCGCACACATCGATATCGAGGTTTGAGTGAGCGGGAGGGGCGGGAAGCCTGCCCCGCCCGCAATCGATCTCATCAATTCCCGGCCTGATTTTCTTTTTCCAGTTTCACCAGGATATCCAGATTCTCGCGAAGCTGCTTCTGATCGGTCTTCCTGTTGGCCTTGTTGGGAGCGCTTTTTCTGTATCTGATTTTTTCAGTCTTTTGAGTTTTGGAACCCATCTTCATCTCCATGGCGGCAAAAAATAAAAAACCCGGACGGAAGCCGGATCGTCAAAAAGCTGCGGTCCACGCCATATAACAGAAAAGCCGGATCATGTCACCCGATTTCATTTCCGCCGCGCGCAATGTGAGCAAAACCGCGTCTGCCGATGGCGTCGACAAGTTTTGCGAGGCGCGGGAAGCGCCCCCTGCCGATTCTAGACAGGTGCAGATTCAACTGCTCGAAGGCGAAGGGAATGTATTCCAAAAACTGCGTTTTTCCTCTGCTAATCCCCAGAAACCCGAAGGCGCCCAGGATCTGGAGATTTCGGGCAAGTCTCACGGCCTCGTACTTTTGGAGGAACTCTGCCTTCGAGGCGCCCGCGCCCCGGCCGGCTAGAGACCAATAGAGGCCCAGGAGTCTTTCCTGCAAGCGGTTTGATAGCTTAACATACGGATCGATGAGAAGGGAGGCGAGGTCGTAGGCCGGAGGCCCGAACCGCATGCCCTGGAAATCGATCAGTCGAAGCTCCGCGCGGTGCACCATGATGTTGCGGCTCTGAAAGTCCCGGTGAAAAACGAGAGTCCTCCGGGTCTCTCCCGCACCTTCCGCGATGGCCTCGAAATCGGAGCGCAGCTGGTCCGCAGTAGTTTCAAACCGCATGCAGCCGTTTACAAAGGATTTGCGAAAATACTCGAGTTCCCGCTCGTAGACAAAGGAAGGCTCGTATAAGGCCGAGTCGAAGCAAAACCCCGGTTCGAAACCATCGGGGGCCTTTCTGTGGAACTCTCCCAGCAACCGGATTACATGCGTGTAGATCGATTCGAGGCGATTGGGGCGGGCAAGAACGAATCGCTGCAGATGCATATCCCCCGCGTCTTCGAGAAGGAATCTTCCCTTCTCGGTGTCGGCGTACAGAATGCGCGGCGCAGGCAGCCCCCTGGCGTGCAGGTGGTTGCCAATGAGAAAGTAGGAATCGTTTTCGTCAAGAGAGGGCGCCTCCACCCTTCGTGGGGAAAGCAGCCCGATGAGAGAGCGGCCGCCGCAGAAAATTCTGAAAAATTTCCTGTCCGACCCATCGCCGCAAAGGGGTTCGGCCCCTCCATTTCCCGAGGCGCCGGGAAGCCGCGAGGCTATTTCCAGAAGCTCATCCAACCCTTGCACATCACAGATAGACGCTCTCACTTCCGCTCCGGTGCAAAGACTTTTTCCGCATGGCTGCCGCGAACAGTCATCCCGTCGGTCACGATACACTCCTTCAGGCAACTGCCCTTCTCAACCCGAACATCATCCCACAGGATAACGTCTTCCAGCCTCACCCCATCTTCTATGACCGTCCCGCGCCCTATGGCAACCGATCCTTCCAGGCAACAGTCCGGGGCTACCCGCGCCTCCGGATGAACCGAAAGGGCCTTCCCGGTTTCGATCGGAGCAAAGAGCCCGGGGTCGAGCCGGGCGAGTTCCCGGTTTAGTTTCGCATAGCTTTCGACCGAACCCATCTCGCGCCAGAGAATATCCCGCTGAAAAAGCGCGGCCGGAGGATCTCCTTTGGCTATGAGCCCCCTGTATAATGCGATTATATCACACGGGGCGCCCAATGCGGCGTTACTCACGGCCGAGGGGTCGATGCAATGAATTCCCGTAAAAGCCATCAATCGGGTGCTCTCGTCCTTTCTGTGAATTTCTTCGGCTTCCCGCCCGAAGCCCAACACGAATCCGTCTCTACTTACCGCTACGTTGTTGAACGCGGGCCAGTCATGCAGAAGCAGGCTCACCGGGGCGCCCGAGAGCTTATGGCGGCGATAAAGGGCGCCAAGGTCCGCGTTACTGAGAATATCGACATTCACCACGACGAAGGGTTCCCCTGCGGCATACTCGGCCGCGGACCGTATGCCACCCCCGGTGCCGAGGAGCACCGATTCATGGAGAACCTTTACCGGTACGGGCCATTTTCCGGCTGAAACCGCCGCGTCGATTTTTTCCCGGAGATGAAAGGCGTTAAGATACAGGGAATCGAAACCGCACCGGGCAAGCCTTTCGATCCAGAACTCGAGCATGGTCACGCCGCGAACCGGAGCCAGGGCTTTCGGACGGCAATCGGTAAGGGGCAGAAGCCGTGTGCCAAGCCCTGCCGAAAGGATCATCGCAAGCAAAGAGTTCTCCAGTTCTACGAGGAGGCAGGCACCGCCAACAGGGCTTCCCGGGCGGCTTTGGGCAACTGGATCCCAACAAAATATCCCTTGGGATACAGGTAGTCTTCCCCGGATTCATCGATCACACGGACAAAGGAATGTTCATCCGCACGCGGATCGGGAATCACCCGGTAGACCTTCCAAACCTCGAGAGATACAGGATAGCCATCGTTTCTGATACAAATAGCAAAAGTATCAGGAAGTCCGTTCGCGTTCGCCATAGTGCTCTATTCCATGAACTCTTTTATTTTAAATTCTTTTCTTCCCAAGCCCGATGCCTCATACCAATGTAACTCTGCTTTCCAGAGAGTGCCATCGGCCAGACGTACCAGGGCAAGTCCTTTCCGTTTAAGCCACCGCCCCTGTCCATAGGTTCTTCTGAGGCGATTTATATCTCTAATTCCGGTTTCGACCGCGATGGTCTCGACATTCGTAATATCGCCAACAATCTCGAATATCATCAGGATTGCTGCTCGGATGCATCATAAAACCTTTTGGCCTTTATTTCCCTGGTCGATCTCCTCAGTTGGGCAAGATCATACTGCACCTGAAGCTGTAGCCAGCTTTCAGGGCTGCGACCGAAAGCCTGCGAGAGCCTCATGGCCATTTCCGGGGAAATGCCCGCATGGCCGTTCAGCAACAGGGATAAAGTCTTGCGGGTCACCCCGAGGCCCTCGGCGGCCTGCGTGACGGTTAAACCAAGCGGCTGGATATAGAGTTCCCGGATAATCTCGCCCGGGTGCGGAGGATTCTTCATCGGCATGGCGCGCACCTTCAGTGGTAATCGATCAAATCAACGTCCAAAGCCTGGTTTTCCTCGAAGCGGAAAATCACCCGCCAGTTACCTGAAACAGGCCTTATTAACCCAGCCGGCAAGGATCTCCGCATACTTCGGGTCGGTTATCTCGACGCGCGTTTTTCCGTTCGGGTCCTTCTGTATGGCAACGTACCCTCCGGCCAGCCAGTTGATCACCTGCGAGTATACTTCGTATTCGATCGAGAGGCCGCGGGTCCTCACTTTTTCGATGTCATCTCCGGGCCAAACCGGATAGACCGCCTGGGCGATGATGGGGCCGGTGTCTTCGCCCTCGTCGACGAAATGGACCGTAACCCCGCCCCATTTGCACCCGTATTCGAAGGTGTCCTCGTAGCCGTGGCTCCCCGGGAAAGAGGGAAGGATTGCGGGGTGGATATTCAGGATTCTCGGACCGCCCGCGTTCAGACGGCCGATGAAATAGGGGGTGAGAAGGCGCATGAAACCGGCGAGGCATACATAATCCGGCCGGAAGGAATCGAGCGTTCGAAGTATCCCGTGTTCGGCTGCGACGAGCTTTGCAAGTCGGGCCAACCGCTGGGCAGAGTCCTCGCTTTTGAGAATTTTTTGCCTGCGGTCAATATCTGCAAGGTCGGCCAGGTTTTGCGCGTTTTCCAATTCGACCGGCTTTGCGTAATCGACATGGAATGCGGGAATGTCAGCTTTTTCGGCCCTCTTCAGGCCGAAAGCCCCGGCCCTGTCGCTCAGCACCGCAACGATTTCGGCATCGAGCGTCCCGGCATGAGAGCGGTCGATCATCGCCTGCAGGTTCGTCCCCCCGCCCGAGATCAGCACGGCAAGACGCAGTTTTCGGGGAGCGGATAGATTCCTCAAGGTTTCACTCTGTTATTCAAAATAGCGCACAGCGTTGCGGAAAAGCCTGACACCATCGCCTTCCTCGGGGACCTGTCCGCCTTCGCGCCGGCACTTTTCCCGCAAAAAGGTCCAGTCCGGGTGGTTGGTAAAATGGTTAAATGCCTCGGGGTGCGGCATGAGGCCGGCGACCCTCCCCGTGATGTCGCAAACCCCGGCGATATCTTCCACCGAACCGTTGGGGTTATAGGGAAACTCGCCGGAGGCGAGACTTCCGTCCGGCTTCGCATAGCGCAAGAATACCTGCCCCCGGAGTTTCAGCTTTTCTATGACTTCCGGTTCTGCAAAAAACTTTCCCTCGCCATGCCGGACCGGCAGATCGATCCTCTCCATGCCGGAGGAAAACACGCAAGGGGAAGCTGTGTCAACCGACAGGTTCACCCACTGGTCGCGAAACCCGCCGCAATCGTTTG
>JBMFWU010000059.1:8334-10079 GCA_049964955.1 Syntrophobacteraceae bacterium
GCTGTGTCAACCGACAGGTTCACCCACTGGTCGCGAAACCCGCCGCAATCGTTTGCGACGAGCGCCACTTCCCTTTTCATGAGCCCCGGTTCGAAACCGGGTAAAAGCCCCAGATTCACGAGCACCTGGAAGCCGTTGCATATGCCCAGCACGATGCCGCCGCTTTCCACGAAGGCCGAAATCTGGTCCTGAAGCCGATGCTTCAGGCGCATCGCCATGATGACGCCCGCTCCGTGGTCGTCTCCCCAGGCAAAGCCCCCGCCTATTACGAAAATCCGGTAGGCGGAAAGAGACTTTTCGCCCGCGATCAGGCTGTTCAGGTGGACTCTTTCGGCCTGCGCCCCGGAGACCTCCAAGGCATAGGAGGTTTCCAGATCGCAATTGAGGCCGAAGCCCGTCATGACGAGCGCTTTTACCCTTGTCAACTTCGAACTCCCCCGGCCCATCCTATTGCAGGCCGATATCTTTCCTGTAGTAAATTCCTTCGAAAGCGATCTTTTCCATTTCCAAAAGGGCCTTTTCCCTCGCTTCCCCGAGGCTGGCCCCCGAACTGACTAAGCACAGCACTCGACCGCCGGTGGTAACGAGTCGGCCGGACGCGTCCAGTTCCGTTCCGGAATGGAAAACGAGACACTCCGGATCGATGTTTTCCACGCCCTCTATGGGCAAGCCGATCTTGTAGCGGTCCGGATATCCCTTGTACCAGCCCTTTTTTCCCTTGGTCATTCCGCTTGTGGCGATGAGGCAGAGCCGGTAGGCCGGGTCCCACTCGGGGCTGATCCTTTTTAAATCCCCGGCGAGAATCGCTTCGCTGATATCCACAAGATCGGTTTTGAGCCTCGGAAGTATTACCTGCGCTTCCGGGTCTCCGAGGCGAATATTTATCTCCAGCACATAGGGGGTGACGTCATCACCCTCTTCCACGAGCATCAGCCCGAGGTAGAGAATTCCCCGGTAGAGGATGGAGTATTTTTCGCGAACGCCCCTGATGAGAGGCTCGGCGACCCTCGACATGATGGTTTCGACAAGCGGATCGTTCAGCCACGGATGCGGCGAATAGGAGCCCATCCCGCCGGTGTTTTTGCCCTCGTCGTTTTCTCGCGCGCGCTTGTAGTCCTGGGCGGCCACCATCGGTACCATCGTATACCCGTCGGTAAAGCAAAAAAAGGATAGCTCACGACCATAGAGCCGCTTTTCTATATCGACCCGCTGTCCTGCATCGCCAAAGACGCGTTCTTCCATGATCTGGCGCACCGCTTCCTCGGCCTGCTCGACCGAGTCGCACACGAGCGACCCTTTTCCCGCAGCAAGCCCGTCGGCCTTCACCACGACCGGATACCCAACACTTCGAATGTAGTCGCGGGCTTTTTCCGGATCGCTGAAATTTTCAAATTCCGGAACGGGAATGCCCAGGTCGCGCATCATCGTTTTGGCGTCGCATTTACTCGACTCGAGCCTGCTCGCCTTTTGGTTCGGCCCGATGATATTGAGACCCCGCGAGAGAAAAAGATCGGCAATTCCGGCGGAAAGAGGCTTTTCGGGCCCAACGAAGGTGAGATCGATTTTCTCCTTCTCCGCAAAATCGGCCATCTCCTCGATGGTTCTAAGATTTACGCATTCGGCGGTACGGGCTATCCCGGCATTGCCGTGTGCAACGTAGACGCGGCGAACCCGCGGACTTTGACTGAATTTCCAGGCTATGGCGTGGTCCCTGCCGCCCGTGCCGACAACTAATACTTTCATCT
>JBMFWU010000059.1:10179-18045 GCA_049964955.1 Syntrophobacteraceae bacterium
ATCTGTTCACCTTCTCGGTCAGGTATTCGCAGATGTTAGCGTCGTAGCTGCTGGTCGAACAAAAGGCTTTGCAGGCAAGGCGAAGACTGGTCTCTTCCGAAACCGCGCCCTTGAGGGTCGCCATTTCCTTCAGGATTTCGGGATAGTCGGAAGGGTCGGTAACGACGGCCACAAAGCGGTTGTTTTTCGCTGCAGCGCGGATGAGCGTCGGGCCGCCGATATCGATATTCTCGATGGCCTCCTCCAGCGTGCAGCCGGGGCGCGCAACAGTCTTCGCAAAAGCATAGAGGTTCACCACGACCATGTCTATCGGCTCTATTGCGTGCTTTGCCATGGTCGAAACATGCGCCTCGTTATCCCGTATCCCGAGGATTCCGCCGTGAATTTTGGGGTGCAGCGTCTTGACCCTGCCGTCGAGCATTTCCGGAAACCCGGTATAATCCGAAACCTCGGTGATCTCCACCCCGGCCTCGCGAAGCGCCTTGGCAGTGCCTCCCGTCGAGAGCAGCTGCACGTTAAACCCTCGCAACCCTTTTCCGAAATCGGCAAGCCCCGTTTTGTCGGTCACGCTCAAAAGCGCGCGGCGAATCTGAAACATCGTCCCTCCTCATCAGTGAACAGTGAATAGTGAGCAGTGAACGGAAAAAAATAGACCGCTCAACGGATATTTCATTGTCCGCCATTCAACAATTTGGCGAAAAGCTCCTCGGCCGCCAGCAGCACCGGGGCATTTTCGGGAAGCGTAACGGTCGGTTTTCCCTCGAGATCGAACTGCGAAATGAGCGGATCTTCGGGGAGGCAGGCGATCGAATCCTCGCCTATAATCTGATAGACCTCCTCGGGCCAGCGGCGAGTCGCCCCTTCCGAGTCACTCGCCTGCTCGCGCACCTGGTTTATCACCAGCACGGTGCGGGAGACACGGATCGGAAGCGTTTTGACCAGTTCGGCGATGCGGCAGGCGGCCGAAAGCCCTCGCCTGCTCGGGTCGGAGACCAGAAGCAAAAGATCTATGTCTTTCTGGGTCAGGCGGCTGAAATGCTCCATGCCCGCCTCGTTGTCGATCACGATGTAGGGGTAGTTATCGATGAGGCGCTCGATCAGAGTGGTCAAAAGGTTGTTAGCCGCGCAGTAGCAGCCTGCCCCCTCCGGACGGCCCATGGCGATCAGATCGAACCCCTCGGATTCGATCAGGGCCTGTTCGACCTTCATCTCCATGAATATGTCCTTGGTCATGCCGGTAGGGACTTTTGTCTTCATGTCTTCACGGGCATCCGAAAGAGTCCCCTCCAGAGGCACTCCGAGCACTTCGTTCAAATTGGAATTGGCATCGGCGTCAATGGCGAGAAGAGGCTTCATGCCATGTTCCTGCATGTATCGAATCAAAAGACCCGCTATGGTGGTTTTTCCCGTACCGCCTTTTCCACCCAGTGCAATGGTAAAGCTCACGTTATACCTCCTAAGTTCTTAAACGCCCGGGGCCTCTTCCTCGCGAACCCTGTTCACTTCCTGCAGCAGGCGGTCGAGTATCCCGTTGACGAATGCGCCCGACTCGGGGCTTCCAAACGTTTTCCCCAGATCGATCGCTTCGTTTATCGACACCTTTGGCGGGATTTCCAGGCAGTAGAGCATCTCGAAGAGCGCGATGCGCAGCACGTTCCTGTCGATGATCGACATCCTCTCGAGGCGCCAGTTGTCAGAAGCGGTGACAATCATGTTGTCGATCCGGTCCCGGTGAAAATGGACCCCGTTTACCAGATGCTCGGCAAACGGGCGCGCCGTCTCGGGGATCTCCGGATTTTCATCGCTGTCGTTCCGAGCCAGTTCCTTGTACAAATCGATGACATCCCCTGGAGACTCTGCGGTCATCTCCATCTGGTAGAGCATCTGCAATGCGATTTCTCTTGATTTGCGCCGTTGACCCATTTTTATAAAACTCAACTTAAAGCTTATATCTGCTTCAACAGGTTAACCATCTCGATAGCAGCGTAGGCAGCATCCCAGCCCTTGTTTCCGGACTTGGCGCCGGCCCGCTCGATCGCCTGCTCGAGTGTGTCGGTAGTGAGCACGCCAAAGCTGATCGGGACCCCTGCGTCCAGAGACACATTGGCGATCCCCTTGGAGACCTCCGCCGCTACATAATCGAAGTGAGGGGTCCCCCCCCGGATCACGGCCCCAAGGCAGATTACGGCGTCATACTTGCCGCTTTCCGCAACCTTTTTTGCAACCAGGGGTATCTCGAAGGCCCCGGGGACCTTGTAGACATCCACGTTCTGCTCATCGGCACCGCTTCTTGTGAGCGCATCGAGCGCCCCCCCGAGCAGTCTTTCGCCGATAAAATCGTTAAACCGGCTGATAACGATCCCGAACTTGAGACCTTTGGCCAGCAGTTTTCCCTCGAAAACACTCATGAAGCTTCCTCCTCGGCGGATATGCAGCTCATTATATGACCCATCTTAAAGCACTTGGTGGTGAGGTAGTCGCGGTTGCACTCGTTTGGCGAAATTTCCAGCGGCGCCCTTTCGGTCACCGTTATGCCGTATCCCTGGAGCCCCACGATTTTGGTAGGGTTGTTGGTCATCAGCTTCATCTTCTTTACGCCAAGGTCTACGAGCATTTGCGCGCCAATTCCGTAATCGCGCAAATCGGCCTCGAACCCCAACGCCTCGTTGGCCTCGACCGTATCGTAGCCCTTTTCCTGCAGCGCGTAGGCCTTGATCTTGTTGACGATGCCTATCCCGCGCCCCTCGTGGTTGCGCATGTAGAGCAACACGCCTTTTCCAGCCTGCTCGATCTGGGCGAGGGCGGCGTGGAGTTGGGCGCCGCAATCGCAACGCAGCGAGCCCAAAACGTCACCCGTAAGACATTCCGAGTGGACCCGCACGAGCACGTTATCCTCGGGGCCGATCTCGCCTTTTACCAGCGCGAGATGGCAATATTCGTCGATATCGTTGGTATAGGCTATGACCTTGAAGTCGCCTCCAAACGATGTCGGCAGATTGGCCGTCGCCGCCCTGTGGACGAACAGCTCCGTCTTCATTCTGTATTGGATAAGACTCGCGATCGTTACGATTTTCAGGTCGTGTTCCCGTGCGAAGATCTCAAGATCGGGCATGCGCGCCATGGTCCCGTCTTCATTCATGATCTCGCAAATGACCCCGGCGGGCTTCATTCCGGCGATCCGTGCCAGATCCACCGAACCTTCCGTCTGGCCCGTCCGTACCAGGACCCCGCCTTTTTTGGCGCGAAGCGGGAAAATGTGCCCCGGGCTGACCAGGTCCTCGGGCTTTACTCCGTCATTGATGGCCGTAAGGATGGTGTGGGACCTGTCGGCCGCGCTTATGCCCGTCGTAACGCCTTTTCGCGCCTCGATGGAAACGGTGAACGCCGTTTGAAAGAGCGACTTGTTCATGGTGACCATCATCGGGAGCTGAAGCCGATCGACCATATCCGGAGAAAGAGCCAGACAGATCAAACCACGCCCGTACTTGGCCATGAAATTGACCGCTTCGGGAGTAACCGTTTCCGCTGCAATGCACAAATCCCCTTCATTTTCACGATCTTCATCGTCGACCAGAATGATCGGCTTTCCCAGCCTGATATCCTCAAGCGCCTCGGGAATCGTCGCCAAAAGCATCTGATTATCTCCTTCCAAGCAAAAGTCAATTTCTAAAAATATCCCACGCGAAGCCGCGAAGACGCGAAGACGCAAAAGGATGAATGCACAGGGGCAACTATCATAACTACCATTATGAAAAATTTGTATAACATAATACGGTTAATGTCTTCAAGGCAGCCCGGATTCTATCTTCGCGCCTTCGCGGCTTCGCGTGAGAAAAATTTTTGGCCCCACGCCGCTTCACGCAAATCCGTGCCTGCGCAGCAAATCGAGGTCTATTCCCTTTCCCGCGCCGTTTTCCTCTTCCTGCGGATGCACCAGCCGGTGGACATACTTTCCGATAAGGTCCGTCTCGATATTTACCTCCGCTCCGATCCGAAGATCGTCGAGCGTCGTCATCGAGGCCGTGTGCGGAACGATATTGACCTCGAAGTCGGTGTTCGAAACTCCGTTTACCGTAAGGCTGATTCCGTTTACCGCGATCGACCCCTTTTCGATGACAAACCGTATCAATTCCGGCTCCATCTCGAAGGAAAGGCGCAGGGACCGCCCTACCGGCTTTCGCTCCTTAAGAACGGCGATCCCGTCGATGTGGCCGGTCACCAGGTGGCCGCCAAGGCGGTCTCCAATTTTCAGCGCCCTTTCGAGATTCAGCCTGTTCCCGGAAACTTTTCGCCCAAGGGTCGTTCTGGCAAGGGTTTCTGCGGAAACATCGGCCCCGAATGAAACCGGGTCGAAGTCGATGACCGTAAGACACGCCCCGTCGACCGCTATGCTTTCCCCCAAAACCGGTTTATCCAGCTGAAAATCGGGGCGTATCACCATGCGCGCATCCGGCCCGTGGCGCTCCGTGCGCAGAAGCGTCCCGGTCCCCTCTATTAGGCCCGTAAACATAGTCCGCCCTCAGTACGGCTGCTCTCGAAGCCTGCCGCGTAGAAGAAAATCCTCTCCAAGCTTCCGAATATGTATATCATGCGCCCTGACACAATCGATCATCTTTTGCCGGGGGCCGCCCGAAAGCATCGAAACTCCGCCGGGATCGCCAAGGATTTTCGGCGCATAGAAAAAAAGGAACTCGTCGGCCAGACCGCTTTCGATGAAGGAGCCCAGGACCTGCCCTCCCCCTTCCACCAGAAGGCTCGACATGCCCCTTTTACCCAATTCGGCAAGAAGCCCGCGAACTTCGATACCTCTTCCTCCTGCCGCAAGCCTCACCACGCCGACACCCGCTTCTCCAAGGACTTTTTCGCGCCCCATGGGCGCCTCCGGGCCGCAAACGACCAAGACCGGAGAATCCGAAGCCGTCCGGACAAGCTTTGCATCCGGCGGAATTCTCAACTCGGTGTCCAAAACGATGCGCACCGGGTCCCGCCATCTTTTCTTTCCGGAAAGCCGTGCGGTCAAGAGCGGGTCATCGGCCAGGACCGTTCCGATACCGACCACGATCCCGTCAACGCGCGAGCGGATCAGGTGGCCAAACTCGCGGGCAGGCTCTCCGGTGACCCATTTGGAATCGCCGGTCGAGGTGGCGATAAATCCGTCAAGGGTTGCGGCGGATTTGAGGATTACATAGGGAAGGCCGGTCGTGACCTTCTTTAGGAACGGCTGATTGATCGCCCGGCATTCGGCCTCGCAAACTCCCCCTCGCACCTCGACTCCGGCCCGCCTCAAGACTTCGCCCCCCCCGCCGGCAACCTCGGGGTTCGGATCTCCCATCCCGTAGACCACCCGACCGATCCCGGCCTCCAGGATCGCTTTGGTGCACGGGGGCGTATGCCCGTAGTGATTGCACGGCTCAAGGGTCACGTAGAGAACGGCTCCGCGCGCAGAAGAACCGGCCGCGCCAAGCGCGTTCACCTCCGCGTGCGCACCGCCCAGCTCCCTGTGGTAGCCCTTTCCGACGACATCGTCCCCATTTACGACAACCGCCCCAACCACAGGGTTGGGGCTGGTCATGCCGGCGCCCCTCCTCGCAAGACGAAGCGCCTGTTTCATAAATAAAATGTCAGGATCGCTCAGAGCCATTTCTCCCCGTCGGACTCAGCATGTCCCATTGTCGGCATGCAGCGAAAAGCAGGAACAAAACTCGGCCACCTCGCAGGCCAGGGCTTTCAGCCCGGCTTCGTCGCCCACGATTCCGAGCGCGCGATGCAGAAAGCCTCCGATCGTCTCCATGTGCTCGGGCCCCACGCCGCGCGTGGTGAGCGCCGGAGTCCCGATCCGGATCCCGCTCGTCACATTGGCACTGCGCTCGTCGTAGGGAATGGAATTTTTGTTGACGGTAATGCCCGCCATGTCCAAGGTTTCCTCGGCGACCTTTCCGGTAAGACCCCGGGGACCCAGATCGACCAGCATGAGGTGATTGTCCGTGCCACCGGAGACGAGCCGATAGCCAAAGCCGCTCAAAACCTCGGCAAGCCTCCTGCTGTTGGCGATGACACGCTCCTGGTACAGCCGAAACCCGGGCTTTAGCGCCTCCTGAAAGGCAACCGCCTTGGCGGCGATGACATGCATGAGCGGTCCGCCCTGGATCCCGGGAAATATCTGGCTGTCGAGCATCTTGGCGTGGGTTGCGTGCGACAGGATCAACCCTCCGCGCGGTCCTCGAAGCGTTTTGTGCGTGGTCGAAGTCACGAAATCGGCAAAGGGCACGGGGTTCGGATGCAGGCCCGTTCCCACAAGACCCGCTATGTGGGCCATGTCCACCATGAGATAGGCGCCCGCGCGCTTTGCTATCTCTGCAAACCGCTCGAAATCGATGATCCTGGGATAGGCGCTCGCCCCCGCTATGATGAGCTTCGGTCGCTCCTCCAGGGCCATTTGCTCCACCTGGTCGTAGTCGATGTGCTCCGTATCCCGCCGCACTCCATAGGAGACGACCCGAAAGAGCCTGCCCGAAAAACTCACCGGGCTCCCGTGCGTGAGATGGCCCCCCTGCCGCAAATCCATTCCCAAAATGGTATCGCCGGGTTGCAGTGCCGCAAACAGCACGGCCATATTGGCCTGAGAGCCCGAATGGGGCTGAACGTTTACATAGTCGGCGCAAAACAGCTTTGCGGCACGCTCCCGGGCAAGGCTTTCGGCAATATCTACGAATTCGCACCCGCCGTAATATCTCCGCCCCGGGTAGCCTTCCGCGTACTTGTTGGTAAGAACCGATCCCTGAGCCTCCCGCACCGCCCGGCTCACAAAATTTTCCGACGCTATCAATTCCAGGCGGCCCCGCTGCCGCTTCTCCTCTTCCTCGATGACTCGTGCTATCTCAGGGTCGATCTGCTGCAAATAGGACATGGTTTTTCCTTCTGAAGTGTAACGCTCGCCAATGCGTCTCCGGCCGCAGGCTTGCCGTCCAGGATATGCCGAAATGAGGCGGTAACTTTCAATTGTACTTCATCCGGATCTTTTTGGCCACACTTTCCACCAGCCATTTGCATGTTCCCTTTCTGCCCGAAATGAGCTACTTTCGAAAAAAATCCAGGAGAGGCCAGACAGGTACCCCAAATCCGTTCTCCCATTCCCAAACGACCCCTGGGGGAAAAAGTGCGGTGAAAGAATTCGATTTCAGCTACCAGCTACGGATGAGCGCCAGGAGAAAAACCCTATCCATAACCGTCCATCCCGACAATCGCGTCATCGTGCACGCTCCGACGACCTGTCCCAAGACAAGCATAGCTCGATTCATCGAACAAAAATCCGACTGGGTCCGCAAAACCTTCGAGGCCAATCTCCAGAGACGCTGCCAGGTCGTGGGAAGAAAATTTGCAACGGGGGATACGCTGCCGTACCTGGGAAAGAACTACATCCTGCTGGTCGAGCAGGGAAATTCTCCGGAAGTCGTTTGTGAAGATGGTCGGATATGCATGCGCTATCCCGCCCGAACCGCTCCTCCCGGCCCTTCGGAGGTAAAAGAAAGACTAAAGGATTGGTATGTCTCCCGCGCCCTTTGCGCAATCAGGGAAAAGACCGCGCTCTACTCCGCCCGGATCGGGGTAACACCCGCGACGATCACAATCAAATCGCTTACCTCACGATGGGGCAGCTGTTCGGTTTCCGGCCGCATCAGCCTTGCATGGAACATCATTATGGCCCCCGAAGAGATCGTTGATTACCTCATAGTCCATGAGCTGTGCCACCTCGTTCACCACAACCACTCGGAGCAATACTGGGCGCTGGTCGCCTCCATTCTCCCCGACCACAGGCAAAGAAGAAAATGGCTCCGGGAAAACGCGGCACTACTGTGGCTGTAGGGG
>JBMFWU010000059.1:18145-19674 GCA_049964955.1 Syntrophobacteraceae bacterium
ATAGCCATCTCCCACTCATCGGAATCCGATTCCACTTCCCATGTGTACCCCCGGGCATTGACAACCTGACTCCGCTCGAACGCATCGAACGTCATCCCATACTTTTTTCTGAAAAGCCTGTCAGTGTGCTCGTATCGAGTCAATCGCCGCCTGTACTCGGATTCCAGCACGTCGCGAATCTTTCCCTCAGTTCCCGGGCCGCTAAGGCCAAGATACTTGAAGTGTTTGACAATCTTTTCAGAAATTGCTTCCATGTCTCACTCCATTTTTGGACGCCCAGCTAAATATTACCTAATCATCGAGTGATTCAAAGCCCCCTGCCGACAACGTCGTTACATTCGGCAGGCTTTCCGGATCTAAATTACCAAGCTCTCCGCCCCGCCGGCGCCGGGCTCGAGAGTATAGCCGGCTTCACCCAAAACTGTCTCCAGTTCGCGGATATGGGCGAAATTGCGCATCTCGATTTCAAGTTCCACGCGGCTCTGGCGAACATGCAGATCCGCGCCTCCCCGGTAGTGATAGATTTGCAAAACGTTGGCCCCCGCCTTTGCAATGATCGTAAGGAGCCTGGAAAGCGCGCCCGGCTCATCGTCGAGCTTGACGCCAAACCGCATGATGCGTCCGCTCCAGGAAAGCCCCTTGCGGATGACCCGGTCGAGAAGCGATATATCGATGTTTCCCCCGCTCACGACCAGCACCACCTTCGCCCCGGCCGGCGCCTCGATCTGCCCGGTAAGAAGGGCCGCAGCACTCACCGCGCCCGCGCCTTCGGCCAGCACTTTTTTGCTTTCAAGCAGCGTGATCACCGCTTCTGCGATACGATCCTCGTTCACCAGCACGATTCGATCGACTTCCTTTTGCACTATCTCGAAAGGAATCGCGCCGATCTGCTTGACGGTTATGCCGTCGGCAATGGAGGCCAGAGCTTCCACCTGCGTTCTTTGGCCGGTTTCCAGTGCCTTGAGAGCCGAAGGGCAGGTATCTGCCTGAACCCCCGTTATACGAACCCGGGGGCTTGCTCCGTGCGCCCCGAGGCAAATTCCGGCTATGAGCCCCCCTCCGCCCACCGGAACCGCTATCACATCCGCATCCGGCAGGTCCTCCATGATTTCGAGCCCGATGGTTCCCTGGCCGGCTATGATGGCGGGATCGTCGTAAGGATGGATGAAGACCATGCCCTCTTTGGCCAACTCCAACGCCCTGGAGATCGAGTCCGAAATACTTTGCCCCTCCAGGATGAGCTTTCCACCGTATCCGCGAGTCGCCTCCTGCTTGGAAATAGAGGCCCATTCGGGCATTATGATTGTGGAGGCAAGCCCGGCCCGTTTCGCCGCAAGGGCTACGCCCTGGGCATGATTTCCTGCCGAGGCCGCAACGACTCCCCGGCCTGCGATCCGGTCGAACTCGCCCAGGATTTTACAGGTTGCGCCGCGAATCTTGAAAGAACCGGTTACCTGAAGATTTTCGAGCTTGAGATACACCTCGAAGCCCGAAAGTTTGCTGAAAGCAGGCGAATAGACAAGAGGCGT
>JBMFWU010000059.1:19774-21722 GCA_049964955.1 Syntrophobacteraceae bacterium
CCGTCATCGATATGGGAGAACTTGGTAAAGAGCCTGTCCCTGTATTCCTCGGGAATCGGTCGGCCGCTGTTGTAGACGTTCAACCGGTAGAACGAGCCGTGATCTTCGAAACCGAAAGCGATCGTGCAGCCCTTTCCACCATATTTTATGGCATTTTTGAACAGGTTTCTAAAAACCGGCTTGAGCCACAGCATCTCGGACAAAATGGGGATGGTCCCGCCGGGAATGGCACCCAGGCAGTTATCGATCGCAATGCCCAACTCTTCTATTTCGTTGGACATCTCATCGAGCACCGGGTCTATGATGTCCTGTCGAAGATCGATGAATTGCCTTTTGTTAACAGGCTCCCCCTCGATGGAATGAGCGCTCCCGAGGCACTCCTCGGCAATCGAGATAAGGTTTCGCACCCGCCCCATCAGGTCGGAGACCGTATTCCACACCGATTCGTCCATACGTCCGAAAGAACCTCGCAGGAGCAGCTTCAGCGTGGCGGCAATGGAGACAAGAGGCCCTCGAATGTCGTGGGACATGATCATCAGCATGTCAAGCACGTGCCGATTGAGGTCCCTTATGCTCCGCTCGGACTCGGTAAGCTCACGGTTCTTTTTTTCCACCTCCAGGTAGGCCCCCTGGAGTTCCTTAAACCGGGTAATGTCCCTTAGAACGCCCTCCCAGGAAATCGAACCGTCTTTTTCGAAGGCAAGAGTCGCCGTAATGGCGGCAATAAAAACCGTCCCATCCTTTTTCCTGAGCTTTGCCTCGAATTCTTTTACAAACCCCTCGGCCTCAAGCCGACGTTGAAAGTCGCTGCCCACCTCCGGGTCGCAAAACAGCATGCCCACAGTTTCCAGGTCGAGCAACTCCTGCTTGCAGCCGTAGCCAAACAGTTCCACCCCTGCCTGGTTCACCTCGAGCATCTTCCCGCATCCGCTCGAAACCAGGCGCGGGTCCCCCGCGCTATCGAAAAAACGCTTATACATAGCTGGGACACTTTGAACTGGAAGCCAAAGAGATCCTCCCACCCGGTTCAGTCAGACAACCCGAATCCCAACTCGCCTTCGGCATCCAACCCCAGGACGTCGGGTGCAAAGCTGTATTGATCTTCCGCCCGGTTTCCAAACCGCAGCGACTGCAGGATGCTGCTGGCCTTTTCCTCGACTTCCTGGATCGTTTGCACAATCGCCCTCGAGGATTTGAGCACGCGCAGCATCTGCTCTTTGTGGGAAACCGGCAGGATCGGCTCTTCGACCAGCCGGATCACTTCGTCCAATTGCACAAGATTTCCAGAGGTTATCTGCACATAAGCAAGTTTTGACCACCTGACCAGCAGTTCCGAAGGCAACCCGTCGATACCCAAAGAAGGATTGTAGCTCATTCCCGTGGATAACGAGCTTTCCAGCCGACTCAGCAGGGACTCTATTTCCCCTCTATCCCAAATAACGGTCGCCGAAAGAAGCTTTTTCCACTTGGGATAGATCTTGTTTTTCACCCACTCCCGCTCCTGAAAAGGCGGCAGGTACAGCGTCGCCAATTCCTTTTGTTCGGCGAGCAGTTTTTTTCCCAGATCGAGCAACTCCTCCGGAAAAGCCAACTGTTCGACCCCTTCCCTCAACAAGCCGCTCAATGTCTCCAGAAGCGGTTCCTTCCACTCCATCTCGGGCCGGTGGTCCCGCAGCAGCCTCTCCCATCTTTCACGCAGAATGCCGATCTGCGCGTTTATCCCCGAGAAGACAAAACCCAGTTTCACCAGTGTGTTTCGAAGCTCATGGGCCAGGATCTCGCAGCTCTGGAGCCTCTGACGCGCGAGTTCCTTACTCGCATAGTAGAGCTTTTCCCGAAACCAGAGCGAGAGCAGCTCGGAGCCAAGGCTACTCGCCAGATTGCGCACGATCACCGTCGAACGGTCCCCGGCGCTGAGAGACCCCGGCCGAAAGTGGATCTTCACAAC
>JBMFWU010000059.1:21822-25194 GCA_049964955.1 Syntrophobacteraceae bacterium
CCCCACTCGAGCTCGTCGGTGCCCGGTTTTCTATAGCCTGACAAAACACGCACGGCCGTCAGATCCGGCATGAGGCCGATCTTGTAAATCGTGCCCTTGGTGGCATCGTCAAGGCACAAAAGGATTGTCCTGATCATGGTTTTGCACGTTGCAACGAGGAGGGCGTCTGTATTTGCCATGTTTATTCCGGGAACAGGTCGAATGTGACCCCAAAGCGTAATAGATCGAGCTTGCAAGAGGCAACGCATCGCTTTGAATACTAAGCCACAACAAGCCCCTTATCAAGGTATATCGTAATTCTTGCGGATTTCCTTCAGGATTTTTATGCGGCCGGCGGCGTGTCGCCGCTGACGGGATGGCCAAGCCGAAGCGCCGCTGCCTTTGGCGGCGGCGGAGTCATAAGGACTATAGAATTTGGCCGTGGGGCCGGGGCGGGCGATCCGGCAGGCGGTTCCACCGCCCGGGGGGCTGGGGGCGCTGCCCCGGACATGTAGACATGGAGGTTGGGGTGAGCCAGGCGAACCCCAACACAAACGACAGGCAGGAATAGTTTTTGTCGTTATATCGTCGCGGCCAGCCCGGCAGAACGGCCCCTGGGGGGGCGGATAAATGAGCCCTCGCGCTTTTTCCCCGGGCCGCCCCCCCTGTCACGAGTTAGACGAATTAATATTCGTATTCGTCTTCCCGGTAGCTGCTGCCGTTCCAGTAGTCCCTGCGCGTCTCCACCCTCTGTGAATAGTGAGTGGACGGATAATAGTAGTAGGAAACCGTCGAGCGCCTCTCCACCACGACCGGAGCGCGCGAAACGACCACGGGCGCGGTGCGTTGTTCGACTACCACCGGGTGCTCGACTACAACCGGGGGAGACACCGGCTCGCTCACCACTGGCGCCGCAGGGACGGCTTCCACGACCGGGGGCGGCGCGGGGGCGACTTCCACAGCTGCAGGCGGCTCGTAGGCTGGAGGCGGAGGCGCTACATAGCCGGGCCCCAGGTCAACCCCGACGCCGAAGCTGACACCGGCCGCCCGGGCGGCCGTCGAAATGCCGCAAAAACAGAGCCCCGAAATCAAGAATAATACCAAGGCATAACGACAAGATTTTTTCTTTAACATGATCATCCTCCTCTTGCTCATAAAACCAATACGGATAGGGTCTCTTTCTGTTTACACCGGCCCCCTTACAGGACCATTCGTTCACGACGAACCCTTGAGCAAGCGGCGTGCCACGGGTTTTACAGCCCCAGGACAACCATATTTCGCTGTGATTCTGAATACATATCCGCACACTCATTCCTTCACCAATTTTTCTTGTACCGGCGCCATCTACTGCACCTCTGCAGGGTGAAATTTTGCCGCGCCAATTGAATTTTTACGATATTTCGGCGCTATTGCCGAAGGCGTTCTCTCATGGCTGAATTGTTCGAATGAGAAATGAGGGTTCATCTTCATTGACGCGCAATCGGACCGCCATTAGTCTGCTCTTTTAGCCAAGGACCTCATGATTGCCCCCTATGCGAGAGCCTGTAAAATATTCGATTTACGCACTGCTGCTGTTTGCGTCCATTTTTTTCGGCATAATCATCCCCCTGAGAATGTACGGGGGACATGTGCATTTTTTTGCGCAGCTTACCTTCTTTGAAATAGCGGTTATTGTTGGATTGCTTATCGCGAGCTGGATCAGTAACGCGACCCGCCTTCGAATCCTGTGCCGCAGAATCGGTCAATATCTGGGATTTATCGATGCATTTCTGATGGCCGGATCCATGGTGTTCGCCAGCGTTGCAACGCCCTGGGGGCTGGGCATGCCGGTCGCCCTCACGTACCTGCTGGAAAAGCACGGACTGAGGCTTGGGCGATGCTCTTCATCCCCGGTGGCAGCGGAGGCGTGGACGCGGGCTATGCTCTGCTCATGAGTCCCTATCTGAACGCTCCTCAAATGGCGTTTTCCCTTCTCGTATGGCGTTCGGCCAATTTTTTTTGGTACATCGCGGTGGGAATACCAATCTTTACATACGAAATCTTGCGCAGACCGGTTCGGAAATCTTTTGAAAGATAGCGCATCTTCCTTTTTGCCGTTACTGTCTTCTTCTCCCCCAAATCAACACTTCTCTTTATTGTGCCTCTGCCGTTGCACGCTTACGTTTTATCGCAGTTTGCAAGGGAGGTTCCTACTGTGTCCATCCTGGCCGCGGCCTTTTTTTTACCCCTCATGATCGCCTCCTTCGCGTTCTATATACTCTGTGGAATCAGCGTCACCTGGTTTACAAGGGAAAAGAGGCGCAAAACCGGCTCTTGCCAAGAGCCTGTTTCTCTTCTGGTTCCCGTTTGCGGCATTGATGGCAGGGCGTACGAGAACTGGGCACGGCTCTGCCGCCAGAAACACCCGGACTATGAGGTCCTTTTTTGCGTCATGGATCCCAAGGACCCGGCCGTTCCCATTTTGAAGGAACTGGTCGACAAATGCGCGAGGCGACTTTCGGGATTCACCGCCAGGCGCGTTCAGTTGCACTTCTCCAAAAGTCCGATTGGAACAAACCACCAGATCTGCAACTTGATCCACCTCTTGAAAATGGCCGAGCATGAATGGGTCGTTTTCGCAGACAGCGACATTCGGGTGGGTCCCGAGTATCTTTCCACCGTAACGGCCCCTCTATCGGCCCGCTCCGTCGGCGTGGTCACCTGCGGCTACCTGGACCGAACTCCCCGCTCGCTCGGCGCTGCTGTAGCGGCTTTGGACCGGGGCATCGATTTCACTCCCTCGGTGCTTCTCGCCCGCAAACTGGACGGGGGGCTAAAATTCGCCATGGGGGCGACAATTGCGGTCAAAAAATCGGTGATAGCCGGATTCGGGGGGCTAGAAACACTGCTAAACCGGATCGGATCGGACTATCACATCGGCAAAATGGCATCGGAGGCCGGATACCGGGTTCTTTTGTCCCATTACGTGATAGACAACGACTGCGGTAAAGAAAGCCTGCCTGATGTGTTCGAGCGGGAACTGCGTTGGGCAAGGACGATCCGCATCAATCGGGGTATTCAATTTTACGGCCTCGGGTTCAGTTACGGAACGGTCTACTGCATCCCGCTCCTGCTGCTTTCCGGATTTGCAGGCTGGGCGCTTTGGGCATGCGGGCTCGTTTTCGCCGCACGGCTTTTTCAGGCGGCGGCGGTCTTCTGGAGCCTGGATGCCCCATGGCTCGCGCTCTGGGTCTGGGCGTTGCCCATTCGCGAGGCGATGAATTTCGCCGTGTGGGCGGCAGGGTGTTTCGGGCACACTGTAAAATGGCGCGGGAGACGACTGCGTATCGCACAGGGAGGCCTTGTCTTCGATGCCGCCAAAAGCCTGCTACCGGAACCGGGTCCCGGCCAGCT
>JBMFWU010000059.1:25294-30044 GCA_049964955.1 Syntrophobacteraceae bacterium
CGCAGGGATAGAGCTGCTCTTCTTTTCTCAAAAACCGCAGCACCTCCGCAATCGATTCCCGGGAATTGAGAATTTTGTACCTGCTCTTAAAAGAACGAATCGTTTCGAGATTCTCTCCCAGTTCCCCGGCTGAAAAATCGATCAGCGGGGAAGTCTCTGAAAACGAGAGCGCCGAGGAGTGCAGCATGCGCTTGGGGTAGGAAAAATCCACCGTTTCGATCCCGAGTTCGCAAAGAAAGGTAAAAAGCGCCGGAATGGACCCCAAGAGCTTATTTATCGTTACCGAGGCAACGACTTGAATGTTCCGGCGCTTGCACTCTCCAACCGCCTCCCGGATGCGTTCGCACACGCCGGGAAGCCCCCGGTTCTTTTCGTGGAGCTCTCTCGATGCAGAGTCGATGGAGATGAAAAGTGATTTCAAGCCGCTTTGCGCCAGATCGCGAACAAACCGCGGCCAAAGCCGGGAGCCATTGGTAACGATTGAGGGGCGAATTCCGCTTTGCGCCGCATAGCCGACCATGGCGAGTAATTGCGGGTGGAGCGTCGGTTCTCCTCCCACCATGCTCAGGAACCGCACTCCGTTGCGGCTCAGCAGGTCCAGCGTTTTACAGTACCGGTCGTAATCGGCGAAAAGACCCTTCGCAACCAGATGTTTGTCTGAAGCATAGTTGCAGAAATCGCACCTGGCGTTGCAGACGTTTGTTACCGCCAGATTGCACACTGCCGGCCCTCCAATGGGCATTAGCTTCAGAATGTCTCTGCATTGATGGGATAATCCGGACATTGCATACCTTGATAGCGGTGATTTACCTGTTTCTTGTGTGCATCGAAGTGAGGCGCGTCGACGCAATGTGCCAATGATAAGCATGAGCCTGCTCCATGACAGCCAAAAGTACAGGCTCCTTGTTGCTGCGCGGCCCTCAACACCCAGGGGAGAGGATTACACGCCAATGAACCGGAAATCCGATGCGAAGGTTCGTGATCGAAGCGAAGAACTTGCCCGAAAAACAGTGGAGACCGGCCGGCTTCCCCGGAGGGCTCGAACGCGGTTCGCCGTCGCTATGCTCATCTGTACGGGAGCGGCCTCGGTTGGAAACGTGCTGCTAAAATACGTATTCAGCCGCGCCAGGGAGCCCGAATTCGGTTCTCTGCACCAGATACCCGGGCTTTTGGGAATGTTTCTGGGAAATGGCCTGTTCGATCTTGCAACCTGTCTTCTGGTGATCGAATTCGCCGCCCTCATCTATGCATTTCGCTACGGCCCCTTCAGCCTGGCAGTTCCCATACGGGGAGCTCTTACCTACGTGTTTACGGCGGTGCTCGCCATATTCTTTTTGGGCGAGCAGGTAACGCCGTGGAGGTGGGCAGCCATCGCGGTAATCGTCTCAGGCATAACGCTGATCGGGATCTCGGAGGAGATAGGTTGATGTTTCCGGCCATCGGCATAGCTATGGCGATTGTCTGCTCGGTCACCGGAGACTATTTCGTAAAGCGCGGCGCCGCCCAAATCACCACGCCCCCGCTTCAGGCATACGGCGGTGCAAAAGGATTGCTCAATCCTCTCCAGCTGTTTCAGTTTTTAGCCAAATCTCACATTTTCCACTGGAAACTCATCCTTGGTATCTTCATCCTCACCTTTTTCTTCATCGGCTACCTGATCGCCATAAAATCGGCTTCGGTAACGCTCGTTGTGCCTCTCATGTCCATCACCAACGTAATCGACACCCTGGTCGGCAAATTCCTCCTGCGCGAGCGCGTGAACTGGCTCCGGTGGGTGGGAATCCTCGTCATAATCGGCGGAGTCATCATGCTGGTCACCCCGGGAAATGGAACGGGGTGAAGATTCCCTCAGGAAAGGGATTTTTTTATTTCCCTTCCCGATCAAAAATCTTGAAATGGCTTCCAAAACCCGTAATATTTTCCTGAACCTCTTCACAAGGGGAATCAAAGCCCATGAGCGAACCGGCCCAACAGAAAGCAACCTACGAAGACCTTTACACCCTTCCAGACAACACGATCGGCGAGATCATCGACGGTGAACTGGTAGTGCAGCCTAGACCGTCGCCAAGGCACATGAATGTTATAAAGGCGTTGAGCGTGGAAATCGGGCCGCCCTACGAACGCGGACATGGGGGCGGCCCCGGCGGGTGGGTGTTTCTATTCGAGACTGAAGTCCGGCTGGAAGAAAATACTTGTGTTCCAGATCTTGCCGGATGGAAAAAACAAAGATTTCCCACCCGCATCGAGACCAACTGGATTTCGGTTTCGCCCGATTGGGTCTGTGAAGTCCTCTCTCCAAGCACTGCACTGCACGATCGGACGAGAAAAAGGGGACTCTATGCACAGGCTCATGTCGGCCATCTTTGGCTGGTCGATCCTCACAACCTGACCGTGGAAGTCTATCGGCTCGGTTCCGGCGCCTTCGATCCCGTGGGTGTTTACGGGGGAAAGACCAAATGCCGCCTGGAGCCCTTTGCAGAAATCGAAATCGACCTGGGGAGTCTTTGGCTGGAAGGTTGAATTATAAATTAGGAATTAGAAATTGGGAATCTATAGAATTTAGAACATATACTTTTTATTCCTAATTCCTAATCCCCAATTCCTGATTCCTCACGGCAGCAGTCCCATTTTACCGAGTTCTTCCAACAGCTTTGCCTTATCGATGGGCTTGAACAGGTAGGCGTCGCACAGGCTGTGATGCGCGGCCAGAATGTTTCTCATATCGTTTAGGGCCGTGGTCATTATGATTTTAGCCCCATAGGTGGAAAAGATTCCCCTCGCCTCTTCCTGTTCGCGGATGAGTCGCAGCGCCTCCTGCCCATCCATCTCCGGCATCATGATGTCGAGACAGATCAGATCGTAGGGTTCGCCTTCCTCCTGCGCCAGTTTGGCTGCGCTCACAGCCTCCCGGCCGTTTACCGCGATATGAACGGAGCCATATTGGTTCAAGATTTCCTGCAGCAACACCCGGCTCGTAAAATCATCTTCGACAATCAGAGTCTTCATCCGTATTCACCTTTCTTTGCCCTTTTGGGGCCTTTATGGCTTTTTTCAAAACATCGAACTCCATACTCAACTCGGCCATCATCTGTGCGGCAGCGCCAAGGTCCGCCGTGCTTGCGGCGCTTTCCATCTCCATGGCCACCGCCCGCAGTTTTTCTCCCCCGACATTTGCACACGCACTCTTTATGGAGTGCGCCTGGAGCTCCGCACCCCGACAGTCTCCCGATGTAATGAACTGTTTCAGGGTCCGGATCTGCCCGGGAAGATCGATCAGGAAGGCGTCCAGAACTTTTTTTGCCAGCTCCGCATCCCCCATCAACCGTTTGAGCATCCCCTCCCGATCCCAGACCGCAGGCTCACCCGTCCCGTTTCCGTCACGGCCACTGTCTTTATCCTCTCTCCCGCTGTGGATGCCGCGCCCTTTTGAGAGCCATTTTTGCAGCACACCAGCCAATCTCGGAAGTGCTACCGGTTTGCTCACATAGTCGTTCATTCCCGCCTTCAGGCATTCGTCGCAATCCCCCTGAACGGCTCGGGCTGTCAAGGCAATTACCGGAATGCTTCGCACAGCGGATTGCAGGTTTCGAATTCTGCGCGTAGCCTCCAACCCGTCCATGACAGGCATCTGCACGTCCATCAAAACGATATCGTAGGGGATTGCCTCGAGTGCTTCGAGTGCTTCAACTCCATTTGCAACCGCATCCGCTTTGATTCCAAGCTTTTCCAGCATGCCCAGGGCAACCTGCTGGTTGGTAAAGCTATCCTCTGCAAGCAGAACACGCGCCTTTCTATCGGCAAACATGCCGGCAAGCCCCTCCGGCGACAAAACAGGCGCAACCGTTTCGCTCCGGGCGCTGCCGGTCTGCTTGCAAAAAGGGATTGTGAAATAGAACTGCGTTCCGCGCCCACACTTACTTTTCACCCCGATTTGCCCGCCCATCAGCTCGACCAGCTCCTTCACGATGGAAAGGCCCAGACCCGTTCCACCATACTGCCTCGTTGTGGAAGCATCCACCTGGCTGAACTTTTCAAACAGCAAGGATCTCTTTTCCTCGGGAATTCCAATCCCCGTATCCCGTACCACAAAGCGTAAAATGGCCGTCTCTGCGGTCTCGGCTACCAGGGAAACAAGGACCTCCACCTTGCCCGAAGGGGTGAATTTTATTCCATTTCCCACCAGATTGGTGAGAACCTGGCACAAACGACCCGGATCTCCCCGCAAAAGAGGTGGAATGCAGGGGTCGAGCGTGCAAAGCAATGCGAGGCCCTTCTTGTGCGCCGCCACGACCATGAAATCATTAAAATCCGCCAATAGAGCAGACAGGTCAAAATCGGCCACCTCAAGATCGAGCTTGCGCGCCTCGATCTTTGAGAAGTCCAGAATATTGTTGATCAAGCCGAGCAGGGTCTCACCGCTGGCGCGCAGCATTTCGGTATAGCGCCGTTGTTTTTCGTTCAGCTCGGTATCCAGCAGCAGGCCCGTCATACCGATGATGCCGTTTAGAGGCGTGCGGATTTCATGACTCATGTTGGCCAGAAACTCGCTTTTTGCCTGACTGGCCATTTGCGCCTGAGAGGCCAACTCTTTGGCGACCCTGGTCTGCGTTTCCAGTTCGCGGTTTATCTCGCTGAGTTCGCTCAGTGTCTTTCGTTCCCGCCTGATTCGTTCGATCTTGGCTTTCAGTTCGGCGAGGACGAAGGGTTTTCCAATGAAATCGGATGCTTTTACTGCAACGATATCATTATA
>JBMFWU010000060.1:0-15060 GCA_049964955.1 Syntrophobacteraceae bacterium
CGGAAACCCTTTCGGCCAGGGAAGCAAGGTCCGGAAGCATTCGGGCGACTCGCCTCTCCGTAACGAAGGGACTGACTATCACCATCTGCCGGGCGCAGCGCATCATGTCGTTCCGGTACACCGGGAGAAAGTCCGTGTTATCGAAGATGATTTCCGCTGATTTCGCCGCAAGGATGTCCGCTTTTGCCCGATAACCGATTGCAGCATATCCCGACAGCCTTTTCCGATACATCTTCTCGAGGAGGCTAACGTGGATATCCACGTAATCATAGATTCTGACCTCCTTTGTGCCCCCTTCCCGCCGATAAGGGTTATCACATCGGGAATATTTTCGCGCAGCCTGCCGGCAAGCAACTCCACATGGGCGGTTCTCTCGGTCAGAATGAGCCCGTTTCTGCCGCTTTCATGCGCTCTGATAACGTCTTCGATAATCTGCTGGTTGCGCGATTCATCCGCCGCGATCCCGGAATAAAACTCCTGGATCGACATATCCTGCTCTTGCCTGTCAAAAGGTGCCCGATAGCCCGTGAACCGGGGAATGACATAGTGATCGAACGGCCGCTTTTCAGCCTCTTTTTTGGCATCCGCCCGATATCTTATGGGACCGCAGTGCATAAAAATAATCGGGTGCCGGCCATCACGACGAACAGGCGTTGCGGTCAAGCCGTAGACGTACTTCGCCGGACCTTTTTGATGATCTGCTCGAAGCTCACAGCCGAGATATGGTGACATTCATCCACAATCACCATGCCATAGTCTCTCACGCAATCTTTCACCTCATGATCCCTTATCAGGGATTGCATGATTCCAACATCGATTATACCGTTCGGGTTGTCTTTTCCCGCGCCGATCTGTCCGATGATGTTCCTCACCGGCCGCCGGCCCCGCTGGCCCGGCTTGAGAGGCAACTCTTCATCGATTTTTAGAAACTGGGCCAATCTGGCCACCCACTGTGAGAGAAGTTGTTGCCGGTGCGTCAGGATAAGGGTAATCACTTTTCGTTCGGCGATAAGGCTGGCTGCCACGACCGTTTTCCCAAACGCCGTGGCGGCCGAGAGGACGCCGAAGTCATGCTGCAACATCGCCTGTGCCGCAATTTCCTGCTCCTCCCTTAATACCCCGGCAAAGGCGACCTTGATAGTTCTTCCGGAATGGGTCTTTTCCACCCATTGAATTGTAATGCCGGCTTCCTTGAGCACCATTTCAAGATCGACGTCGCAACCCCTGGGCAGACAGAGGTATTCCGGCGTTTCCTCCGAGCAGGAAAGGATCGGTGGTTCTTTCCAGGTCGGGCGTCGCATGGCCTGGAGGCGGTAGAATTCGGGATTTTTGAAGGCGGCCAACCTCTTCAGAGTGTTAAGCGCCCGCTGCGAAATCCCGGATTTGTCAATAAAGAGCATGTTGGCTTTGACTACCCGAACCGTGCTCGGAAACTCCTGCCGCGAGAGCCTGGCCCTTTGGGCATCTTTTCTCTCCCACGGCCGCTCTGGTTCTTCGTCGTCAAGTTTTAAGTCACCAAGTTCGCTGCCCGGGGAGAGCTGCGAAGTGAGAACTGTGATCTCCTCTTCGGACAGTCGCCTGATTTTGGCCAGAAAATCCCACTGGTCTTCGTACGGGCGAAAATGGTCGTCGATGAAAACGCTGTTACCTTGTAAGCGAGCCTCTTTTTGAAGCGGCAAGGCAATCAGATTGCCGAAACCTCCCTTCGGCATCGTGGCCTGATTAGGGAATAGCCGGTCATAGGATTTGAACTTGATTTCATGGCGCTGACTCATGGCGTAGGTTAGCATTGCGCTTCCAAATTTTCGAGCCGGCGCCGCGGATATCGGCGCCGTAAAGAAAAACCACGCGTGAGCGCCCTGCCCCGAGCGGGAACGCTCAAAGGCCACGGGGATGTTGAAGGCGCAGCAGACGCCCCGTAGTGTGGAGGCATCTTCCTGCCACCCCTCCTTGTCAAAGTCGATGGCCAGAAAACGGCAGGTTTCATCCTGGAGCAAAGGGTAAACGCCGGCAATGAGTTTTCCCCGCAGGTGGGCGTCGATGGCCTTTTCATTCAGGGGTGCATAGGACCGATGGGCGCAGGAGGCGCACTTGACCTCAAATTTTTTGCAAACACCATGCTCTTTATCATTCAGGCAGACGGGCATGTATCCGGCCCTGGTCCCGTCCCTGCTCTCCCACCTTTTCGCATAGACATCCTCCCGCCCTTTGAACAGTGATAGAAATAGGCGAATCTTTTCGGATGGATCGGCATTGACGTTAACGTCGGCAGACGGCTGCGCCGGGAAGGACCGATGTGGGATTTCCTCCGGCAATGGCCGGACCTCCGGCGCGTGCTCGCCCGGCCCCAGCCGCGCCCTCAAGGCAAGATTTTCCTCTTTCAAGGCCTTATTTTCGGCAAGCAAGGACTCATAGATCGCAAGAAGCGTTTCGAATTCCATCCTGCACGCTCCGGTTAAAGATCTGTCGTCGAATCTTCCGGCAACTATTTCGAAAATTCTCTCAAGACCGTTATAAAAACTGTGCAGATTGAGGGGATTAGGGGCAAGTGAGTTACACCTCAGTTGTCCACCAATACTTCTCGATCGGGGTTAACATGTGACTTTCTTAAATACCTTGGCAGCAGAATGGCTTCTATCCGGGCACGGAGGTCTCTACGCTCAGGAGCTTGGGGCCTTGCTTGATCCGGAACTTTCCCTCGACGGTCTCCCAGATCCAGCCCGAATAGCCGTAACCGCCGACCGGTTTGGTAATGAAGGCGCCGCGCCAGGAAGCGGTGCGCATCTGGTTGCAGACAACGGTCCCGAAGCGGCCGAAGGTGTAGGCTACAACCGGATGGCAGTAGTCTTCTCCGTAAGCGGCGTACTGCAGCGTGGACTTCCTCTACGCCGAACAGTACGGCTCGAAGACCATTTATGCAGCCTTCTAATACAGTTCAATCCACCTCCTAAATACAACATGTACTGTAGTGCACATTATTTGAGATTTCAGCCTGTTATCCATAAATATGTCGGTTTTATTTACACTTCTTTAGTTCCCTGTAATACTTGCTCAGTAAAGGTTTGGCAGAATATCCCCCAAAAGATGTCGGGTGGCCTTACAGATTAAACTGATTTAAAAATGTATATTCGACCCATGATCACCGGTCCAATAAGCGTTTAAACATTAAGGCATATAATTTGCTTTGCTATACAACCACTTTGCGCTTATTTGCGTTGCTATTCGGGTGATGCCCTTATAGGACCACAACTGCAATTCTTCTGATTCTGTCGCCCAATGATGAGCCTTGGAGCAAACTCGAAAGGAAGTAGAATCCAACACCAAGGCAGGTAGTTGTAAATTGAATTAACAAAACAAAAGGAGGATCTGGAGATGAAAAAACTCTCACCGGTACTTTTAACTCTGGTTTGGCTGTTGTGGGCCATTCCTGCCGTCGCTAACGTGACCGTAGGACTTCCGTCCGATGCAAATGCCGGAAACGAATATCCATTCGGATACACCTACAACGCAGAGTATCAGCAGGTGTATTCGAGCAGCCAGTTCAGAGGACCAATTACAATCACAAACCTCGAGTTTTTTAACACGCAGGTTGACAGGGGCGCCACGGCGTTGCCGTCAGGCAACTGGAAAATCTCGCTGTCGACAACTTCGGCCGACTGGAACACTCTCAGCACCACCTACTCTTTAAACATCGGGTCCAACAACACCGAGGTCTTCAGCGGGGATCTCTCTCAGCCGTGGGCCTTCGGGGATAAGCTTTCAATATCTCTCAGAACGCCCTTCACCTATAATCCGGCGAATGGAAATCTGCTGATGGATGTGATTGGATCGGGTATCACCGGCTCCTCCGAAGTTTTTTTCGATACGAACGGCTACAACAGAGGCGCATTTAACGGCAATAACTACATGGGGCGTGTTTACAAGTCAAACGGTGATCCTTCAGCCTCGACCTTCGTTGATAAAGGCTATGGGCTGGTAACTGAATTCTCGACCGGGTCTGCGGTGCCTGAGCCCGGCAGCATGCTTCTTCTCGGCCTCGGCCTCGCTGGACTGGCGGCGTTTAGGATGAAATCCCGCAGAGCTTGATGCCGTTACGCCAAACTCCACTCAAGCCTCGACACAGTCGCAGAAGGGCGGGCACGCTTTGCATCGTGCCCGCCATATTTGAGATCTGATCGCCACTTTTTCAAGCCTCGACCGAAGTCTCCATACTCAGGAGCTTGGGGCCTTGCTTGATCCGGAACTGTCCCGCGACGGTCTCCCAGATCCAACCCGAATAGCCGTAACCGCCGACCGGTTTGGTGATGAAGGCGCCGCGCCAGGAAGCGGTGCGCATCTGGTTGCAGACAACGGTCCCGAAGCGGCCGAAGGTGTAGTTTGCAACCGGATGACAGTAATCTTCCCCCGCAAGCGCCGTGGCCGCAGCAAAGGCCTCCTCTCCGCCGAAAAGAGCGGCCCGAAGACCGTACTTATGGTTTTTTGCCCTGGAGACGACCTCCTGTGTCGAAGAAAAGGAAGTAGTAAAAGCAACAGGCCCGAAGACCTCCTCGCGCATTCCGAGCATCTCGTCGGAGGTGTTCTTGACGACCGTCGGGTAGATCAGGTTTCCATCGATCCTTCCGCCAATGAGAATCTCGGCGCCAAGGCGCGAAGCCTCCTGGATCTGGTCGCCGATGAGTCTTACGGCGAAGTCGCTCACTACGGGCGCGATATCGGTGCGCTCGTCTTCGGGATTCCCTGTGCGGAGGGTTTTGACCCTGTCGACGAATTTTTCGAGAAACTCGTCGTAGATGGCCTCGTGGATGAAAATCCGTTTGGGGGCGGTGCAGGTCTGCCCGGAGTAGGTGAATTTGGCGGCCATGAGGTCGGCAAGGGCAAGATCGAGGTCGGCATCGGGAAAGACAATGAAGGGATCCGAACCCGGTCCTTCAAAGACAAGCTTTTTGCCCGTTTTCCGGAAGGCCTCCTCGTAGGGCATGATATTTTCGTCGTTTCCAAACACAACGACGGCGGATACATTCGGGTCGCGCAGGGAGTCCTCCATGCAACTTGCGCCGCTGCCGTCAAAGAAGGTTACGTCGTCACCGAAAATGGGCCGGTAGATGCTCTCGGTAAGCTTCATCACGTTGCGGCCCCGGGAGGAAAACTTGACTCTCACACGGTTTCCGACCAGGTAGATCGAGATAATGGCGGTGTTGACCCAGGCGCTGCCGTTATAGGAAAGCATGAGCGATACCTGTGAGCCGGGACCTCCGAGGGGGGTTCTGTTGCGCAGCGAGTCTGCGGTTTCCGTGAACATCCCGAGCCGGTCCACGGCCATATCCACCTCACGCCTGCAGTCTTTCAGGGTAAAACGGAGATCCTGCACCGCAAGCTCGGCCATCGGCTCCCTGTGCTCGTTCAACGCATCGGCCAATCTCAAGACGTTTCGCAACCGTTCTTCAAAAAACATTTTGCGTCTCCTTTCCCCGAGAACCTCTCCCCTCTTCCCGTCCTTCCGCGTCTTTATCCCTTCTTCCCGCTTCTTGCTTCTAGCTTTTCTTCCCGCTTCCCGCTCCCCGCTTCCTGCTTCCGTCTTTATTCCTGCTTCCCGCTCCCCGCTCCCTGCTTCCCTGCCGCACAAAGAGGCAGCCCGTCGGCCTGCCAGCCGCCGCCCAGGGCCTGGATGAGAAGCACATCGGCTACCATCCGGCGGCCGAGGATGTTGGCCGCGGTGAGTTCGTCATTCAGGGCAATCGCCTGAGTGACGATGACGCTCAGCGCGTTTACTATTCCCGCCTTGTACTGGTTGGTGGTGATGGCCACCGATCGCTGCGCCGCCTTTACCGCCTCGTCCTGGACCCGTGCCTCGTGTTCCAGGATGCGCAGCGCGGAGAGGTTGTCTTCGACCTGCTGGAAAGCGGTGAGAACGGTTTGACGGTAGGCCGCGGCCGTGGCGTCATACGCCGCGCGTGCCTGCGCCACCTGTGCGTGTCGAAGACCGCCCTCGAAGACCGTCTGCTGCAGGAGCCCCGGACCAAGGGTCCAGAAGCGGGCAGGCCAGGTGAACCACTGTGCGAGACTCGACGCTTCCAGTCCGCCCGTTGCGCTCAAGGTTATGGTCGGGTAATAGGCGGCTACCGCAACGCCTATCTGGGCGTTTGCGGCGGCTGCCTGCCGTTCGGCGGCGGCGATATCGGGTCTGCGTTCGAGGAGTTCCGACGGAATGCCTGCCGGAACCACCGGCGGTGTCAAATTGAGCGGCAGGGGAGGAATACTCAATTCCAACGGAGGCTTTCCCATGAGAACCGCGATGGCGTGTTCGTACTGGGCGCGCAGCACCCCGGTGTCGATCTCCTGGGCCTGGGCGGTTTTAAGCTGGGTTTCCGCCTGGTACACATCGGCGGGCGACGCAACGCCTGTCGCATACCTGTTCTTTGTAAGCTGGAGAAAGCGGGTGTAAATGGCTACGGTCGAGTGCAGTATCTGCGCCTGCAAATCGAGTGCGCGAAGCTGAAAATAATCCTGCGCCAGCTGCGCCTGGGCGGCGAGGCGAACTCCCGCAAGATCGGCTTCGCTTGCCTGCGCGCTCGCCTTGCTTGCCTCGACCGTCCTCCTGATTTTGCCCCACAGATCCAATTCCCAGGATATATCGCCTGAGATAAGAAAGTCGGATATGGTTTGCGCTGCCCCGTTTCTTAGCAGGGTACCCGGGGTGCGGCTCCGGGTTCCGGAGGAACTGCCCGCAATCACGGGGAAATAGCCTGCCCGGGCGACCTGAACCGATGCGAGGGCCTGCCGGAACTGGGCTTCGGCCTGTGCCAGGTTCTGGTTCGAAATATTTACCTGCGCCTCGAGCGCGTTTAACTGCGGATCGCCGAAAACCTTCCACCATGCGCCACGAGAGAGGCCATCCCGGGGCTCCGCCTTCTTCCAGCCTTTCATTTCCTTGTAGGAAGGCGGGACCGGGGCTTTGGGCCTCACATAGTTCGGGCCTACCGTGCACGCAGTAAGGGTCGAGATCAGACATGCCATTATCGCGTGCTTCACAAATTTTGGTTGCGCCATACCTTCGCCTTTTTGCTATGTACCTTTTATTTTTCACGTCCGCGCAGAAGAAAAAGTCTAAAGCGGTCCATATAGAGATAGATAACGGGAGTGGTAAACAGGGTAAGCATCTGGCTGAAAATCAGCCCTCCCACGATCGATATGCCGAGAGGCTGGCGCAGCTCCGAGCCGATCCCCGTGCCCAACGCCAGGGGCAGCGCGCCCAGAAGGGCCGCCATGGTGGTCATCATGATCGGACGGAACCGCAGCAGGCTGGCTTCATAGATGGCTTCTTTGGGTTCCATGCCTTCGTTTCGCTCCGCGTCGAGGGCGAAATCGACTATCAGTATCCCGTTCTTTTTCACCAGACCGATCAGCAGGATAATGCCGATGATGGCGATGATGGTCAAGTCCATCCGCAGGGCCAGCAGGGCCAGAAGGGCGCCTACGCCCGCGGAGGGAAGTGTTGAAAGAATGGTTACCGGGTGGATGTAGCTTTCGTAGAGAATGCCCAGCACGATATAGACTGCCAAAAGGGCCGCCAGAATCAGCAGGGGCTGATTGGCAAGGGAAGCCTTGAAGGCGCCGGCCGTACCCGGAAAAGAGCCGTAAATGTTGGCCGGCATCACCAATTTGCCCATGGCCTCCTCGATTGCGCTTACCGCGTCTCCCAGAGCATAGCCTTTGGCCACATTGAAGGAGAAGGTAATCGAGGGAAACTGCCCCGTATGGTTGACGGAAAGCGAAGTGGCCTTGGGTTCATAGCTCGCAAAGGCGCTCAGCGGCACTTCCTTTCCGCTGGGTGCGAGAACGAAGAGTTTTTTGAGAATATCCGGGTGCTGCCAATAGCTCGGCGCGACCTCCATGACGACGTGATACTGGTTTAGAGGCATGTAGGTAACCGATACCAGCCGTTGGCCGAAGGCATCGTAGAGGACATTATCGATCAACTGGGTGCTGATGCCGAACCGGGAGGCGGTGGCGCGGTCGATCACGAGCCGGGTCATGAGGCCGCTTTCCTGTTGATCGCTGTTTACGTGCGACAACTGGGGCAGGGATTGCAGAGCTTTTAGGACCTTGGGCGCCCATTGGTTCAGTTCCGTAAGCGAATCGGAACTCACTGCATACTGGTAGAGAAGAGTCCCCATGTGGGCGCCGATGCGAAGGTCCTGCGTCGGGGTAAGGAATGTGGGCGCCCCGGGCACCCGGGAAAGCTTTCCATAGAGCCGCCTGATGATCTGCATGGCCGAGGCCTTGCGCTGGTCAAAGGGTTTGAGGACTATGAACATTCTGCCGACGTTTGTGGCGCCCATTCCCCCGGTAAAACCGATCACGTCGGTCACATCCGGGTCTTTGCGGATGATGTTCATCACCCTTGTGAGCTTCTTGTTCATGGACTGAAAAGAGATAGACTGCTCGGCCTGAATAACGCCCATGAGGCGGCCGTTATCCTGTTCGGGAAAAAACCCTTTGGGGATGTAGACGTATAGCCAGACGCTGGAGACGAGCATGAGGAAGGTGAGTGCGAGCATGAGCAGGGAGTGGCGCAACGCCCACCTGAGGCTTACGGCGTAGAGGTCTTTCATCTTGTTGAAAAGCCACTCGTTAGCCCGATACAGATAGCCGTGGGCACGCTTTTCCTCTTTTTTAATGAGCCGAGCGCACATCATCGGGGTCGTGGTAAGAGAGACCAGAAGCGAGATCAGCACGGCGATGGCAAGGGTTACCCCGAATTCGCGAAAAAGGCGTCCCACCATGCCGCCCATCATGAGGAGCGGAATGAATACGGCCACCAGAGACAGGCTCATGGAGATGACCGTAAAGGTGATCTCCCGTGCCCCCCTCATGGCGGCCTCCATGGGGGTCAAACCTTTTTCGACGTACCGGATGATGTTTTCAACGACCACTATGGCATCGTCTACGACAAACCCCGTGGCCACGGTAAGGGCCATGAGGGAGAGATTATCGAGGCTGTAGCCGAAAATGTACATCACGCCGAAGGTGCTGATGAGCGAAACCGGCACGGCGACAGCCGGAATAAGAGTTGCCCGGGCATTGCGAAGGAATGCGAAAACGACCAGGATGACCAGGATGCCCGCGACGACCAGCGCGCGCTCAACATCCTGGAGCGAGCCTCGAATCGGAGGCGTCCGGTCGAGGACGACTGAAAGTTTGACGCTCTGGGGCAGGATGGCGGAAAGTTCCGGCAGAATTTTTCGTACGCGCGACACCGTGGAAATAATATTGGCGCCGGGTTCGGGGAAAATGATCATCATTACCGCGGGTTTACCGTTTACGTAGCCGGCATTGCGCACATTTTCGACCGAATCGACCACGGTGCCAAGATCCGAGAGCCGCACCGGGGCCTCGGCTGTGTAGCGCACGATGAGCCGGCGGTACTGAGAGGCTTTGAGCAACTGGTCGTTTGTCTGGATATTCCAGGTAAGTGTGCGGTTGGCCAGCTTTCCCGTGGGCTGGCTCACGTTGGTGTTCTTCAGCATGGTCCGGACATCTTCGAGACCTATGCCGTACTTGTCCAGGGCGGCCGGGTTGAGCTCCACGCGCACCGCGGGAAGCGACCCACCTCCTACAAAAACCTCGCCGACCCCGTTTATCTGCGAGATTCTTTGCGAGAGCACGGTGGAGGCAGTGTCATACATCTGCGCCCTGCTGATCGTATCCGAGGTAAGGGAAAGGATCAGGATCGGGGCATCGGCAGGATTCATTTTGCGGTAGGTGGGGTTGCTTGGTAGATCGGCCGGCAGGTAGGTGCGCGCCGCGTTGATTGCGGCTTGCACGTCCCGGGCCGCCCCATTGATATCGCGGTTCAGGTCGAACTGAAGGGCTATGCCGGTTTGGCCCTGGTAGCTGGTGGAGGTCATCTCGGTAACGCCGGCGATATGGGCGAACTGGCGCTCGAGCGGCGCGGCAACGGCGGTGGCCATGGTCTCGGGGTCGGCCCCCGGAAGCATGGCCGATACCGAGATGGTTGGAAAATCCACCTGCGGCAGGGGTGAGACCGGCAGCAGCCGAAAGGCGACGACCCCGGCCAGGGTAATGCCCAAGGTGAGAAGCGTAGTCGCGACGGGGCGCTTTATGAAGACAGAGGATATGTTCATGGTGTCCCGTCATTTCCGCGCAGCCGGCGAGCCAGCCGGTCAAACCACAGGTAGACGACCGGAGTGGTATAGAGAGTGAGGACCTGGCTGAAGATGAGACCTCCCACAATGGAGATACCCATGGGCCGCCTCAGCTCGGACCCCATCCCGGTGCCCAGCGCAAGAGGAAGAGCGCCGAGAAGGGCCGCCATCGTCGTCATCATGATCGGCCGAAACCGGAGAAGAGAAGCCTGATAGATCGCTTCCACGGGGTCCTTGCCCTCGTTTCGTTCGGCATCGAGGGCGAAGTCGACCATCATGATCGCGTTTTTCTTTACGATTCCGATAAGCAGGATGAGGCCGATCAGCGCGATGACGCTGAATTCGGTGTGGCAGAGCAAAAGGGCGAGGATGGCGCCGATACCTGCAGAGGGCAGTGTGGAAAGGATCGTGATCGGGTGAATGTAGCTTTCATACAGGACACCCAAAACGATGTAGACGGTAATGAGGGCGGCCAGTATGAGGATCGGTTCATTTTTGAGGGCGGCCCGGAAGGCCTCGGCGGTCCCCTGGAAACTGCCCCAGATGGAAGCAGGCATGCCGAGCCTGGCCGCTGTATTTTCCACTGCACTGACCCCTTCTCCCAGGGAGACCCCCGGGGCCAGGTTGAAAGAAACGGTTGCGGCCGGAAACTGCCCCTGGTGGTTGATCACAAGAGGGGTGGTCGTTTCCGTAAGGCGGGTCATCGCCGTTAACGGCACCTGTTGACCGCTCGGGGCATGAATATAAATGTTTCGCAGGTCCCCCGGGTCTTGCTGGAAGCGGGGTTTTACTTCCAGAATCACCCGGTACTGGTTCAACTGGGTAAACATGGTGGAAATCTGCCTCTGGCCGAAAGCATCGTCGAGGGTGTCCACGATCATCTGGGGAGTGATCCCGAAACGGGCAGCAGTGATTCGGTCGATATCGAGGTTTGCCGCAAGTCCCCCGTTTTGCTGATCACTGCTGACATCGCGGAGCTGGGGCAGTTTTTGAAGGGCTGCGACGAATTTGGGCGTCCACACATCGAGTTCTTTACCGTCCGGATCTTCGAGACTGTACTGGAATTGGGTTTTTGAGACCCGGTCTTCGACCGAGAGGTCCTGCACGGGCTGCATATACAATTTGATGCCGTGAAGCTTCGCCACCTCCGTATCGAGGCGTCGAATCACAGCGGTTGCGCTCTCATGACGCTCTCCGATCGGTTTCAGGTTTATCTGCATGCGGCCGGAATTTTGGGTGACATTGGTTCCGTCGATCCCGATGAAGGTCGAAAGGCTTTGAACCGCGGGGTCTTTTAGCACCACCTTCGCCAGGGCTTGCTGCTCCTTTGCCATGGCGTCAAAGGAAATGGACGGAGGCGCCTGGGAAATCCCCAGAATGAGTCCCGTATCCTGGACGGGGAAAAAGCCTTTGGGCACGACGATGTAAAGCAGTATGGTCACCACCAGGGTGGCCGCTGCCACCAGCAGGACAGCCGTCTGCCGGTCGAGCACCCAGCGAAGGGTCCTGCCGTAGAAGCCGATCAGAGAATCCCAGACGTGCTGAGATTTTTTATAGAGCCTCCCCTGCTCTTCCTCGGGCGTGTGGTGCAAAAGACGCGCGCACATCATGGGGGTCAGTGTAAGAGAGACGACCCCCGAGATCAGGATCGTAACGCCGAGAGTGATGGCGAACTCACGAAAAAGCCTCCCTACGACGTCGCCCATGAAAAGCAGCGGGATGAGAACGGCAATGAGCGAAATGGTAAGAGACATGATCGTAAAGGCGATCTGGGAAGAACCTTTGAGCGCGGCCTGAAGGGGCGGCTCCCCCTGTTCGATGTAGCGCGCTATGTTTTCGATCATGACGATGGCGTCATCGACCACGAAACCGGTCGAAATGGTGAGAGCCATGAGGGTGAGATTGTTGAGACTGAAGCCCAGAAGATACATCACCCCGAAGGTCCCGACCAGGGAAAGGGGTACGGCGACGCTTGGAATTATGGTTGCGGAGACGTTTCGCAGGAAAAGAAAAATCACCATGATTACCAGGGCCACGGCCAGCATCAGTTCGAATTGCACATCGCTCACCGAACTGCGGATCGTTTCGGTCCGGTCGGTCAGCATGTGAACCTTTATGGCAGCAGGCAGGGAACTCTGCAGCGTGGGAAGCAGCTTTTTGATCCGGTCCACCACCTGGATGACGTTTGCGCCCGGCTGCCGTTGTATGTTTACTATCACCGCAGGGGTGTCGTTCATCCAGGCCGCAAGGTTCACATTCTCCGCGCCGTTTATCACGCTTGCAACATCGGAAAGCTTGACCGGGGCGCCGTTTCGATAGGCAATGATCAGAGGCCGGTACTCATCGGCTGTGAGAAGCTGATCGTTAGCCCCGATGAGGTAGGACCGGTGGGGACCGTCGAACTGCCCTTTGGCCTGATTGACATTGGCGGCAACGATAGCCGAGCGCAGATCTTCGAGCCCCAGGCCGTCTGCGGCAAGAGCGGTCGGGTTGGCCTGAATGCGAACCGCCGGCCTCTCGCCTCCGCTGATGCTCACAAGACCCACTCCCGGCAACTGGGATATCTTCTGGGCAAGCCGCGTATCGGCCAGATCTTCGACTTTGGGGAGCGGAAAGGTATCGGAGGTAAGCGCCAGGGTGAGGATCGGGGCGTCCGCCGGGTTGACCTTGCTGTAGACCGGAGGGTTCGGCAGGTCCTTCGGAAGATAGGAGCCTGAAGCGTTTATGGCCGCCTGCACTTCCTGCTCGGCTACGTCCAGGCTGAGATTCAGACTGAACTGGAGCACGATGATCGAACCGCCCCCCGAACTGCTCGAGGTCATCTGTTTTAGACCAGGCATCTGCCCGAACTGCCGCTCGAGCGGGGCCGTGACGGTCGAAGCCATGACATCGGGGCTCGCGCCCGGGTAAAAGGTGAGCACCTGGATCGTCGGGTAGTCCACCTCGGGAAGGGCCGATACGGGCAAGAGATAATAGGCGACCGCACCGGCCAGCAAAATGGCCGCCATGATCAGCGTTGTGGCAACGGGCCGTAGAATGAACGTGCGCGATGGATTCATTTTTGCTTACCGCCGGAAACCTTTGCGGTTATGGTGTGCACGAGGACTTTGCTGCCGTTCGTTAGCTTCTCGGCCCCGTCCACCACAACCGACTCTCCCGGGGAAATCCCCGAAGAGATCGCCTGAAGCTCACCTTCCGAAGGTCCGAGCTTCACCCAACGCAGGGAAACCGTGCTCTTGTCTTTGCTCAGCACAAAGACAAACGTGCCCTTGGGACTGCGCTGCACCGCAGAGGTCGGCACAACCAGGGCGTCAGGCTGGGTCGCAAGGAGCAGCCTTGCATTCACGAACTGGTTCGGGAAAAGCTCATGGTTTTGATTCGCGAATATGGCCTTGAGTTTAACCGTCCCGGTGCTGGTGTCGATTTGGTTATCCACGGTCCGAAGAAAGCCGGTCGCAATTTTTTTAGTCATCTCGCGGTTGAAGGCGACCACCTGCGGGCGCTTTGTCGTTTTCAAAGCATCCAATACCGCCTGCAGGCTATCCTCGGGAATGGGGAAAATTACGGAAATGGGCTGTTCCTGGGTGATGACCGCCAAACCGGTTGTATCCGAAGTTTGCACGATATTTCCGGCGTCAACCAGGCGTAGCCCGATTCGCCCGGTAAGCGGGGACGTGATATGGCAGTAGGTCAGGTTGACCTTGGCGGCGTCGACCACGCCCTGGTCATATGTCACCGTCCCTTCATACTGGTGCACGAGAGAGGCCTGGGTGTCCCGCTGCTGAGTCGATATGGAGTGCTCTTTGACGAGCGTGTCGTAGCGCTTCAAATCGATCCGGGCGTTTTCCAGCAGGGCTTTGTCCCTAGCCAGCTGGCCTTCCGCCTGGACCAGCGCCGCCTGGTACGGCCGCGGATCGATTTCGAATAGAGGCGCCCCCCTCTTTACCAGATCGCCCTCCTGGAACTCGACTTTCATGATCTGCCCATTTACCCGAGTATGGACCGTCACGACATTGAGGGGCGTGACCGTGCCAAGGCCGGTTATATAGGTATTGATCTTGGAGTGCCGGGCGGGTTCTACGAGGACCGGGGTGCTCATCTGAAAGTGTGGCCGCTGCCCTTCGGCAGGCTCTCCCAAAAACATGCGCGAGCCGGCGTAGATCAGCCCCCCCACAAGTATCAGAGCAAACACCCAGCCCCAGGGCCGGCCGCGGCGCGGTCCCGGCTCGGGACCTCCCCTCTTTTCGTTTTCCATTGGAGAACTCATCTCTTATGCCTTTTCACAATCACGGATCAGGATCGGCACAACATCAGCGCCACCAGATAAATCCATATTTCGCGAAACCAATTGTACACCTCTTCGCTCATAACAGCCATACGGCCAATAGGCTCGACAAAAGGTCGATTTCGGCCTTCCGGCCTTGTGCAGCAAGGTACCGATTCTAGCAGGACATCCCGGATCGTCGAATAAAATTTTGTAAAGAGTTGTCAAGAGTCGTCAAATTCCTTTACCTTTCTTAACACGAAAACTCTTGCCTGTAACCCTCTGAAAACTACGAGGCATAAAAACAGCTCAGGGCTGCGGTTTACTAACCGCAACCCTGAGAAGCATAGCAAACGGCCCGAGTCGAAAGACCGAATACTTTATACTGCCGGAAAGGAAGTGGCTCGGCTATTTGCGTTTGTCGCCATGTCCACCTCCGCGCGGCCCACCACCGTGAGGCGCCCCCCCGAAGCCCCCGCGGGGCCCTCCACCGTGAGGCGCGAAGCCGCCGCGAGGAGCACCCCCAAAAGCGGCGCGAGGAGCACCGCCATGGGGAGCGAAGCCACCGCGAGGAGCACCGCCGCCAAAGCCTCCACGCTGATGACCGAAGGCGGCGTTGGAGCGCTGGTG
>JBMFWU010000060.1:15160-30041 GCA_049964955.1 Syntrophobacteraceae bacterium
TTGGAGCGCTGGTGGCCAAAGGCTGCATTCGAGCGCCCGTGACCAAACGCGGCGTTGGAGCGTTGGTGACCGAAAGCGGCATTGGAACGTCCATGGCCGAAGGCGGCATTCGAGCGCCCGGTACCGAAGGCGGCATTGGAACGTCCATGGCCAAATGCAGCATTCGAGCGCCCATGCCCAAAAGCCGCATTGGAACGTCCGTGGCCGAAAGCGGCGTTGGAACGTCCCCCGAAACTGCCGTGGGCGGCGGCACCTCTGTAGCCGGTACTGCCACCCCTTAGTTCATGCATGACCCGGGATGTCGAAGGTCTTGCGCCCTGGAACCCGTGGCCGGCAACGCCCGGGCGAGACCCGCCGAAGTTGCGGCCTGCAGCTCCGACTCGTGCACCGACGGCTGCTCCAGTCGCGCTCATGCCGGGTCGCAAGCCGGTACGCGTTACAACCTGGCCGTTATAGACCCTGCCGGAAGTGATGTGGCCTCGAAGAACTGTGGGATTGGCTACAGCGCTTCCAAAGGCACGCGTCCGGACTGCTGCTGAACCGACACGGCCCGCCTGCGCCATGTAACGCGCATTGGCATATTGATAGTTGCTCTGCCAGCGGTTTATAACGGTAACATTTGTAGTATTGATGTTGATCCCGCGATTGACATTGAGATAGACTTCGTGGTGCCCCCATCCCCAGGTACCCCAGCCCCAGCCCCAGGCGGGTCCGACGGTTATTGCCCCCCAGAATCCGAACACTCCCACTACCGGTGCAAAGACCACGGGGGCCTCCCAAACCGGATAGTAAACGAGGGGCGGGTATGCCGGCCACCACCAGGTCCCGTAGACCACTGTGGGATTGTAGCGCGGGATATAGACGATCTCGGGGTTTACCGGTTCGATCTCGACATAGTCGTCCGTTACGACCACTCTTTGCTGAGCGGTTGTTCTGAGATTGCCGGCTGCCTCGGCCCTTCTGCGCAGTCTTTGGACTGAGTCCATGACGGCGGCCTGCTGGGCGAGAAAAGCCTCACCCAACCTCTGCGTCCAGTCGGGCTGCTGGGCCAGCATGGCGAGCACCTGCGGAAAAGGCGCGAGCGCCTTGATGCTGAGGTCCCAGTCCATCCGATCGAGTTCGAAGTTGAGTCGCTGGCCCCGCAGCCCCGGGTGTGCCCGCATCCAGTGGTAGGCATCCATCACCTGGTCCGGGTAGGTTGCCGCTATCAGGACCTGCGCAAGAAGCGAATCCGGGTACAGGGCAATCGGCGCCAGCATCTGATCGAGTTCCTGCTCGCTGAATGTCACGGCAACTGCGGGTCCCTCGACTTGAACCGCGGGTCCCTCTTCTTGCGCAAAGACCCTGCAGGGCCGGGTCATTAGGATGAATACCCCCAGCAGAGCGCAGGTAACTAGTGTCTTTGCCTTCATAATGTTCTCCTCCAGTCGTTTTGATCCAAAAACATGTCGCTTCGGCGATACGATGCCGGTCGCCTCGTCCAGTGAGTAAACGAATCTGCAAGCAAATTAGTTTACAGACATCACTCAATAATGAAACGAGTGAAAACTAATTTTAAAATGGCAAAAGAACAAATCTTTGAAAAAGAAGGATTAAACGGGTGGGGCGCAGCGTAGCGGGAGATGATGAGGCAAAAGCGGGGCCTTTGCTCTTCACTCTTTTGACAGCGGGCAGGAGGAGATCATGCCATGGTTTGGAGCCGGTGATAAATCCGGATTATGCGCCTCCGGGTTTGGGCCAGTTGGGCCTCGCAACCGGGACGTGTTCTCAGAGCGAGGAACACAAGGCTCTGCTCATACATAGCATCGTGAAGCCTGCCGATTCTTTTTTGCTTGTCGATGTCCAGCATGCGTCCCTCCGTCCTCGCAGGCCCTTATAGCTGAGGACCGACCCGGAATCAAGGATTGTTTCACAAAATTTTGATTCTTTCCTGCGCAAAGAAAGAAGACCGGCGGACCTCCGCCTACCGAGGGTACATCGTGTCCATCGGGAAACCTGGAACACGTCGGGGGATTCGAATTCAAGTCCTCCTTTGAAAAAGGGGGATTTAGGGGGATTTTACAAATAAATCAGCCATGTACGATTTTAAATCCCCCCTAGCCCCCCTTTGCAAAAGGGGGGAATCGGGTCCGGTCCGCGCCTTAGAATGGATTTCCGGACGGGCATTACTTCTCAGTGCGCCCGACCGGCGCCACCGGGTCGAACCGCGACACCGCGCGGCGGATGTCCCGCATCACTTCTGCTGTCTCAGACCGGAGACCGACGGGGAGGAGGTTTTTGAGAACTTGTCCAGCCTCACCGGCAGAGGCGCCTGTCATGAGGTCGTAATAGGCGGCCTGCATCGCCAGACAGGAAGCGAGCGCCTTTTTTCCTGCTTTGGTCGCGGTGGAGGCCTTTCCGCCGGCTTCGTGGAGCAGACGGGAATAAAACGACTTGAATTCCCCCGGTCGATCCACCCGCCAGTGTCCGTCGGAAAACACGAGCAGACGCACCATCGCGGGTGAATCGGCAAAGGAGAATTGGATTTTCATATCCGGCGAACCGTAGTAGGCAAACTGCCAGTCGTGTACTTTGATTTCCCGCCGCAACCCATCTCCCGCCCGAACGAATTTGACTTCTTCGTTGTCGTTTTCAAGGTTTGCCCTGTCGAGCGAACTTACCGGGCCGCAGTCGGTAGCGATAAAAAGAGTGGTACAACAATGGGCACCGCCGGAATAGCAGTAGGCAAGAAGGGTGTGGCAACCCGGGAACGGAATGGAGGCGACTGTTCCGGGCCCGTGCGTTTTGAAGGCGCAGTCGGCCTGGGCAAGCTTTTTACCGTCCAAAAAAAATTTCAGGAAGTAATCGCCCCGCACCGACGTCTGGGTCAGCAGAAGCCTTCCGAGGTTATACTGCGAGCTTTTCTCAGCGCAGCTGGGCCCTGCATTCTTTGCCATGGCCGTGCAAAAAGGAGAGCCGACCATCACCAGAAGGACCAGGATAGCGGGAAATTTTGCAATCACATGAGCCTCGTTCCGGAAGCATCAGCTAAAGAAAAGCAATTTCGAAGGCGCCAGCGGTACGCGCGTACGATTCGACATTTCTTCCGTGTGTTTGATAATCATCGAGCACCCGGTTTGCGAGTCGGCGGCGATTCCGGACGAACGCCAACGCGCGTTCCTCCGCCCCCCCGGGATGCGTCAGGGGACTCGAATCCTAAAGCCCCCTTTGAAAAAGGGGGCTTTAGGGGGATTTTCTCAGGAAATCAGATGGATACTTTGAAATCCCGGGAAATCCGGTCCTGACCATTATTCCGAATGAAAACTCACTCACCCGCGGGGCGGACGAGCGATACCGATTCCCGGCAGGGGCGCGGGGGAAACATTCCCCCGCTCTATTCCCTGCTCTGCCCGCCCGCGAAGCAGGCGGGCAACACGGCTGCGGCGGCTCGCCGCCGGGCAACCCGGCTGCGGCGGCTCGCCGCGCTAGTCGCCGAGCAATTCGGAAAGTTCCTTTATTTCCAGAGCATCCTGCTTATTGAGGCTCATGCACGCATCGGTCAGCATGTTTACGCAATAGGGACATGCGGTGGCAAGCACTTCCGCCCCCGAGTCCAGGGCGTCGAGCACCCGGAGTTCACCGAAACGCTCGCCCATGGGAACCTCTGCCCAAATGCGCCCGCCGCCGCCCGCACAGCACAGGCTCGACTCGCGCGTGCGCCCGAGTTCCCGGACCTCGATTCCCGGAATCGTGTCGAGAAGCTCCCGCGGGGCATCGTAGAGCGAACTGTGCCTTCCCAGGTAGCACGGGTCGTGGAACGCGACCTTTTTGCCCGATTTGGCGCTCGGGGCCGGGAGCTTTCCTTCCGCAACCAGCTTGCTCAGCACTTCGGTATAATGGACCACTTCCCAATCGGCCCCAAGCTGTGCGTAATCATTTTTGAAGCTCCACAGGCAGTGGGGAGAGGTGGTGATAATCTTTTTCACCCCGTTTTTGGAGAAAAGCTCCATATTGGCCGAGGCAAGTTTCTGGAAAAGCTCCTCGTCCCCAACCTTGCGCATGGACTCCCCGCAGCAGTTCTCTTCGGCTCCGATAACCCCGAAGCTCACCCCGCCGCGGCTCAGCAGCTGGGCAATACTTTTGGCGATCTTCATGCTGCGCGGGTCGTAACAGGAATGGCAACAGACGAACAGGAAGTACTCGGTATCCGGCCCGAACTTGGGGATGTCGAGCCCTTCCTGCCACTTGGTCCTGCTTTCGCGCGGCCCCGACCAGGGATTTCCGTTTGCGTGGCAACTCCCCAGAATCGGGCGCAACCCCGCCGGCGCCATGCCGCCGCCCACGATGCTTGCCCGCATCGCCCGGACATTATCGATAATTTTCACTCCCCGAGGACAGTTGTTCTGGCACATGCCGCAGGTCGAACAGGCAAAAAGCATGTTTTCGTCCTCGAACCCCTCGATTCCCATCTGCCCGAGGCGCTGCATGTAGCGGATGTTAAACGCCTCGCTGGTTTCTCCGGGAACCAGCCTCCAGGGGCAAAGATTGGTGCACAGACCGCACTGCATGCACCAGTTGATGGTCTCGGCCCCCATCTCAACGATATAATCCTTCATTTCCAGCAGGATATTCTTCGGTTCCATTCGAGCGCTCCTTTAGAACCCCTTGTACGGGTTGGGTCCAAGGCTGTTCACTTTTTCGGCGAAATCGTTCAGGATCTCGGGAATCCGCTTGAAGTCGGTGATGGAGACCTGTTCCATCTTCACGCGATCCGATTCCAGGGCGAGCCTGTCGAGTGTTTCCTGAATCTTGGTCATGCGGGTGTTGGCAAGTTCGCTTCCCTTGATGAAATGGCACTGGTAATCGTTACCGTGCTTGCATCCAAGGAGGATGATGCCGTCGATCCCCTTGGAGAGCGCGTCCGCGATCCAGACCAGGTTCACCGACCCGAGGCAGCGCACAGAGATGATCCTGACCCACGGGGTGTAGGATAACCCGAGGGACCCTGCCATGTCGAGGGCCGGGTAGGCGTCATTTTCGCACGCCAGCACCAGGAGCCTCGGTTTTTCGTCGTATTCGTCGGGCACGTTGATGTTCTTTATCATGTTTCCGATCATGCCCACCGAGTAGTTTTTAAACGAAATGATCCTCTCCGGGCAAGCCCCCATGCAGACCCCGCACCTGCGGCACCGGGTGGGGTTGGGCAAGGGATTGGCTTTTTCATCTTCGTTGATCGCGCCAAACGGGCACTCTTCCGTACAACGCTTGCACTGGGTGCAGCGCTGCATGAAAAATTCCGGATAGCTCTGATCTCCGGCCCGAGGATGAACGGCCTTGCCTACCGAGACCAGTTCGACGCACTGGATGGCCTTAAGTGCTGCACCCATCGCGTCGGTTCTCGCCTGTTGGTAATCCATCGGGGAGCGAACCGTTCCCGCAGGATAGATACCGGTGCGCCGCGATTCATAGGGAAAACAGATGAAGTGGGAATCGGGAAACCCGTACTCGAGCCCGGGCAGTTCCGGTCCCTGCCGGTATTTAAGGTTGAGAAGATTGGAGACCAAAATCGCGTCGGAGGCGACCGGGGCGGGCTCGCCACCCTGGGGCGCAGCCACCTTGAAAGGCTCGCCCAGAGCGCTCGTCGGAACCATGCCGGTAGCCAGAACGACCAGGTCCACACTCTCGGACATGACGGGGGAGCGGGTCAAAACATCGTCGGAAGTAACCACAAGACCGCCCGAACCGTCGTCGTCGACCCCGGTGACGCTGCCGCGAACGAAAATCACTCCTTCTTTCTGGAGCTGCTTGTAGAGCAGTTCGTAATTCCCGGTCGAACGAATGTCTTTGTAGAAAACATAGACCGGCGTCTCCGGGTTGGCCTCCTTGAAATACCTCGCCTGCTTCAGCGATTCGACACAGCATGCCGACGAACAATAGGGCAGATGCTCCGGGTCGCGTGAACCGGCGCAAAGAACGAAGGCGACACTTCCCACCGGCTGTCCGTTGGAAGGCCGCTTCACCTCTCCCCCCTTGAACATCGCTTCGAGGTCTTTGGCCGTGACGATGTCCGGAGACGTTCCGTAGGAAAGATTCGACAGCTTCGCGGCATCGTAGGGCACAGATCCGGTGGCGAGAATAATCGCGCCGACCCGTTCGTTTTTGGTCGCCCCGTTTTGGCGGATCTCCACATCGAAGAGGCAGGGCGCACCCGAAACAGACCCCACCATGGCGCCCGTGTAGATGGTAACGCCCGGAGTGCTCGCAAGCTGAGAGGTCATCTCTTCGAGATTGAAATCTTCGAGACTTTCATAGGGAGGATCGCACGGCGGAAGGCGGTAGACGCCCTTCAGATAGCCGCCCAACGTCTCTTCCTTTTCCACCAGAACGGTTTCATACCCGGCCCTGGCCGCTTCGAGCGCGGCAGTCATTCCGGTGAGGCCTCCTCCGACCACCAGGATCTTCCTGCTCAGATCCTCAGCGACAAAGGGCTCGAGGGGCTGGGACTCGGAGACCTTCACAAGCCCCATCCGGAGGGCGTCCTGGGCCATCATGAGGGTGTCTTCCTCCCCCGCCGGCTGGCACCAGGCGACCTGTTCGCGAAGGTTCACCCTCTCGACCACTTTATCCGGTCCAAAGTCGAAAACATCGCTCATGACCCGGGGCGAGCAGGCAGCGATCACGATGCTGTTAACGCCCTCCCCGTCCATATCCGCCTTGATGCGCGCAACACCTTCGGCCCCGCACAGGAAAGGGTCCGTGCGGCACAAAGCGGCCTTGTATTCCCCGGAAACTCCCGAGAGCGCCTCCAGGTCTATACTGTCCCCGATCCCGCAGCCCGAACAAATATATACGCCGATTTTCTTTTCCATCCTCTACCTCCTGCAAGCCTGGATAGCCTTAAGAACGGCTGCGGTCGCATCCTGAACGATCGATGAAACATCGGCGGGCCTTCTATCGCAACCAGCGCCGATAATCCCCGGAATTTGGCCCTTTGAAACCATGAAACCATACTCGTCGTAGACGACGCCCGAAGCCGGGACTTTCTGTCCCGCAGTGTTGGGGACCATACCGGCGGCCAGCACTACCAGGTCGAACTGCTCTTTGAGTATCTTGCCCGTCTCCTGGTCTTCGACCTGTACGGTAACCATGCCCGTGGCGGGGTCTTCGGTAATTTCGCCGGGCTTGCCCTTTACGAGCCGAACACGCGTATCCTGCCGGACTTTTTCGAAGAAGGCCTCCTGCCTGCCAAGAGCGCGCACATCAATGTAGAAGATGCACACTTCCGCCTCTGGGTCCTGATCGAGCACGTAGGTCGCCTGCTTCAAGGAAGCGAGGCAGCAGACGCTCGAGCAGTAGGGCAAATGGTTCTCGTCTCGCGATCCTGCACACTGGACGAAGGCCACCTTCTTGACCGGTCGAGAGTCCGAGGGTCTTGAGACGACGCCCTGGAACGGGCCGTTTACGGAGGAAATCCGCTCCATCGCGGCATTGGAAACGACGTTTTTGTGCTTCCCTGCCCCGTAGTAGGAAATGGCCGATGTATCAAAGGGGGTCCATCCGGTAGCCCAGATGATAGCGCCGGCTTGTACCTCGACGCTCCGGGGCGCCATATCCAGCTCCACCGCGCCATACTCGCAGGCGGCCTCTATGGTCTTGCCTTCCGGGGTGGAGATTACCTCGGGGGCAATCACGTAGCGCATCGGGTAGGCGAATTCATGTGGCAGATAGGCCGCTTTGATCGAACTCATACCGTTATCGAAAGCATTGGGGACCATCGTTTCGGCAGCCCGGGAGCATTTCCCGCAGGCAGTACATTTCTCATTTACATATCGTGGGTTTACCCGAATCCCGATCGTGAAATTTCCCGCTTCTCCCTCGATCTTCTCCACCTCGGACATGGTCATGACCTGAATGAGGGGATTATTGCGGATACGGCGGAAGTTAATCTCCAGGCCGCACTGGGGCGGACAAAGCTTGGGAAAGTATTTGTTCATACGAGCCACGCGTCCGCCAAGAAACGGTTCCCGTTCGACCAACACCACCTGGAAACCGGCTTCAGCGGCTTCCACAGCGGCGCTCAGCCCGGCTATCCCGCCGCCAGCGACAAGTATTGTCCGAGCGCTATTGTGAGCATCAGCCATACCACTCCTCCGTAACTTTAAATTTTTGCAGAAAAAAGCCTGTTTGCCGGAAAAAAAACAGGAGACGCACCTGTTCAATGGTGCATCTCCCTTTGTTCAACAGTACCGTTTGAGGCTATTTATTTCCGGTTGCAGCGCCATGAAGCTTGATCTCAACCTTTTCCTCAAGACCGGCATAGTATTCACGCAAAATCTCGAGCACCTCTTCCCGGCCGAAATGATCCGGAATCGGGGTACCTTCGGAGAGTCCCTTGCGAAGAGCGGTACCGCTCAAAAGAACGCGGTCGGCTTTGCCGTGGGGGCAGGTTCTGAGGGAGGCCATGCCGTCGCACTTATGGCAATAGAAAGTCCAGTCGATCTTGAGCGGGGTGCACAAAAGCCCTTTTCCGCCCGCCGGCTTGGGAATCTTGTCGAAAATGGTCTGTGCTTCGAACATCCCGTAGAAATCGCCAACGCCGGCATGGTCGCGCCCGATGATCATGCGCGAGCAGCCGTAGTTCTGGCGGAACGTGGCATGAAGGAGCGCTTCGCGGGGACCGGCATAGCGCATATCCAGCGGATAGCCGCCCTGAAGGACCTTGTCTTCCACAAAGTAATGCTTGACCAGAGCGTCAATGCACTTAACGCGCACTTCCGCCGGAATATCGCCGGGCTTCAGGTTACCGACCAGAGAGTGAATGAAAACGCCGTCGCACACTTCGACAGCGATCTTGCAAAGATATTCGTGCGAGCGGTGCATCGGGTTGCGCAGCTGCAGAGCAGCGATTTCCTTCCAGCCTCGTTCCTCGAAAATCTTTCTCGACTCGGCAGGCCTCATGTAGACACCCGCGTACTTGGTCGGATACTCCGCCTCGCTCAGTACCTTCACCGGGCCGGCCAGATTTACCGCCTTTTGCTCCATAACCATCTTTACGCCCGGATGGTCATCTTTTGCGATCTTCCAAAACTCTTCCGCCGTCTTGGTGCCTTCGCCCATATAGACTTTTTCGCATTCGAACTTCTTGTCGGCCTCGGTCATCTCGAACTTTTCGGTGACCTTCATCGTGGCCATGATCTCCTGGCGCTCCGGATCGAAAAGAGCGATTTCCTCACCCACCGCGATCGCGGCCGCGTCTTCCTTGGAAGCGGACAGCGTAACCGGAATGGGCCAGAAGGTACCGTCGGCCATGAGGAAATTTTCGCAAACGCCTTTCCAGTCGGCCTTGGTCATAAAACCGGTGAGCGGGCTGAAGCCACCGATGCCCATCATGATCAGATCGCCCTTTTCACGGGGGGAGATGTCGATTTTTTTAAGACCCTGGGCTTTTTTCAGTTCAGCCTGAAGCTCGGCGCCTTCCAGCAAACAGCAGGTCAAGCCTTTTCCACCATGGGGGGGGAGTAGTTGTGACATGAGTCTCGTTCTCCTTGAGTTAGCGAAATGTTCGGTTAACTACCATAACATGGGAATTCCCCATGACTAAACGCCAGATTTCTCGGGTTCATAACCGAAAAAGATTGAAAATTCAATAACCCGGGCCAAAAACACGCCCTCGCACACCCTACCGCTCGGACGCTGCGCGATGGCCGGAAACGACACTGCGCGTCGGACCTTCTAACACGGAGCTTCCAGGCGTGCAAGAAAAAGTTGTGCATATCGGCACAAATTGAGAAGCGAGAAGCGGGAAGCGAGGAGCGGGAAGAAACCGATCGCGAGGGCCGATCGCGTCGGTGTGCATCCGGAACTGCCGGGAACGCTTCGGACGCAAGTCCCCCTTTGATAAAGGGGGGAAATGCGGCGGGTTCCCGGATGGAAATCCCCGGGGGTTTGCGCGGGAATTGGGCTGTCCGGTTGCACGGTACCCAAACCGCACTTAACATATTCGAAAGCTTTGAAAAATGGATGGCAAATTCCTGCCAAACTGGAAGGATATAGGATATGCTGATCGATCTTGAAAATATGAGTGAAGAACAGAAGGAAGTTTTGAGGCGAAAACTGCTGACGGTGGCCCAGAGCTATGAGCCGTGGGCGGACTTCATGTACCTGGGCGGAGCGGGCGACCCGGGAACCGATCATTTCCCGCTCGATTTGTTTTCCGAAGAAATCGAAAGCATAACAATCACAGGAGTTCCGCGAGAGGCCGAAGCCCACGCCAGCTAGCTCCAGACAGGATAAAATCGTAAGAAAAGTCACACTGAGCGAGCCCCAGGGCTCGCTCAGTCGTTATGGAAAACAGGGAGAAATTCCGCTCGACAAATGGATTACGTCAATTGGCCGGTTTTGCTTCCTTCCTGTACTCTTCCTTCACTATCAAGGTTTCTTCGAGCATCAGCATGAATTTCAAATATTTGAAGCCGAATTTCATGAGCGCCACGTCATCGGTCCGCATCTTCTCCACTTCGTCTTTGTCCAGTTCGAAGAGGTTGAGAAATCCGCTTTCAAAGACAAATTTCCGGAACTGGTCGCCGTCGTAGCTCGCCATGAACATGAGCGCCTGCTTATTGTCGTCGAGTTTGGGTTTCCCGGGGTTGTCCCTTCTCAACTGAATTTCCTGCCACTCCCGGTTCATCTCATCGTAGATATCGACTCCCTGGGCGGCGCGCCATTCCTGGATGGTCCATTCCCGGCCCTCATCGAAGCCGCGGCAGGCGGGCTGCTTGATAAAGAAATAGAAATCGACGGGCGCAGGGCCGTCCGTGGTATCCCGTATCATGAGCCCCTTCCCCACCGGATAATACCTGCAGTTGGCCGGTCGATCCTCGTAGATGCTGCACCCTTCAGGCGTGAGAAAACAGCACTTGCCCCCTTCTTCCTCGTTCATGGAAAGCACCGCGAAAGGATGTGAGGACTGCTCGTCTATGTGGGTATAGGTATATTTTTTCAAAAACTCCGTGGAAGAAAGCCCGAGCCTTTTTTTCATCCTCAAAATATCGAAAGGGGTAAGGAGCATATCCGTGTTTTGGCAGCATTTGTTGAAACAGCTGATATCTTTATGGCAATTGAACGTAAATTTTGAATCCAGGGTGCGCTCGACGGATTCCACATACTCTGTACTGGGTAACATCGGTCGGTCCTTTCTGTGCACGTAATATAGCGATGAGCGATTCCGGTCAGCGAGAGCGCAAGGCAACCCGCGGGTCCGGGCCGTTTCGAACGCCACAAAGCGCCGTAACGCGGACGATTTTTCCGGTTGGGTAGCCGATTCTAACCGTTGCGCAAAGAAATGGCCATACCCGTGGGGGCGAAAAAAAACATTTTATCCCCAGGAGTTGCATAGACGGGCGGCTCAAGTCGCAAAAAGGGTCAGGAGGCGGCCCCGTTTCTCGCCTGCAGCAGCTTGTCCATCTCCTTGTCTCTCAGTCTCAGACCGCCTTCATTAAACAGACTGAACTGAACCCACCGATACGCAAACTTGAGCAGTTCCTCGTCATCATTTTTGATGGCATCGATGGTTTGCACATCGACCTCATAAATATCGAAAAATCTGCTGCCAAAAAGGAACCTCTTGAACGCATCGAGATCATAGCATGTGTTGTAGACCAGCTTGGACATCCCTTCATCAATCTTATTTCCGTTCTGAAAATAATCATGAAGTGTGATCTTCTTATAGGTTTCGTTCATCTGGTCATATTTGTTTATGTCCTGGTTCTCTTTCCACTGCCGGACCGTCGAGGTTTTCTTCATTCTAAAGCCATGGCACGAAAGCTTTTCCTCGATGAGAAACTCCTCTTCCTCGGCCGAGACCGGGAACACCGGGAACATTCTGCACGACCAGGGTCTATTCTCGTAAATGGAACATCCTTCCGAGGAAACGAAGGGACAGGTTTTATCCTGATCTTCTTTCATTTTGAGTACGACCAGAGGTATCCCATCATCGCCCAGAATCGCAACCGTATATTTATGAAGAAACTCCTCGGCGGGAAGCCATACACTCTTTCGCATTCTCAAAACGTCATAGGGCGTAAGGAAGATATTTATATCACGGCAGCATGTGTTAAAGCATGGAAGTGTGCGGTCACAAGAGAATGTGAATTCTTCATCCAAAGTGTACAGAAATTTTCGATCATTTTGCTCGCTCATAAAATATTCTCCAAACAAGCCCTGATTATTAGAGTTCTTGAATAAAAGGGGCGGCCTTTGCGGCCGCCCCCTGTCATGCACTTGCTCTCGTACAGATCAGACTAGACGATGTTGACGATGGGCTTCGTCAGCACGGTCCATTCCTTTTTGGCTTCGTCATACTTCACGTTGACGAAGTGCTTCTGGGTATCATCGAGCTTCAGGTAGTCGAACTTGTAGTAGTAGCCAGGCCACCTGGACTCTTTACGAGCCAGTCTCGACCTGGAGCAAGCTTCACCGACGAAATACCTGTGGACCGATTCCCATGCTCTCATGAGTTCATGCGAATCCTTGGCCGCAAGCTTATCGATGTCTTCGCCCAAAAGACCCAGCTTCCACAGGCCGATTTCGAGCAGCTTGTCGGAGGTCCCGTACAGGGTCTCCCAGCCACCGGCGTACTCACCCATGATCTTCTGAAGTCTGAACAGGAAGTTATGGGGAGAAATGTAGTTGGGGTTGACATCGGGAGTCGTGGTGAAGTTCTTGTTGGCTTCGTAGGTCGCAAAAGGCTTGAAGATGATTTCCTTGTACTTTGCGACGGTCGCATCGGAAATGGTCGGGGTGTAGCCCTTGTCGTCGTTTACAAACTTGACAACGGACTTACCGGCGATCCTGCCCTGAACGTGCGAACCGCTCGAAAACTTGTGAGCGCAGGCGCCAACACCGCAACCGGCGGTGAACAGACCCTTTACGGTCGTCATCAGGTTGTACTGAGCCGGAAAATCATTCTTGAATTCCGCAGGCATAACGTCTGCAGGACCGCAAACCCAGGAACCGCAGGAGCAGGCATGCGAACCGATGAAGACCGAGTCGGACAGCTGAAGCTCCATGGGTTTCTCGAGCGGATCGATGTTGTGGGCGGCCCAGTTGGTCGCACCAGCAATCGTCATGTCGAGGAAGTCTTCCCAGGCTTCACTTTCGTAGTTCTTGATCGCCTTTTTCAGTTCCTTGGGATCGCTGATTTCCGACTTCAGTCTCTCCACGACCTTCTGGGTGTGCATAACGAAAGGAAGTTTTCCTTCTTTCTGGCACAGAATCATCTCGTAGTTACGGATGGGGGTCGGGCAGGGCTTGGCGTTGGAATAGGGGGCCCATTTGGCCAGCTCATCGGGGTATGCGCCGATGTAGGGTCCGCCTTCGCCGTTGGTCGCCGGGGTCTTGAAGAGCAGGAAGAAGGTGCCCACAGGACCGTAGGAATCTTTGAACCGCGGGGGAACAAAGGTGTTGTCCATCTGGGTCAGCTCGCCGCCGGCCTGCAGAACCAGAGCGTAGACGGAGCCGGAGACGAACGGAGGCATCCAGGATCGGCCGAAGGCCTCGCCCTGGGACCGCGGACGGAAGACGTGAACCGCGCCGCCCATCAGAGCAAGGGTTACTTTGGCCTTGAAGACGTAGAACTTGTCTTCGCGCACGCTGAAGCCGACGGCACCGGCGATCCGATTGGGATCCTTTTCGTCTTTTACCAGGTGCGTGATCATGATTCTTTCCATCAACTGGCCCTTGTCGCCAAGATCGGCCAGAGCGGACTTTGCGGCTTCGGCAACGAGGATCTTGTAGGATTCCCCGGCGATCATGACCTGCCATTCGCCCGACTTTACATAATTTCCCTTTTCGTCTTTCCAAATGGGCAGACCCCATTTGTCGAAGTGCTTTACGGAGGAGTCGACGTGGCGTGCTACGTCATAGACGAGGTCCTGGCGAGCCATACCGCACTGGTCGTTGGTCACGTACTCGGCAAATCTTTCGGGCTTGCGCGGATTCTGGGTCACCTTGCCGTCCAACCCCATGTAGGTGTTGATGGCCGAAAGACCCATCGCTACAGGACCGCTTCGATCGATTGCGGCCTTATCAACAAGAGTCACTTTCAAGCCCAGCGGCTTTGCCCAGTATGCGGCTTCCACCGCTGCGCCACAGCCGGACATACCACCACCAAGAATCAACACGTCAGTTTCGACAACCTCTGTAGCGAAATCTTTCATTTTTACGTCTCCTTATTTCTTGATTGTCAGGAGTTCTGTCATCCCTACGATGCTGGGTTCACCAAGAAGGAACTGGTTATCCAGATCTGCCGGATTGGCCGCGGCGAATCCATCAAAGGGCTTAATGGAACCCTCTGGCGTCGTCCTGGTGGCGTACTTGAATCTCTTGATCCTGCCGTCCCTGAACTTGATGGTCCACATGATGTCCTGGCTGCCGCGCAGCGGGGTGGAAGCGGCGCCAAGAGGCATGAAGTCGGCGTAGCCTCTAACGTCCATGGCCTGCTGGGGGCAGATCTTTACACAGCAGTAGCATTCCCAGCAATAATTGGGCTCCTGGTTGTAGCCCTTCATCCTGTCTTTATCCAGGGCCATCAGGTCGTTGGGGCATATATACATGCAAGCGGTTTTATCCTGCCCCTTGCAGCCGTCACACTTCTCGGTCATTACATAACTTGGCATGATTACCTCCTAAAGGTTAGTCGAATGAAGTGCCTGACCAACAAAAACTACGATTTGAACGCGAGTTTCCACACCTCCTTCCTCATTTGCCTGCCGGTGGGGGCCGGCAAACAGCCTCCCCATTTTCTCAGTTACCACTGACAGCCAATAATCTTGTTGGGAGATTTATATTGAAGACTGTTATCTGAGGGGCATTTCGTGACCTCTTGCGGCTAGTGTGCAGTTTT
>JBMFWU010000061.1:0-7157 GCA_049964955.1 Syntrophobacteraceae bacterium
CAATGGAAAACAAAGAAGTCCGACGGATCGAACCGCAGAATGCCCGGGAGAAGGTGATTTCAAAGGAGGCCCTTCTGGTCTGTGGCTATGAGGGTGAGGAAAAATTCAGGACTTTCCGTCTGGAAGGAGCCATACCGTTTGAGGAGTTTTTGTCGAAGCTGCCTTCTATGAATAAAAGTCAGGAAATAATTTTCTACTGCGCCTGACCCGAGGAACATACTTCCGCCGGTCAGGCGGCAAAGTACATTGAAATGGGATACCCGAACGTATGGGCGCTAAAAGGTGGTTTCAACGCCTGGAAACAGTCGTTCGAACAGGATAAGGCTGCATAGAGGGCTGCGAAACTCTGCAAAATGTCCCGGGGGCGTGGTTCAAGAGGGGGCCGCGCCCATTTCCAACCATCACTCGATAGCCGGCGAAAGGACCACATTATGGCAAAAATACCCAATGAAGTGCAGGAATTTGTAAAGGGAAAGATGGCATGGGTGGCTACAGCCTCGCCTGACGGTGTTCCGAATACCACTCCCAAGGGGACGGTGCAGGTATTGGACGACGAACACATCATCTTTGCCGACCTGTTTTCTGGCAAGACTCGCGAGAACCTGCAAAAGAATCCGAAGGTCGCCGTGACGGTATTGGACATGGAGAAGTTCAAGGGATTTCAATTCAAAGGCACGGCCCAACTGGTGGATTCAGGTCCGGTATTCGATCAGATGGTGGAACAGCTGAAGAAGGCGCCGAAGCAATTGCCCCATCCCAAATACGCGGTGATAATCACGGTGGATTCGATCTTCGATCAATCCGTGGGGCCCAAGGCGGGGCAACAGATCGTATAATTCGGTGAAAGCGGGCGGCGAAAGCAAGGGTGGGCAAAAGCGCAGCCTCGCCCACCCTGAGGTTTCCGGCGTTGGACCAACTATGAATCCGTGCCGTGGCTCTCTGCGAAATCGGCTCGAAGAGGAGCCGTATCGTAGATTATCGTGAGTTTGGCAAACTTTTTCCCGTCAGGAGTGAGTTCGATCACGTCGACGCACTCGAAATCGACGACCTTGCCGCTCTTCAGTGTCCAGGAGTAATGAAAGTGCAAGGCGACAGAGGGCGTGTTCTCCGCCTCGAAAACATGCTGCAGCGTGGTCTTGGAGCGATTGGTATCTTCAAATAACTCCCTGTAGAATCGCTGCGCCTCGACCAGCCCGTAGAGAGGCGACACAACCATCGCCTTCGAGTCAAAGAGCGATAAAACCTTTTGAAGGTCACCCGCATTGAGAGCCGACAGATATTGATTACAAAGTTCGACAGGGTTCATTTTTCATGCTCCGATCCAGAAGGGCTTTTGCGCTCTGTGAGAAGTTTGATCCTTGCTCGCCAGTACCTCGGTCGCCTTTTTTGATGCGCGACCGCGACGATCAGGACCTGGTCCCGCTCGATTGCGTAGAGAATATTGTAAGGGAAATGGGTTAAAACCTTCTTTCGAATTCCGCTGCCTATCGATGCGGCGGCATACGGATTTTCGGCGATCAGCCCGACAGCCCTTCGTACGGTTGTTATGAAAGTGATGCCCACTCCCGGAGCCTCAGTTTCATAATACCGAACAGCTTCTCGAAACTCCTCTTCAGCCTCGGGAAGGAATTCGATTTTCACGATATATCGTCATAGGCGCGCTGAAATACATCATCTGCCGGCGTTCCCTGGACGCGCCCCGCTCGAAAATCATTAAGCCTGCGTTGAGCCTCCTCGATCCACTGTCTTTCAACCTCGGATTCCGAAGGTTCATCCAGACTGAGCAGCAGCTTTGCGACCACCTTCGCCCGTTCCTCAATGTTCAAATCGAGGGCGGCGGTGATTATTTCGTCCAACTTTGATTCCATAGTTCCTCCTGAACATGATCTACCCGGAAAATAAGGCGGCCGGATCCGGAATCAAACGGCTTTAAAATATTTTCAAAGCGCTTTCTGGAATAAAATTAGAGCCTTACCAGTTCATAGTCAAGGCTGCCGAGCCCCAGGCTCTGCGCATATTCCAGTTGCACCATCGGGTCTTTGCCCGGATGAAATTCCACGAAAATCTCTTTTCCGCAGCACTCGTTTACGAGATCGAGGCTCGCCTTGTCGATGGCCACCGGATCGAGCGAGGCGAAAATGCCGACATCGGGGGCTATCCGCTGATTGCCGTACGACCAGCAATCGCATTCCTTGTTGATGCGAACGGCAAAATTGAGAAAACAGGCCTTGCCCTTCTGCTCGTTCAGAATGGCATAGGCATACTCGACCATCTTTTTCTGGATTTTATCGCCCGCTGCAAAATCGACAAAAAGAGCCGCACTCGGGCAAACTGCAACACAGCTCGCACACCCGATGCACTTTTCCGTAGCGAGCACCGATTTGTCGTTTTCCATGTGGAGCGCTCCTACGGGACAGACCGTCTCGCATTCGCCGCATCCGATGCATTTATCCTCGTAAAAGCTGGGGACGGCGTCACAGTGCTGGGCGAGTTTACCCGCCCTTGTGGCACAGCCCATCCCGAGATTTTTGAGTGTCCCGCCAAAGCTCGTCATCCCATGTCCCTTGAAATGGGTGACGGCGACCAGGGCGTCCGCATCCAGGTAGCGGCGGCAGACCTTGGCCGTCTTTATGAACTCCTTGTCGATAGGCACATCCGCGACATTTTCTTCCTTCCGATCGTCAGGGATGACGATATCGGCCCCCACGGTTTCTTTCGTGAAACCATGGGCTTTTGCGACTCCCAGATGATCTTCTGAGTTGAGCCGCTTTCCGCGGTAGAGCGTGTTGGCGTCCGAAAGAAACGGGACGCATCCCTTTCTGGCTATTTCGCTGCACAGAAGCCGCAAATGGTCGGGTCTTACGAAAGAATCGGTGCCTTCTTCCCCGAAATGCAGCTTTACAGCCACATCACCTCTCTTTTCGACAACCGAGAGAATCTCGCTTCCTTTCAGCAGTATATCCAGCTGTCGATTTACTGCATCGATGTCTTCCGCATCCTTTACCGGGACAAAAAATACTTTGCTTTTCATGCTGATTTCCTCGCAAAAAAGATTAGCGCGTCAAACTCGCGGATCAGAATCCGATCCCGGCCTCCAGCCTGTTCCTTTGTCGACATCTTGGTGTCCGTATCTTCCACATTATAGGCAGCCGACTTCGAACAAAATATACAATTCTCTCCAATTCTTGCCTGATTCTCTCGACAGATTTTCGGAGTTGGGATAGAAGGCTATTGGATGAATCGGTCCGGATACTGTATCCGCCGCATGGAATACTCAGAATAACAATGGATTGAATCGTATGCAAGAAAACGACGGCACCGGGCTGGAAATAGCCAAAAATCTTCTCAAAGAAAAACTATTGGGTTGGATGTCCCTTCCGGGACGCTACCCGACGGCAATCGAGGGGTTGACGATCATCCGGCGCGACCGGGTCAATCAGCCTGAGAACTGCTTTGAAAAACCGCTGGTCGCTGTGATCGTCCAGGGCTTCAAACGCTCGATAATCGGCTCAGAGGAGTACCGCTATGGTGAAAACGACTGTCTGGTGGCCGCGGTGGATCTTCCGAGCGTCAGCTACATCACCGAAGCCTCCCCGGAGCGTCCGCTCCTCGCGCTTTCGCTCGGCCTCGATAAATACCTGATCAGCCAACTGGCAGCCGAGGTCCCTCCGTCTTCTCGGTCCACAAACGGTTCCTGTCGCGGAATCTCGATCGCAACGGTCGATCCTGACGTTCTGGATGCGTTCCTGCGCCTGGCCGAACTCCAGGAAAAACCGGAACAGATCTCCGTGCTCGCCCCCATGATTATTCGTGAGATTCATTACCGACTGCTCATCGGTCCCCAGGGCGAACGGTTGCGGATGCTCAATACTCTTGGGACCCAAACCAACCAGATCGCCCGGTCCATCTCCTGGCTGCGGGAAAACTACAAGGCGCCTCTGCAGGTCGATGAACTGGCCAAAAGGGCCAATATGGCCACTTCCACCTTTCACCGCCATTTCAGGGAACTCACGAGCCTCAGCCCCTTGCAGTTTCAGAAGCGGCTGCGCCTCTATGAGGCCCAGCGCCTGATGCTCTCGGAAAACGAGGGCGCCGAGACGGCGGCCCTGACGGTCGGGTACGAAAGCCCCACCCAATTCAACCGGGAGTACAAGCGGCTTTTTGGCGAGCCGCCTCACAGGCATGTGAGTCAGTTAAGATAGGGTGAAACAAAATGCGCAGGGGCTGTCGCCCCCTGCACCCCCACGCCGCTACGCGGCTCTGTCTCGGACTGCTTCACGGCTCTTTTTTGATCCGAGTCGTTTTAAAAATCAGTGCCAGGGGGATGCTCGCGAGGGCAAGGCAGCCAAGCATTCTCCAGATGTCGAGGAAGGCATTTGCGGTGCTCTGCATCACCAGCGTTTTGTAAATGGCCAGGTATGCCTTCGTCTGCGCCCCAACCGAATCTCCCGTAAGCCTGAAAAATTGGATCAGCTTGTGCAATGCCAACTGGAAGGTGGGCGTATAGGGCGTCAGGTGAGAGACCAGCATCGCCTGGTGAAGCTGAGCGTTTCGGGACTGGAAGGTGGTGACGAGCGCTATGCCGACGCTTCCGCCCATGTTGCGCATCAGGTTGTAGAGGCCGGTGGCGGTCCCGATCATTTCATTGGGCAGCGTGGACACTGCGGCCGTGGTTATGGCGACGAAAACCATCCCGACGGCAAAGCCCATGAGCACATTTGGCCAGATGATATCGAAGATGGAAATCTCGAGATCGATCCCGCTGAGAATAAACAGCGCGGTGGCAAGCAGTATGAGGCCGCAGATGATGACAAGGCGGCTGTCCAGTTTTTTAAGAAACCTGCCCGCAAGGGTCACGGAGAGCATGGCGCCCATGCCCCGGGGAGTAATCGCCAGGCCGGTATTGAAGGCCGTGTAGCCCATGAGGTTTTCCAGAAAAAGGGGCAGCATCACAAGCGTTCCGTACAGGATGAATCCGTAGACGGTCGCCAGAATGAAACCGGCCGCAAAGTTGCGGTCCGCCAGAACGCGCAGTTCCACGATCGGTTCCTCGCGGCTCAATTCCCAGACTACGAAGCTCACGAGGCAGACCGCCGAAGCGATTGCCCCGAGTAGCACCCAGTGAGAAGCGAACCAGTCGGATCTCTCTCCCCTGTCGAGCACCACCTGCAGGGCCCCAAGGCCCACGGCCATGAGGGTAAAGCCCGTGTAATCGACCGATCTGGGGGTCTGGCCCCGCATATAGGGAGGGTCTTCGAGCAGCATTCTGGCCAGGATGATGGCCAGGATGCAGATCGGCAGGTTGATGTAGAAAACCCATCGCCACGAGTAGCTGTCGGTAATCCACCCGCCCAATGTCGGCCCCACCACAGGGGCCACGATGACGCCCAAGGCATAGACCGCCATGGCTTCACTTCGCTTTTCCGGGGGGAAACTTTCGAGCAGCACTGCCTGGGAAACCGGCAGAAGCGCCCCTCCGCTTGCGCCCTGGATCACGCGGGCAACGATCAGCATGCCCAGGCTCATCGCGGCTCCGCTCAAAAAGGAGGCGAAGGTGAAAACGACCATGCTGATAATGAGAAAGCGCTTGCGGCCCAGAGTCTGCGAAAGCCAGCCCGAAATGGGCAATATGATGGCGTTGGCCACAAGATAGCTGGTCAGCACCCAGGTGGCTTCGTCCACGCCCGACGAAAGGCTCCCGGCGATATAGGGAAGCGAGACGTTGGCGACCGACGTATCCAGGGCGACCATGAAGGTCGGCAGAATCATCGTGACTGCAATCAGCCACGGATTGGTCGCCGAATGCCAGTCACGATCGCTGTTGGTCATTACAAGGATTCCCTGGCGAAGTAAACTGCATGAGATCAGGCCGCCCGTTTTCTGATGACGTAGAGTCCGTCGCGGATGGTAAGGAAAAGCTTTTCCGCCCGGGGATCTGCGTTCACCAGTTCATTGAACTCGGCAACCGCGCGGCTGTCCTCGTCTTTCGGGTCGAAAATCTTTCCATACCACAGCACATTGTCGACGAGCATCAGGCCGCCGGGGCGAAGAATCCTCATCGCCTCCCCGTAGCACGCAGCGTATTGCCCCTTGTCTGCGTCCAGAAAAACGAGGTCTGTTTCCTCCTCCGGAAGCGACTTGAGAATTTCGAGCGCCTCGCCCTGACGAAGAGTAATTTTTCCGCCCGCAGGAGTGCGGTCGAAAAACTTCTGTGCGATTTCGGCGAATCGGGGATCGCGCTCGATGGTGATGATCCGCCCCTCATCGCTCAAGGCTTCGGCCATGGAAAGGGCCGAGTAGCCGGTAAATGTGCCTATATCCACGATCCGGCGTGCGCCGCAAAGCCCCGCGACGAATTGCAGAAAACGGCCTTCCACGCGTCCGGTGAGCATGCTGGGATAGGGTGTCTCGGTAAGCGAGAAGTGCTCCATTTCCTCGAGAAGCGAAGACATCGGCGAGCTGTGATCTCTCGCGTACTCTTCCGCCTCCCGGGCAACAACGTCCATAAAGCAATAGACGGGTTCGCTCTTCATGAATTCCCCTTTCTTTTCTCTTAAGCGGAACAACTCTACAATGTTTGCAATCAATTTTTAAGCATTTTTGCGATGGGCTTCACCGGCGGCTCACCACCGTCGAGACGCACACATTCGAACAGGCACGTGAATGGCGTATCTATCCTCTACAATGCCCGCACCTTAGATTGGGTTTCCGACACCGGTCAAACGGCAACCGCAAGAGCGCGGGGACTTTCGCCCCCCCCATGCCGCTGCGCGGCTCCGTTGGCGCTTCGTCGAGATGATAATTATGTTTATTATATAGTAAGGAGGTAATGGATATGAATGTTATAAAATCAGCGATTTTTGTCTGTGCACTTGCCCTTGCGGCCGTGATCATCGTCCCCGCAAATCCGGCTTTCGCACACGCGTCGAACGCTTTGGCCAACCCCACGGCGTTTCAGGTGGGATCGATGCCGTCCATCCAACTTGTTCAGGCCCGCGTGCTCCGTATCGACCGGGATCGCGGCGACTGGGACCACCGGGGCTGGGGGGATAGAGACGACTGGGGCGATCGCGACGATTGGGACGGCGGCGGTATCTATTTCGGTACTCCCTATTACGGCTATCCCAACAACTATTACTATGCTCCCTACTACGGCC
>JBMFWU010000061.1:7257-21224 GCA_049964955.1 Syntrophobacteraceae bacterium
GATTTTCTCTTCCTGCAGCATCTCGGAAATGTTATGGACGAAAGACTGTCGGAGGCTGAACGGGAATATACTTATACGTTTTCATGATCTTGTCATCCTTATCGGAAACAAGGTGCTAAGGGGCTGTGATAATGAGTAAAATTTATGCAGAACACGTATTCACTTCAGAATCGGTAGGCAGGGGACACCCGGATAAACTTTGCGATCAGATTTCCGACGCAGTCCTGGACGCCTGTTTGAGCGTCGACCCTTCGAGCCGGGTAGCTTGTGAAACCATGGTTGGCTACAACCTGGTGGTTAACGCGGGGGAGATTACCTGCTCAGGATGGGACACACTGGATACCGAAGCCATCGCGCGTTCGGTAGTCCGCGAAATAGGCTATGACAAGCCCGAGCTCAAATTCTGGCACGACTCTTTCGAGTATATCAGCCGCGTACACGGCCAGTCGCCCGATATCAGCCAGGGGGTGACCCCCGGGACGGGACTCTACCAGGAGCAGGGCGCGGGAGACCAGGGGATGATGTTCGGGTACGCCACCAATGAAACCCCCGAGTTCATGCCCGCCCCCGTTGCACTGAGCCACCGCCTTCTTCGGGAGTTGGAACGGCGCCGGGAAGCCGGGGCGATCCCCTATCTTCGGCCCGATTCCAAATCCCAGGTTTCCGTTCGCTATGTGAAGGGAAAGCCCAAACGGGTCACAAACGTGGTCATCAGCCACCAAACAGCTGAAGTTCCTTTGGAACAAATCCGCAGGGACCTGATCGACGTGGCCCGGGAGGTTCTCGACACCACGGGAATGCTCGACGACGCTACCGAGTTTTTCATCAACCCGACCGGTTCTTTCGTGCTGGGAGGCCCTTATGCCGATGCCGGCCTCACCGGGCGCAAAATCATCGTGGACACATACGGGGGTGTGGGCAGTCACGGAGGCGGGGCCTTCTCCGGCAAGGACCCCTCCAAGGTGGATCGAAGCGCTGCCTACTATGCCCGCTACGCGGCCAAAAACATCGTTGCGGCCGGTCTTGCCGAAAAATGTGAAATTCAGGTCGCCTACGCCATCGGGGTCGCCCGGCCCGTGAGCATCAATGTGGATACCTACGGGACGGGAACCGTCGAGGAAAAGGAACTGCAGGACGTCCTCGAAAAGAGCGGAATCTTCGATTTCCGGCCCGCGGCCATAATCGAAGGGTTGAAGCTCCTCAACCCGTCCAGCTGGTCCTATCGGCAAAGCGCAGCCTTCGGCCACTTCGGCCGGGAGGGCTTCCCGTGGGAAAAAACCGATAAGGTCTCGGAGCTGCAAAAGATTTGCGGGATTCGAGCGGTCGCCTAACGAGGAATAAATGTCCAGACTGAATCACCTGGAGATCTATAAATACCTGGCGAAAACCAACTGCAGGGAATGCGGGATGCAGAACTGCCTGGCTCTTGCTGCCGCCGTGATGCGCGGGGAGAAAAGAGTTGCGGATTGTCCTTACGTGGACAGGGCCGTGGCCGAAACGCTGGGAGATAACACGGGTCCGGACCGATCGGAAAAGGAAGACTGGGAAAAACAGCTCGAGGAGTTGCAAGAGGAGATACGACGACAAGATCTTGCTTCCCTGGCCGGCCGACTCGGCGCTGTGTACGATCGCGAGAGACTTGCCGTAAAATGCCTGGGCAAGGACTTTTTCATCGACCGAAACGGCAACATGACTTCGGAATGCCACAACAACCGCTGGGTCTTGGTTCCGCTGCTGCACTACATCGCCCACAGCGCCGGGCTCGATCCCGGCCGCAACTGGGTCCCTTTCCGGGAATTGAACGGGGGGGCGGTTCGGGCCGGGCTCTTTGCCAAGCGGTGCGAAGAGCCGATGAGAAAGCTCGTCGACAGCCACACCGATCTATTCGAGCTGATCGTCGATATTTTCGACGGCGAACCGGCCGGAGGCAGCTTCGACTCGGACATCTCGGTGGTTCTGTATCCCCTGCCCAAAGTGCCCCTTCTCATCAGCTACTGGAAAAAGGAAGCCGATCTGGATTCTTCCCTCAGCCTGTTTTTCGATGCGACGGTAAACGAGAACCTCAATATCGGCTCCACATACATCCTGAGCGCGGGATTGCTCACGATGTTCGAAAAAATCGCTCTCACGCACGGCAGGGGAGCGTGAAGAGCAGGCAAGGATATCCACATCCTCAGGCATGGACAGGGACTGCCGATCACGGGGACCACGATGATCAAACAGCGTAGATGTATCCCGGAATTTTTCAAATTCGGGGTCTCCGGGACGGTGGGCTTCCTGGTAGATGCGGGGATTGTCACTCTCCTCACGCGGGAGGTGGGGATGCACCCCCTCCCGGCCCAGTTCTATGCCTTTTCCATTGCCGTTACGACAACCTGGCTCATCAACCGGAACTGGACCTTCGCGGGCCGGACCAGCGAGCGCTGGATTCACGAGTGGACGCGCTATGTGGCGGCCAACTCCCTGGGGGCACTTATCAATAACATTGTTTACGCAACACTGGTGCTCACTTTGTCTCTGTTCTCCAATTGGCCTCAGTTGGCCGTTGCCGCCGGATCAATTGCCGGAATGTGTGTAAACTTTATCACCTCCAGCCAATTGGTGTTCGTTCGGTCTCACGATCATGACTCAGGGGCATGATCGACAGGTCTTACGCTTTATCGAGCGTGTCAAAATAGGCGCAAATGGTGGTGGACACAGGCTTCTAATGAATGACAAAGCCTCGCGGGCTGCTGGATCCATGCTCGCGCGCGACACTGATGAGCACCCGGGTCCCAGCAGCGGAACCGTTTCCCTGCCCGAACTCCGGCGCCGCAGAAAGATATTCGCCGGGCCCCCCTCCATCTCCTGTTCCGAGAAAAAGGTTTACGAGCGCCGGATCGAGCCGTTGGAGTTCAACTCTACGCTCAATGGCAAAGGGCCCTTCCGATTTCTCCAAAAGAGACAGGACCCGATCGAACGTGCCGACGTGGTTTTGGGGGGTAATGCTTTTCCCGATCGGGATGGTTCGCATCTGCGGGAGTTCCGTGGCCAGAAACTCGATCCCGAATTTCATATCGCTGACATATTCGTCGAAATCCCGCACGAACTCGGGAGTGAGTCGGCTTGCCTGGAACTCATACATCCCGACGACAAGGGGGGCGTTGCAGTAATGCTTCCTGCCACCCTTCATTTTGGTTTCGATTCCGCCTTTTTTCTCGATTCCATCCAGCATCGCCGCAAGTTCCTCGACCGACCCGATCAGCTTGTTTGCCCTTTCGAACACGGTTTCGAGCGACTCGGGTTTGTAGTTGGGGCAAGTGGCGATCTCCGCTTCGCGAGGGGTGAAGACAGGGAGCATAGCTTTCATTCGGGGCAACTCCTGGAATTATCGGTATTTTCGCTTTGACACATTGATTGACCCTATGTTAGTGCTTTTTCGTCACACCGGTATGGGCAGGAGTCACGATGCGCTTTTCGCCAATATCTGCGACCGGATCGGAAGGAGATAGTACAAGGTGTTTTCTTTCATTCTTCGCCGCCTCGCCTTGATTGTGCCGATATTGTTCGTGGTAGCCCTGATTGCGTTCGGCATGACCTTCGTCATGCCGGGAGGTCCCGCTCGTGTAATCCTTGGGGATTTCGCCACCAGAAGCCAGGTGGCGCAGATGAATCGACAGTTCGGGCTGGACAAACCCGTCTACGTCCAATTCGTTGTCTGGCTCCGCAAAGTAGTTCACGGAGACCTGGGAAGCTCCCTGTTTCTGCACGCCCCCGTTAGCCGGTTGATTGTATCCCGAATGCCCCCCACTCTTCTTTTGGCCTTCTTCGGGCAGTTGATTGGAATTCTCCTTGGAATCCCCGCGGGCGTCATTTCCGCCCTCCGCCGCAACGGCTGGCCCGACAGGCTGACAACGGTTTTCTCCCTGGGCTCCATTTCGGTACCGAGTTTCTGGTTGTCTCTGATGATGATCCTCTTTTTCGGCGTTCGCCTGAGGTGGTTTCCGGTTTGCGGCTACCGGCCTTTTTCGGAGGCGGGGTGGAGCGCTCTCCGCTATCTGGTGCTGCCGGCCTTCACTCTGGGAATCATGCAGAGCGGCATAATAGCCCGGATGACTCGAAGCTCCATGATCGAAGTATTGGAACAGGACTATATCCGGACGGCGCGGGCCAAGGGCCTTCCCGAACTGGTCGTGATCGTGAGGCATGCGCTGAAAAATGCGCTCCTCCCGGTTACGACGGTCATCGGCATAGGGTTTGGCACGCTTTTGTGCGGCACATGGATTGTGGAGACGATTTTCTACATCCCCGGAACAGGCGCGCTGACAATATCGGCCATATTGAATCGCGATTTTCCGGTCATACAGGGCAGCCTGATATTTACAGCGATCATCTTCGTCGTGGTCAATCTGTTCGTCGATATCTGCTACCTCGCTCTCAACCCGAGGCTGAGAAAAGATTATGAGAAGTAGCGGGAGATGAGGATTTTCGGCTTGGGGACCATCAAGGCAGATTTCTACACCTTTATAGGCGGACTGATCGTTTTGCTCTTCCTTGCCGGGGCATTGGGAGCGCCGGTGTTTACGCGTTTCGATCCGACAGCGCTCAATCCGGCACAAAGGCTGGAGGCTCCCTCCGCAAAACATCTGATGGGAACCGACGAACTGGGAAGAGACATTTGGAGCAGGCTCCTTTATGGGTCTCGCGCCTCCGCGGAGATCGGCTTTTCCGTCGTGGCGCTCGCGACACTTTTGGGCGTCGGCCTGGGTTTGCTCTCGGGCTATTACAGGAAGATAGACCGGGTCCTGATGCGCCTGATCGACATTTTCATGGCCTTTCCCGGAATCATCATCGCAATCTTTCTGGCTGCTTTTCTGGGGCCGGGAAAGCTCAACATTATCGCCGCGCTCTCCTTTGCCTATTTTTCCGGGATGAGCAGGATCGTGCGAGGCTCCGTGCTGCACGAAAAGGAGCTGGAATATATCGACTCGGCCAAAACCGCCGGGGCGAAGGACACCTATATCCTCACCCGGTATATCCTGCCGAATGTGCTTTCGCCGGTAATCGTTCAGGCGACGTTCATCTTCGCCCTGGCGGTGCTCGATGAGGCCGCGCTGAGTTTTCTGGGCATCGGGATCAAAGCTCCCCAGCCCAGTTGGGGAGCGATGATAAGCGATGCAAAAACGTACATGACCGTCGCGCCGTGGACCATGCTCTTTCCGGGGCTGGCGCTTTCACTGGTGGTTCTGGGACTGAATTTGCTGGGCGATGGATTGAGAGACCTCGAATTGCATGGCTGAAAGACTGCTGGAAATCAAGGACCTCGCGGTATCTTTCCACACCGCGGGAGGGAAGCTGCCGGCCCTCCAGGGCATTTCCCTGCATATAGACGAGGGAGAATCCCTGGGCATCGTGGGCGAGTCCGGGTGCGGAAAAAGCGTTACCGCCCTCAGCATCCTGCAGATGACGCCAGGCACCGGCGTCATTGAATCCGGGGATATCCTGTATCGGGGGCGTTCTCTTTTGGGCGCCCCGGAAAACAGGAAGCTCGTCCGGGGAAACCGGATATCGATGATCTTCCAGGACCCCGTCAACTCGTTGAACCCGGTGCTGAGCGTGGGCGTACAAATCAGTGAAGTCCTGGAGACGCACCAGTCCATGAGCAGGAAACAGGGGATGAAAAGAGCCGTCGAATTACTGGAGCAGGTGGGGCTGCCGTCGGCTTCCAAACGGGTGAAGCAATACCCTCACCAATTCTCGGGCGGGATGCGTCAGCGCGTGATGATCGCCATGGCCCTTGCCTGCGCTCCCGAACTGCTCATCGCCGACGAACCTACCACCGCGCTCGATGTGACGATCCAGGCCCAAATTCTCGATTTGATACAAGAGCTGTGCAGAGTCAATCGGATGGCACTGCTGATGATCACCCACGATTTCGGAATCATCGCGCAGATGGCCGAACGGGTCATGGTCATGTACGCGGGCCGGATCGTTGAAGAAGGAGCCGTACAGGAGATATTCAAAGCGCCGGGGCATCCCTATTCCATGGGACTTCTGGCTTCCATGCCCTATTTTGCGAATAAAAATGAGCGGCTGACAGCGATCCGGGGCTCCGTTCATGAGGGTCGCGAATGGCTGTCGGGGTGTGCCTTCCATCCAAGGTGTGATTTTTCGATGCCCGTCTGTCTGCAATCCGGCCCCTCCCTCTACCGGATCGGGGAAAACCGCTTCGTTCGCTGCTGGAGGCATTCCCCCGACTGCCCCCCGGAAACAGCGTGGAGAGGCATGACATGATAGCGCCCGCCGCAGACGAACTCGTGCGCGTGGAAAACCTGGTCAAGCATTTCCCTTTGGCAGGCGGCCTGGTGCATCGGACGCGCGGGACCGTCAGAGCGGTCGATGACGTCTCCTTTGCGGCATGGAGGGGTGAGACCCTCGGGGTGGTGGGCGAGTCGGGCTGCGGGAAATCCACGCTCGCACGCTTGCTGCTTCGCCTGCTCGAACCGGATAGAGGCAAAATCCTGTTTGGAGGGATCGACATCTGCGCCCTGGACGGCGGGCAATTTCGAAAGTACCGCAGAAAAATCCAGATGGTCTTCCAGGATTCCCACGGGTCGCTCAATCCGCGCATGAAGCTGGGAAGCCTGATCGCCGAGCCTCTGAAGCTCTTTGGCGTTTGTTCGAAAGCCGAAAGGAGGCAGAGGGCGATGGAGCTTCTGAAGAAAGTGGAGCTGGGCGAAGAGTTTTACGACAAACGCCCTCGGGAAGTCTCCGGGGGCCAGAAGCAGAGAATCGGCATCGCGAGGGCCATGGCGATACGGCCCGAACTGATTGTCTGCGACGAGCCCGTATCGGCTCTGGACGTCTCCATTCAAAGCCAGATCATCAATCTGTTCAAGGACCTCCAGTCTGAATACCGGCTCACCTATTTGTTCATTTCCCATGATTTGTCGGTCGTAAAATACATGTGCGACCGCATGATGGTCGTTTACCTGGGGAAAATAGTGGAAATGGGACCCGTCGAGGAGCTGTTCGCAGATCCGAAGCATCCGTACACACAGGCGCTTCTGTCCGCCATTCCCGTTCCGGACCCCGAAATCAGCCGCCGCAGGATCATCTTGAACGGTGAGGTCCCCGATCATCTCGACCTGCCGCCCGGCTGCCGCTTTCACACCCGATGCCCCATCAGGATCGCAGAGTGCCTCGAGGTCGAACCGATGCTTTCCCCCATCGGCACGAACCGTTCAGTAGCCTGTCATCGTGCCGCGGAATGACCGAGACTAAGAGCGTACAAAAAAAAGGAGGATTCACCGTGTTCTCAAGAGTCAAAGCTTTCATGCCGCTTCTGTTTTTCCTGCTGCTTGTCTTCCAGACTCTCCACCCGGCGGTCTGCTTTGCCGGAGATGCGCGATACGGAGGGACCCTGGTGGTCGCGGACGGCACAGCACCGCCCCATCTGGACAGCGACAAATCCACCGAATGGAAAATCACCGAAATCGACAATCTGATCTATGAAGGGCTTTTCGAGTTTAACGCGAAATTGCAGGCCGTGCCCCAGCTGGCGGCAGGCTATAAAATTGTGGACGGGGGCAGGACGTATCTGATCGACCTGCGCAAAGGGGTGCTCTTCCAGGACGGCCGGGAGATGACTTCGGCCGATGTGGCCGCCTCTTTCGACAGATGGCTCAAAAACAACGGCGCGGGGGAAGAAATAAAGCCCTATTTGCGCTCGGTCAAAATCCTCGGCCCCTATAAGCTCGCCATCACATTCAAGCAGCCCTTCGCACCCTTCATCGACATGCTCGCCTCGGAAGTATCGGGGCAGAAATTCTATGTCCGGGAAAAGAAAATCGTGGATAAATTCGGCGACAGGATCATTACCGAGCAAGTGGGAACGGGTCCCTACCGGCTCGTCGAATATGTCCCCGACCAGTATGTCAAACTGAAACGATTCAAAAGATACGTCCCCAATCCCGCTGCCGCCTCTCTTTTTGCCGGCAGAAGAGCCGCCTATATCGATCAGATCGTCTTCCGATTCATTCCCGATGAGGAAGTGAGAGAGGCCGGCGTGCAGACCGGGCAATTCCAGTACGCCGACGACATCTCCCCGGACAAGTATGAACTGTTCAAGGCGAACCCGGATGTAAAGCCGGTGATAGCCCCGTTCGACAGAATGGGGATGATCATTTTCAACTGCGGAAAACCCCCTTTCAACAATATCCTCGCCCGCAAAGCCGTGCTCGCCGCCTTCGACGCCTCCGAATACGGCAGGGCCGCCATCGGAAACCAAAGATTCTGGCGCCTCAACGGCTGCCTGTTTCCCCGGGGGAGCATCTGGTACGATAAGACCGCGGGCGCCGGCGTCTATAACCGTCCGAATCTGGCGGAGGCAAGGAAATTACTGAAGGAGTCGGGATACAACGGCACGCCCATCGTCATTTTGAATGCCAGGGGAAAGGCCATCGAATCGCTGGGCGCGCTCGACCTGAAGTCGCAGCTGGAAAAAGTGGGCTTCAAGGTCGATGTGCAGCTCTACGACGTCGCCACAATGCTGCAGAAACGGGCCCGGGGCGAATGGAATATCACCGTGGACAGCTGGGTCCAGTTCAATCCCGACCCCCAGGTTTTCGGGGCGTGGATCGGCACCAACAAGTGGATCGGCAATTGGAACGATAAAGATTCCAGGCATATGGATGCCATTTTTGCAAAAATGCTCGTCGAAACCAATTATGCCAAACGATATCAACTCGTGAAAGAATGGTACCGCTATTTCTGGGCCACGGTCCCGATGATCAAGACGGTCGACTATAGCCGCCTCGACTTGAAGTACAAAACTCTCAAGGGCTATCCCGATTTCTGCAAGCAGATCTTCTGGAACGCCTGGCTGGAAAAATAGCGCGGCGAGCCGCCGCTGCCGGGTTGCCCGCCTGCTTCGCGGGCGGGCGGGCCGAGTCCCGGCAGTAGTTGTACGGGCTAAGCCGAGAGACCATCATGAGGCACACTCAACTAAAATCTTGAAATCGCCATGGAATCCCGTAATATTTCCTATAACGCCTCACAAAGGGGAACGGGCAATGAGAGAGCCGGCGAAAAAAAAAGCGACCTATGACGATCTCTTCGGCATTCCGGATAACACGATCGGCGAGATCATCGACGGAGAATTGATCGTCCATCCAAGACCGTCCAGGAAGCACATCAGAGCAGCCTCCTCATTGGGATTCGAAATCGGACCGGCTTATCAGTCAGGGAAGGGCGGCCCCGGTGGTTGGATCATCCTGGTGGAACCGGAGATCCAATTAGGCGAACAGACCATGGTCCCGGATCTGACCGGTTGGAAGAGGGAAAGATTTCCCGTCACAGAAGAAACCAACTGGATTTCGGTCGCTCCGGATTGGGTCTGTGAAGTCCTCTCGCCAAGCACGGCCCTGCGTGATCGGACAAAGAAAAAAGAAATCTATGCGCAGGCTAAAGTCGGGCATCTTTGGCTGGTCGATCCCTACAATATGACCGTAGAGATTTATCGACTCGGCTCCGGCGCCTTCGACCCCGTCGGTGTTTACGGCGGGAAATACAAAGCCTTGCTTGAGCCTTTTACAGAGATCGAAATCGATCTCGGAAATCTTTGGCTGGATGGTTGACGCACCCCTTGACGCGAGGATCGGGGATAGAAGCTTCGTTTTCCCCCTCTGATAAGCACTGCCATGCAACACTCGGTTCCGGCTGTCGGCACACTTGCCGGACGGGATTGGTTACCCGTCGGGTTGTAATAAAACGCTTCCGAATCCTATTTCAACGGCAGTGCCCACTACTCATGGAAGATGCAGGCATGGGGGTACTACGAACGCAGGATCAGAAAAAGCAGATGATACCGTCGGCCTTGACGGATCATGCGGGTATGCGAGCACGCCCAATGTCGACGTTGTGGTATTTGAGGCATACCGTCCCAGGTAAGCCGCTATCTGGTAAAGGTCTTCGTGTTGTGGCCCCTGTGGCGCATTGGCCGAGGGGTGAATCGATTTGTATTTGGCATCGACGATGCCCCGAATCTCGCCATGCTGAAACAGAATGGCATCGGGAATCAAAGTCCCGATCTCTTTGTCGGAAACATCGCTGCGGAGCAGTGTGCACGATGTCATACGTTCCAGGGCGCCATGCTTCACGGTGAGAGGTGACGCTGCTTTGCGAAGGACGCTCAGCACGTACATCTCCCAAAGCTCGGCGACATCGAGAAGCACGCCCTTTGTTTCTCCATTGGCCTCGATATCAGCCGACAAGCCACGGCGATTGGCGATCTGGCGTGACAATTCGGCGAGGGGGGCAAAGCCTGCGGTAATTGGTGTATACCGGATGCGATCAAGCTCTGATTTGGTCGGCACACGTGGTCGTGAGCCGGTAACAGCCATGAGATGGGGCAATAGCTCTTAGGCCCGCTGCGGGAGCCATTTTTCATCAGGGGACCAGAGCCGCAGAACACCGTAAGCGGATACTACGGCATCAGAGGCAGCGTGAACCAGAGAGCGTTCCGATCTGACCGAAATCACTTCGCCACCTCCCGATGCAAGCAACCGTAGAGAAGAGCACACATCCAGCCGCCCGCGAACCGTCGGACTCTTGGTGGCGACATCTCGCCGCAAGGCGGGCAAGCCATGCCGGGCAGCCTCGACAAAACCATGCCCCCAGACGGTGGCGAGCAACTGAACGATGAACGATTCGTCTTGGCGTAACTGCCCCGGTGATTCCGTCAGGACGACCGATGTCGCCTCAAAAAGCCAATTCCTGAGCGTGGACAATCCAAAGCGAGGTTCTATAGTCAGGCGGTGGCCTTCGAACGACAGCGAACCTACATAGCGGCCCGCCCACCAGATGCCGTCCCAGGCACAATGCACAATGGGCTCGTCATCGCGCTCATCGGCAAAGGGAACGACCAGGTCGCTTGCCCGCACGCTGGTTGCGAGCCTGCGAAGCCATCGTGCTTCCTCGGGTGTCGGCTGCGGCTGTAAGGGGCAGCAATCGCGGGCGTTTATCCTCACACATCCCCCATTGGCTTGAGGAAAACCTTGCCCAGAGGCTCCAGTTCGGCGTTACGGGCATTAGCGTCCAGTCCCGCCAGATATTGTTCCAACAGAGGACGTATCGACAGACCCCAGATGCTGTGTCGCGAGTATGTCGCCGGTTATCCATCTTTATCCATCGCCAGCCACTGGGAACCCTTTTCGGTCAGGCGGTATTTCTGCAAGCGGCTGTTGGGCTTATCGGGGATGGTCATCTCGATCAGGCCCTCGGCCAGGGCCGGTTTGAGATAGCGCTCGCGGAAGGATTTGCGGTCCGAAAGCCCTAGGGCGGATTGAAGCGCCTCGCGGCCCATCTCGCCCTGGATCGCCCTCAGCAGTTCGCCGACTTGGGGGGTGACTTGAGGGCTCACTTGGGGGGCGGAGGTGGTCACAGTATCCAGGATCATCCGCAGCATGAAGGCGATGAAGGGCGCTGAGTCGGTCTGGCGTGTACTCTCCTGCAACGCTTCGTAGTACTCGGCCTGATTTTCGAAGATTAGGCTTTCCACCGGGATGTCGGCGAACAGGGGATTCCAGCGAGCCAGAATCAGGCTTTGCCACAGCCGCCCAATGCGACCGTTGCCGTCGGCAAAGGGGTGGATGAATTCGAATTCGTAATGAAAGACCGAGCCGGCGATGAGCGGGTGGGCATCGGTGGCACCCAGCCAGTCGAACAGGTCACCCATCAGATGTGGCACCCGGTCGGCGGACGGGGCCATGTGAATCACCCGCCGGCCCGCCATCACCCCCACGCCGCCATGTCGGTAGATACCCGCCTCGTCGATCAGGCCGGACATTAGAATCCGGTGCGCCGCCAGCAGGTCTTTTTCCGCCTCGGAGTTCCAGGTATCGAACCGGTCGTAGGCGGCCAGGGCGTTTTTCACCTCCTGCACCTCGCGGGGCGGAGCAATCACTCGCTTGCCCTCAAGAATCGCGGTGATCTGCGCTTCGCTCAGGGTGTTCCCCTCAATGGCCAACGAGCCATGAATGGTGCGGACGCGGTTGATGCGCCGCAGCCGCAAGGCCCTCGCCTGACCGGTGAGCACGGTCAGCCGCCCGATGACCTCGCTGATCTCGGCGACCCGGTTCAGTATCTCCTGAGTGATGGTGTAGGGCGGCTGGTATTTCATATTGTCCTTCGCACTTCTATAGAAATCTTTTCTTCGTCCAAGTTTCACCTCGTAATAGAGGGTAAAGATCTAAAGCCTTCTTTCGCGCCAACACGCCGCCGATCCGCCGCTTTGCTGTCCGGGCAAGCCGACCACGCAAGATCCATCAATAATGTCACAATTTCCATGAAATACGAGGTCATTTTTCGTCCTCTCATCGCGTTTAGTGCGGGAACCGGGATTTAAGGCTTGGAATTGGCAAACGACGGCCCTTCTTTCCTCTATTGATCAAACCATGTAAAGAAAGCGACCTATAACGATCTTTTCGGCATGCCGGACAAACACGATCGGCGAGATCATCGACGGAGAATCGATCGTCCATCCAAGGCCGTCCAGGAAGCATATCAACGCAGTCTCCTCGCTGGGATTCGAAATCGGACCAGCCTACCAGTTTGGGGAAGGGCGGCCCCGGTGGTCGGGGCAACCTTTTTCAAAAGACGGTTTATCTGCTCATCAATACCCTGATCGACACACAGGGGATTGAAACCACCGACGATATCGGTCTTTATCTCGACCGGGTGATCGGTTCGCGTTTCAACGACTACATGGGCGAACATATGGACTCCATCCTGAACCTTCCCGGTAAATACGAGTCCATCTCCAACGGTTTGGGGGAGCTTCTGCGGGAGGATTTCAGTCACTTCGGACTTGCCCTGACCAACATTTATATCGATGCGATCACCCCTCCTCCCGAAGTGCAACAGGCCATTGACGACAAGAGCCGTCTCGCGCTATTCGACAATCTGGACAAACTGGTCAAAATGAAAACGGCCATGGCAATGGAAAAGTCCGCGGCGACCGGGTCCCAGCCCGGAGCAGTGGCGGGCGTGGGCCTGGCGATGATGATGCCGGGCGTCCTTTCGGACGCAGTGAAAAAGGAAACCGGGCCGGCCGTGCCGCAGACCGAGTGCCCCTCGTGCAGGAATCATATCCCGGCAGATTCGAAATTTTGTCCCTACTGCGGATATCATGTGGTGGTCTTCGAGCAGTGCCGGAAATGCCGGGCGAACCTTCCCCCTCATTCGAGGTTTTGCCCGATGTGCGGCGCAGGCGTATCCGGAGAAAGCCCTCAGATAAAGTGTTCCCGCTGCTCCACCGAAAATCTGCCCGATTCCACCTTCTGTAACGGATGCGGTGAGAAGCTCTCATGAGCTGGAAAATTGAACACCCTTGCCCTCAATGCGGCGCTCCGGTTGAGCTCGAAGAGACGGACCGCATCTTTACATGCGCATTTTGCCGCAATCGGCTCTATATTTCGCCACTGGAGACCTTCCAGTTCTTCCTTGCCAAAGAGCAGCCCGTCCCGGAGCTTTACTTCCTTCCCTACTGGAGATTCAAGGGGATGGCGTTTAGCTGCGACGAACTCCAGGTCACGGGGAAAATTATCGATTCCAACATCCTGGCGATGAAGCTGCCGCATGCGCCGCCTTCGCTTGGCCTGCGGCCTCAGGTGCTGAAGCTGCGCTATGCGTCCCCCGAGGTGCCCGGCCGTTTCATAAAACCGGAGCATCTTGTTGCACCGGCCACCGCCTGCGGGCTTTCCTCATGCGCCGCCAGCCATATGCCGGATCTGTTCGTCGGAGAGATCAAAAGCCTTATCTACTCCCCCGTTTCCGTGCGGGGTGATTGGCTTTTCGACGCGATATTGGATAGGCCGATGTGCCAGGTAAGCGATTGGGCGTTGGGAGGGCCCAAGGCCGGTGAAGACCTGAGGGTCGAGGACCAGATATCTTTTATTGCGACCCTTTGCCCACAGTGCGGATTCGAT
>JBMFWU010000061.1:21324-27737 GCA_049964955.1 Syntrophobacteraceae bacterium
TCGGTTCTCCCGCACCTCGCCGACATGACCTTCTCGCTACAAGACGCCCGGCTTGTCTACCTTCCGTTTACTCTGCGGGGGGAAGAACTGATTCAGCAGGAGATCGGTATGAGCGTACAAAAAGCAGCTCTTTCCCGGGGCAAATTGATCTGACTCCAAGAGGGCTGTCCTTCAGTAATCCTGCGAATCGGTCAGTATTTTCCAGGGAATTCCCGTCTCACTCGGATCGAAGTCCTTATCAGGAATGGGCATCCCTTTCCATGCCTTAGCTAGTGTCCATCCGGAAACCCCACGGCAGTCACGAGCCGGATCACATTTCCCCCCTTTTCAAAAGGGGGCGGGGGGATTTCAAAGGCGTATGCAGCGGCTTCATTTACAAAATCCCCCTAAATCCCCCTTTTTAAAAGGGGGACTTCGGTTCGAATCCCCCGACGCATCCCCGGGTTTCCGGATGGACAACAGCTAGGAGACCAGGACGGCGTCCAGGGTGATTTCCGCTTTGAGTAGCTTCGAAACGGGACACCCAGCCTTAGCCTTGCCTGCAAGTCTTTCAAATGTCTCCTGGTCTGCGCCGGGAATTTTGGCTTTGAGCATCAGATGGACGGCTGTGATTGCGTAGCCGCCCTCAACCTGTTCCAGTGTGACCGTAGCGGTTGTTTCCATGTGCTCGGCAACGAGCTTTGCCTCCCCTAAAATCAGTGAAAGAGCCATCGTGAAGCAGCCTGCGTGCGCCGCGGCAATCAACTCCTCCGGATTGGTGCCTGGTTGGCCTTCGAACCTGCTGGAAAACCCGTAGGGATAGGCATTCAATGCGCCGCTTTCCGTCGAAATCTTTCCTTTGCCGTCTTTTATTCCGCCCTGCCACTGGGCGGAACCGTGTCGCTTGATCTTCATCGCTACTCTCCTCAAACATTGTAAATATCTTGGAGTATATCTCCGGGTCTTTGCGCGATAAGCCCGAGTATCAGCCGCCGGCGCATTATCGTAGCTACCGAATCTAACAATGATGGTCCGCTGCTGCAATCCTGCGCAGGCACTGCGTACGGACTCGGACTAAGCCATTCGTGCTATCAAAGACTTCGATACAAAGAGTTCTGCTCCAATTTTGTTCCTTTTTAAAGCAATGAGAAGGCTCTCAAGTCGACCCACCTGGAAGTGATGTCGGGGTCTGATGTCGGGGTCTGATTTCCCGGTAGTCGATGCGCCGGATCGAGCCGTTGGAGTTCAGCTCTATGCTCAATCCCGAAGGGCTTTGGATACGAAATGGGAAAATCGGCCGTGATTGCGTCATGATCATCCCATGAAAGATACAAAGACACAGTAAGTAGTGATCAGTGAATGGCGATTTGAAAAAAATCCGCTACTCGCTGCACTGTGCTCTATCCATGGAATGTAATATTTTTATGGATTTTATCTACCCGTCACGTTTTTTGCCATTTCTTTCGCGCCCCGCACGGATGAAGTCCACTGCCAGCTTTCCCGCCAGTTTTAACTTCTCCGATTTTCCCTTTTTGTTTGCCATGATGATGTCGAGAAGATCTTCGCGGGTTTCCGGCGGCTTGATTTCCTCAGGCTTTTTCTGAAGCGATATCGCTTGCTTCGGGCAGGTTGGCACGCACAGTCCGCATCCGATGCAGCGGGCGAGGTTCACCACCGCGGGCTGTTTTTTTGCGTCCGCCCGCGCCGCCCCGACCTGGCAGCGTGCGGCGCAGACGCCGCACCCGTCGCACAGCGCGGCATCTACCGCAGCATAAAAGTTGGAAGCCCAAAAATCAACGGGCTTTGGAAGCGACCTGTGTATCGACAGCATTCCACAGCAGCATCCGCAGCAGGAGCAGATGAAGTCGGCGCGCCCGGTATTCGATGTCTGCAGCACCAGCCCCTCTTTCTGATTTTGCTCAATGATCTCGATGGCTTCTTTGCGGGTAATCTCCCGGCCGCTCGCCGTAACGGCGGCCGATGCGGCCATGTGGCCCAGGGCAAGGCAGGTCTCCTTCCTCTCGGTCACCTTGCAGGGCTTTCCCGACATGGCCCTTTTCTTGCGGCATATACACTCCACAATGGCAAAGGGCCCTTCCGATTTCTCCAAAAGAGACAGGACCTGATCGAACGTGCCGACGTGGTTTTGGGGGGTAATGCTTTTCCCGATCGGGATGGTTCGCATCTGCGGGAGTTCCGTGGCCAGAAACTCGATCCCGAATTTCATATCGCTGACATATTCGTCGAAATCCCGCACGAACTCGGGAGTGAGTCGGCTTGCCTGGAATTCGTACATCCCGACGACAAGGGGCGCGTTGCAGTAATGCTTCCTGCCACCCTTCATTTTGGTTTCGATCCCGCCTTTTTTCTCGATTCCATCCAGCACCGCCGCAAGCTCCTCGGCCGACCCGATCAGCTTGTTCGCCCTTTCGAACACGGTTTCGAGCGGCTCGGGTTTGTAGTTGAGGCAAGTGGCGATCTCCGCCTCGCGAGGGGTGAAGATGTGTTTCAGCACTCGTATCTCCGCCCCGGATTTTACCGCAGGAAACCCGACCGGGTGCCTGTCGAGGTGCTGCTGCAATCTCACATAAGCCTGATCTTCAATTTTTTCCATGCTCTCACTCTCTATCGCGAATGGGTGAAGGAAGAGAAAATCTCTTTCATACTGTATGCCGCCCGCCTCAAATCCTCAAGAAGAAACGGGCGACTGTAGCATGGGCGCGACGCGGAATGGTGCCGGAGATCACCCGAAGTGTTTTCCCTTAAAGCATGGTGCATTTTTCCGAAAGCAATTATATTCTTGTAACATCCTGACTTTCCGGTTGAGCATAAATCATTGGAGAGAATATGAAGGGGCTTGGATTTGGAGGGCTTTCCGTCACGCTTTTTCTCCTGATGTTTGCAGCACAAATCACGGCCGCGAACCCGGAGCAGGTTACAAAGATAATCAGGTACCATCCAGTAAGCGCAGGTGCAATCGCAAAAAGAGGCCATTGCTGGACGAGTTCAATTGCGGCACCAGGACGACCGGATGCCTGGCGATGCATGGCAGGAAACGAGATTTTCGATCCATGCTTCGAACTCCAAGGAGGGAAAACGGTTTTATGCGATCCGAACTTAGCCGGAGGAAAACCTGGCTTCGAATTGCGAAGGCAATGAAAAAGGAGTCTACGTTTCTGTGCTGGGCGATTTTGACGCGACCTCTCCTTTGTGGACGGCCGATAAAGCGACCTACACCATCCAGCGCTCCGGCCCGAAGTTGTTGAAGTCGGAGAACGTGCCGATCAAGACCGTCTGGCAATGAGTCGAACGTCAAAGATGGACTCTGACGGACATGGATAAAAGCTCCTCGCTACAGCCATCCCTTTTCCTGCCAATAGCGGTATTCCCAGGGCCACTGGTCCTGCCTTTTGACCATCAGTTGCCGGAAATAGCTGCGCCGGGCTTCTATTTCCCTTCTCTGCTCCGGAAACTCTTTTTTGGCCGCTATTGCTTCGACCAGGCGCAAGCCGAGCTTCCAGGCTTCTACCCCCGGGGCCGAACCCGGTTTTACCGGACCGTCTTCGAGGGTGCAGCCCACTTTGCCGACGCACTGGGCACCCAGCCGGGAGATCAGCTGCTCCAGGTAGGAAGCGGTCTCTTCGTGGCCGGAGCCTCCCGCGGTGGCGATCGCCGCACCGTACTTTCCCTCCAGCCTCAAACAGTGAATGGCATTTGCGAGGCGGTCGATGAACAGTTTTAGCTGGGCCGTGACGTGATAGATGTAGACGGGGCTGCCCAAAACGATGCCGTCGGCGAAGAGCATGCTCCTGAATATTGCGTTGAACTCGTCTTTTTGCACGCACTCTCCGAGATGATGGCAGCGATCGCAGGCCACGCAGGGGCCAAGCTTGAGTCGGGCCACGTCGATAAACTCGGTTTCGGCGCCGCGTTCCTCTGCCGCAGCCAGGGTCCTTTGCACCAGCCAGGCGGTGCGGCTGTTGTCTTTTCTCGGGCTTCCACACAGGCCAAAAATCTTCATGCGCATCCCTCTTGGTTCGGGTAATCGGGCAAAGCTTGTAAATGAAAGCATGCCGGCAGGAGAAGGTATAATAACACCTCCACGCTGCTCTGAAAAGAAGCGGGAAGAAATGCGCACCCCACGAACCTTTCATTGATTCGGGTGTTCCGAGCTAACATGAAGGACTACGGGGAAAATCGTTTTTGGCCCTGATTTCGAATTGATCTTGACTGTTTGTTCTCCGTGGTTTATCTATTCCCCGGTTGCAGCTGGCGCCAGATTGAGACCCTTTCGGCTTTTAGGGCTGCAAACGAAAATCTCCGAGGGTCTTACCGGATTCCGAGAGGTTTTATCTCAGCCCGCCACAAGCGGGCTTTATCTTTTTTGAGGGAGAGCGCACATGAAAAAGGGCCTTTCGCTGGTCATGCTCGCCATTATCGTGCTCATTGTGCTCTATGGCACGGTGTGTCTCTTCCTGGGCAACTTCGAGGGTGCCTACGCAACTTTGCCGTTCCTTTTCATTTATTATGTCTGGGTTGTAGCCGTGAAGCGCCGAAAGAGCCGGGAAGAAACAACCGAGGACAAGGCCCCGGGGGAGTCGAACCCCACGCGCTGATTTGGGACTGCACCTGATGAAGCTTCCCCTTTTCGACCATTTGCGAATTCGACTGGTTCTGCTGGTGGCGTTGGCACTCCTGCCTTCCATGCTGATGGTGGCCTGGGTGGGTATGGAGGAATACCGCACCGCCGAGGCGAGGGTTGGCGAAGAAGCGATGCGTCTGGTCCACCTTGCCGTCGCCCAGCAGGCGCAGATGCTGCGGGATGCAGGTCTGCTGCTCGAGTTCCTCGCGCACAGCCGGGAAGCCCGGAGCGGGGACATTGCCACCCTGGCTCAGGACATGGCCCGGCACGCAGACCGTTTGCATACGTACAACCTCGGCATAATCACTCCGGATGGAAGGTTGCTCGGAGGCATGCTCCCGCTCGGCGCTCGCATCAAGGTCTCCGACCTCGTCTGTTTTCGCAAAATTCTTGGAAGCAAGGATGGTTGCGTAAGTAGCGTCACGACCCGCATTTCCGACAAACCCGCTATCGTGTTGTTTTATCCTGTCCTGGACGATGCCGGTGGAGTGCGCCTCGTGATGTTCGCCGCCATCCACTTCGCCTGGCTCGATGAATTTGCGCTGGGCGCCCAATTGCCCCAAGGCGCAACTCTAACCGTATGGGACAACCGTTCTACTGTCCTTGCCCGCCAGCCCGCGGCGACCAAATGGGTTGGAAAAGATTTTGCCGCCATACATCGTTTCACATCCCTGATCGGGCAGGGCAAAGGGTTGAGAAAAATGACGGGCCTCGACGGCACGCGCCGCATATACGCCTTTGCCCGCCTGGCCAGGACCCGGGAGGGAAGCCTTTTTTTGAGCATAGGCATTCCTTCGCAAATCCCGAGGGCTGAGCTTGGGCGTCTTTTCTCCTATATCTGCCTCCTGACTTCCCTGGCAGGTGTCGCTTTTATTGCCGCCTGGATGTTCGGGGAGGTTTTTATTCTCGATCCTCTCGACCGGCTCCTCGGATGCGCAAAACGGATCTCCTCGGGCGATCTGGGCGCCCGGGTCGGCATGCCGCGCCCTTCGGGAGAACTCGGCGAACTCGCCGGGGCCTTCGACCATATGGGGGAAGCCCTCGAGGAACGCCAAAAGGAACGCCTCCAGACCGAAGAGGCACTCCGACAGTCGGAAAATCTCTACCGGACCGTCTTTGAGACCACCGGGACAGCCATGCTTCTCGTGGAAGAGGATACGACCATCTCGCTCGTTAACAAACAGTTTGAAAAGCTGTTGGGCTATTGCGCCGAGGAGGTCGAAGGCAAGAGTTGGGCGGATTTTCCGCATACCGGGGATGTTTCCATACTATTGGAAAACCATGGGTTGCGCAGAATCGCTCCCGATGCGGCACCCAAACAGTATGAAGCCCGGTTGCTGGACAGGGACGGGAATATCAGGGATTTTCTTTTTACGGTCGACCTGATCCGCGGGACGGGGACCAGCGTGGCCTCGCTCATGGACATAACCGCCTGGAAAAAAGACCGGGCGGTCCTGGAGAAAACGCAGGAGGAACTGCGTGCCCTTTCCGCAAAGAATCTGACCCTGCAGGAGGCCGAAAGGGAAAAGCTGGCCATGGAACTCCACGATCGAGTAGGACAAAACCTGACGGGCCTGAGCATCAATCTCGCCATCATACGGGGCCTGGTTGGGCCGGAATGTCTGAAACGGATGGAGTCCAGACTCCTGGACGCCAAGGGGCTGGTAAGCGATACGATGCGATGCATACGCAGCGTCATCTCCGAGCTTCATCCGCCCGGGCTTTCCGAATACGGCCTCTCGGCGGCCCTTGCCCACTACTGCGAAAAACTGGCGGCAAGAACGGAAATGAG
>JBMFWU010000061.1:27837-29672 GCA_049964955.1 Syntrophobacteraceae bacterium
CGGGCATGAGGGAGCGGGCTGCGGCGATCGGCGCCGCATTTCGGGTTGACTCGGGTCCCGGGGAAGGGGCCGTCGTTACGGTCTGCTTCGAGGTATGAGGCAATGTGCATACGGGTGTTTCTGGCTGATGACCACGCTGTTGTAAGAGACGGCCTCAAGATGTTGTTGGAGGCCCGCGCCGACATTCAGGTGGTCGGCAGTGTCGGGGACGGCCGCACTGCCTTGCGCCTGATCCCTGAACTGGCGCCCGAAATCGTGATCATGGATATCTCGATGCCGGGCCTGGATGGGATCGAGACGACCATACAGCTCCAAAAAATCTGCCCCGATGCCAGAATCATCATCCTGTCGGTGCATTCCTCCTCGGTACACATTTTACGCGCCCTGCGCGCGGGAGTTCGAGGCTATCTGGTCAAGGAATCCGCGGGCGACGAAGTGGTCGATGCGGTCTATGCGGTGCGAGCGGGCGACTATTATTTCAGCCGGGCGATCACCGAAAAGGTGACCAACGACCTCCTCGAAAAAGGGGAAGGCTCTTCCGGGATACCCCTGCTGGAGCTTTTGAGCGCGCGGGAAAGGGAGGTGCTCTGCCTTCTTGCCGAAGGTAGGACGAACCAGGAAATCGCAGCAGAACTGTTCATATCGGTGAAAACGGTCGAAACCTACCGCAGCAGGATGATGCAAAAACTCGGGCTGCGCGATTTTGCAAGCCTGGTGAAATTTGCGATCTGCCATGGCCTGACGACCCTGGGCGAGAACGGCTTGCAGGGTTGACCCGACCGTCAGTGCGATAAAATCGTTTCCCACACAATTTATCAAGGTTTCCCGACAGAAAGTTTTACCCAATCGGTGTATTCTCATTTTACCGCCATTGCTCAATCCCTTTGCAATTCTTTTCGTGTTGAACGCCCGCGCCCGGCGAGTTTGGGGGTGTCCAGCCTGCAATTGAGATGATGCACACCGAGTGGAAGGGTGATCGACCGAATGTGTCTGAAGACGGTGAAACTGCTCCTCGTATCGGATGACAGCGCCAGGGTTGGCACCATTACCGATTCTCTCTCGGGATGCAGCCTGCTCTCCCTGAAAATCGAAATCGCCGCCAATGCCGCCTCCGGCCTTCGCAAAATGGGCCGCGAAATATTCGACATCTGCCTGGTGGATAATTCGTTGACCGAGACCGAAGCGAACTATTTCCTGGCCAAAATGGCTGACGAACATCGGGATACCGCGCTGGTGATCGTCGATGCTTCCGGAAACGGCCATTCGCCCTCCGCCTTCGAAAGCCCTGTGGACGGCCGCATTTCGCTATGCGCGCGCCCATCGATCGAGTGCAGGCTCCTGGCGGCCCTGCTGACCTGCAAGGAAAGGGAAGTCAACTGCAAGACCCTACTGACCGAAGAACTGAACACCGCTTTAAAGGTTGTCACCCAGACGGTTGGAAAAGATGTATTCGAAATCGAGGAACGAATGCAAATGAACCTCAAACTGCTGGTGTTCCCCTATCTCGAGCAGCTGAAAAATACCAGGTTGCAAAAAGGGCAAAAGTGGCTCCTCGAGATTCTCGAGAGCAATATACGGAAGATATTTTCTCCGTTTTTGAAAAACCTTCTCGCCCAGTCGCCTCAACTGAGCTATGCCGAAAGCAGGGTGGCCGACCTCATAAAAGAAGGTAAAAGCAGCAAGGAAATAGCGACCATGCTCGGTGTTTCGGAAAAGACGGTCCTCACGCACAGGTTTCACATCCGGACAAAATTAGGCATAAAAAACAAAGACGTAAGTCTCATGTCCCATCTGATGTCTCTCCAGTAGGCGCGCGCACTACTGATATTCCCTCA
>JBMFWU010000062.1:0-29579 GCA_049964955.1 Syntrophobacteraceae bacterium
CGGTAGAAAAGGTCCTCGCGAAACCTTCCCGCCTGGATCGCAGCCTCGAGATCGATATTGGTGGCGGTCAAGATCCTTACGTTGGCTTTGCGGGTTTTGAGTTCCCCGATGCGCTCGTAGGTTTTTTCCTGCAGGACCCGCAAAAGTTTTGCCTGGATCGAAAGCGGCAGGTCCCCGATTTCATCCAGAAAAAGAGTGCCGCCCTCGCACGCGGCGATGCGCCCGGGGTAATCGCGCGAGGCCCCCGTAAACGCCCCGCGGACATGGCCGAAGAGTTCGCTTTCCAGCAGTTCGGCCGAAAGCGACGGACAGGATATGGTGCAAAACGGTTTTGCCGCCCTGTCGCTCCAGGAGTGGATCGCGCGGGCAAGAATGGTTTTTCCGGTCCCGCTTTCCCCGCGAATGAGAATGGTGGCCTGGCTGTCGGCAACCTGCCGCGCCATGGCCAAAACCCGCTGCATGGCGGGGCTGCTGCTATCGATGACCGCCTCGGGAACGAACTCTTCCACCCGTTCCTGCAAAGCGGCCACTTTCTGCTCGAGAGCCCTCCTCTCGATAACCTTGCGCAGAAGAACCGAAAGCTGATCGTTGGTAAAGGGCTTGGGCAGATAGTCGAATGCGCCCCTGCGCATCGCCTCGACCGCCGTGTCAATGGAGGCGTACGCGGTAATCACGATGCACTTGATCCAGGGACACAGCGCCAAGAGGTTTCCGATCAGCTCTATCCCCGACTCCGAACCCAGCCGAAGATCCACCAGCGCCAGGTCGAAATAGCGTTCGCCCGCCTCGGCCATGGCATCTTTGGGATTACCGGAAGCGACGACACGATGGCCTTCGGATTCGAGAGCAATATGGAGCGTCCTCCGAATATTGGGCTCATCATCGACAACCAGAATAGAAAGAGTTTGGGTACCATTCACCGGGGTTCTCAGCTTTCCTCAGGTTTTCTCCGGGGGGGGTTGGCACGCGAAGACGCGAAGTCGCTAAGAGGTTAATACTCCTGGTATGGTGTCCATCCGGAAACCCTGCAACTCCTCGGACTATTCGAACCCAAGTCCCCCTTTGAAAAAGGGGGATTTAGGGGGATTTTGCAATTAATTCGGCTGTATACTCCATTGAAATCCCCCCCGCCCCCCTTTGCAAAAGGGGGGAATTTGGTTCAGCCCTGCGCGTTAGGCTGTCCTGCCAGGCTGACTGCCAAAAAGGGCGGCCATGAGCCGCCCTTTTCTTACAGCACTTTCTTAGCGCCTTCGCGTCTTCGCGGCTTCGCGTGAGAAAGTATTGCTATCAATGCCCGCAGCTCGGGCAGCCGCCGCCGCTGTTTTCCTCGTTTTTCTTGCCACCGTCTTCGGTGTCTTTCCCGAACTTGCGCACTATTTCCGAGATCTCCTTCAGTCTGTCGTCGACCTTCCGGTAGATGGTGCCCTCGGGATAGGTCCCGTCGGCTGCGACTGCACCCGCATCCTGGCCCGTAAGGATCTTCAGGCCTTCTTCCACAGTGGCTACCGGCCAGATGTGGAATTTGCCTTCCGCCACCGCGTCTACGACTTCCTGATCGAGCATGAGGTTGTCGACATTTTTGTGCGGAATCATCACGCCCTGCTCGCCGGTGAGCCCCTTGGCCTTACAGATGTCAAAGAAGCCCTTTATCTTGTAATTGACGCCCCCGATCGGCTGGACCTCTCCCTTCTGGCTGACAGACCCGGTTACCGCGATACCCTGCTTTAGGGGCGTCTCGCTTATGGCGCTCACCAGCACGTAGTATTCGGTGCTCGAGGCGGAGTCTCCGTCGATCATCCCGTAGCTTTGCTCAAAGCACACGGAGGCCGAAAAGGCTATGGGTTTATTGTGGGCAAACCTTTCCCGGAAAAGGCTGCTCAGGATCATCAACCCCTTGGTATGGGTGGAGCCGCTCATCTTCGATTCCCGGTCGATCGAGACCATTCCCTCGCGTCCCACCGAAACGGTAGCCGTGATCCGGTTGGGCCTGCCGAAGGTGTGATCGCCGGCCATCAGCACGGCCAGACCGTTCACCTGCCCCACCTTATCGCCCTCGGTCTCGACCCATATGATGTCCCTTTCCATTATTTCTTTGACGCGCTCTTCGATGAGATTCGACCGGTATTTGCGCTTCTGTATGGCCTCATCGACATGCTTTCTGCCGATAAGCTCGCTGTTCTCCAGGCCGGCGAAATAATTGGCCTCCCGGAGAAGGTCCCCGATGGTTCCGAGCTCGAGAGTGAGTTTTTTCCTGTCCTCGGTAAGCTCGACGGAGTATTCGAGAACTCGCGCCACACCGGTCCTGTCCAGGTGTTTCACTTTGTGTTCGTTGCAATAGCGGGCGATCATTTTCGAGCATTCCAGCACTTTGTCGGGCTTTCTGTCCATCTGATCGCTCATATGGGCCTTCACCTTGAAAAGCTTCTGGAAACGGTCGTCGAGGCTATAGAGCAGCTGATAGATGTAGGGGTCGCCCGTGAGAACGATCTTCAACTCGAGCGGGATGGGCTCGGGGCGGATCGTCCTGGTGCTGAAAATCCCGTAGAGCTCCCCCAGGTCCTCGATCCTGATCTCCTTGTCGCGCAGCGCCCTCTTCATGGCCTCGTAGGAGATATACCATTTGAGCAGGTCGAGGGCCTTCATCACGAGATACCCGCCGTTAGCCTTGTGCAGCGAGCCGGGCTTGATCATCGTGTGGTCGGTAAAAAGCGCCCCGAACCACGCCTGCCTTTCTATCGACCCGAACAGATTGGGATAGGCCGGGTTGGATTCTATGACGACCGGAGCGCCCTTGGTCTCGGAGTTGTCGATCAGTACGTTCACATCGTACTTACGAAGGTTCATCTCCCTGGGGGGGCCGCCGGCAAAGGGGGAGACGGGCTGGCCGGGCATCTGCTGCTGCTGCTCGGGTTTTTTCTTGAAGTCGTCGATGTTTTCGAGAACATCCTCCTGGACTTGTTTCAGGTGTTCGAGCACCTGAGGATCGTCATGGTATTTTTCTTCGTACGAATCCATCAACTGGCCGACGACGAAAAGAGCGATCTCATTGTCGAGTTTTGTGTGTTTTTCTTTAAATTCTTCCTCGACCGTACGGATCTTCTTGATGGTCTCCTTCATTCTCTCATGGAGCTCATCGCTTTTGGTGCGAAGCTCCTGGCGTTCCTCCTCGCTCAGGTGGCGCAGGTCCTCCTGAGTCATCGGCTCGCCCTCCTTGTTGGCCGGAATGATGACCATGCCCACCTGCGAGAACTGCAGAATGAACCCCTGGTCGCGCGCCTCCTGCGAGAGTTCATCGATGTAGTCGCGCCGTTGCTTTTCGAAGGCCTGGTGGACCTCGCCTTCCTTGGCGCGGTAATCGTCGCTGTCGAAGACCTCGGGGATTTTGGCCTGCAGGGTATCTATAAAGTCGTTCATGTCCTTTTTGAGCGCTTTGCCGCGCCCCGCCGATATCTTCAGGCTCTTGGGCTTATCCTGCTCCTTGAAGTTGTACACGTAGCACCAGTCGGGAGGCGTTTCCTCCTGGGCGGCCTGTTCTTCGATGTAGGTCCTGGCCGTATAGGTGAGCCCGGCTTTGGCAGGTCCCGCAATGAATATGTTGTACCCCGACGTTTTCATCCCTATCCCGAACTTGATGGCGTCAATGGCCCGCTCCTGGCCAACGACCCTGTCCGCCTCGCCGTCCAGCGAAGCGGTGGTGTCAAAAGAGAGCAGGTCATCTTCGAAATGGGCCCTCAATTCATGTGCGGGAAGTCCCCGGACTGTATCAGACATAAGCTTGGCTCCTTTGTATCGTCGTCAGGCGAAAAAATCTATGAATCCGCTTCATTTTCGGTATCGCCAGCTTCTTCTACGGGCAATTCACCCTGGCCCACTACCTCCAGCCTGGCCCTTTTTTTGCGGCTCGAGGCCGCCGTCTGCAAAACAGTGCGTATCGCATTTATCGTATAGCCGCTCTTGCCTATAATCCTTCCTACGTCCTCAGGTGATATTTTAAGCTCAATGAGCACGGTGTCATCCTCTTCGCGCTCCTCGAGTTCGACTTTTTCCGGATGATCGGCAAGCGATTTTACCAGGTATTCCGCTAAATCTTTCAAGGCCACTGTTATCCTCCAACCGTACGGCCCGAATCGAGCTTTTCCCGGACCGAGCGGACTTTACGTTCCATAGTCGATTCACTGTCACGCCGGTCGTCTATCCTGATTTGCGTCAGGACTCTCACGGAACCGGCATCAAAACAACTCTCGTGCATTTTCCTTATGACACCGAATATATCGTCGAGATCTCCTGAAATGATGGTGCCCATGGCGGTGAGTTCATATTTCAAAGCGCTTTTTTCAAGCACCCGTATCGCCCCGGCCACAAAAGAACTCACGCCGACCCCAGCGCCAAGGGGCACAATGCTTACTTCAACGATCGCCACGGGGACTCCTTTCAGGCAGGACTCCATGCATCCTTTCGGCATGTACCGAGAAATTCACTGAAGGAAGCAAGACTCGCCAATCCGGCCAACGTCTCATACAAATGCTCAACCTGGTGGGGTTCAACCGTCAGTTGAGGTGAAATTCTCTTTTGGGTCAAAACACCAAACAGTTTGTCGAAATCAACCGTACCGGCCCCTACAGGCAAATGGGCATCAGAAGAAGTATCGTTATCATGAAGATGAACTTCTTTCAAGTACGGCCACATTTCCTGAAGCCATTTATCCAGGGGTTGTCGGGAAAAAGCCTGCTGGTGCCCGACGTCCAGGCAGAAGCCAAGGCGCGGAGAGTTTACCTTTGAGAGCAACTCCCTGTGTAACCGGGGCCCTTCCTCGAAGACATTTTCCAGGACCAGCGTACACTCCAGTTTCTCCGCCCGACGGGCAAGAGGTTCAAACGTAGAGAGACTGTTTTGGACCCAGTCGCTCTGATGGCCGGGATGATGCCTGGGGTCAAAGCCGGTATGCAAGACCACCTGTTCGGGCAAAACAGCTTCAACCAACCGGAAAAGACTCTCGAATCGTGATCGGGTGAGCTCCCGTATCCCGGGATCGACGCTTCCGGGATTCAAGTCGAAAAAAGGCCCGTGGAATGAGATTCTCCCCCCATTTTCCCGTATCCGTGCCGTGGCGGCTAAAACCTCACCGACCGTACAGCTTTCCAGATCGAGCGCCGTAAAGCCCAGTTCGACATTTATCCGGTTTTCCAAAAACAGGTCGATAAAACGTCCCCTATAGCTCCAGGGCAAATTCACGAATACCTGCCCAAGCACAGTCCTCATCACAGAATCGATCTCGCTGGATTTCATGGACTTTGATTCCGGTTCCGTTAAACTCGACATTCCCGCCACTCCTGTCAACACGACGAGGGCCCAATTTGCCGAAAATCCGAGCGAATTCCCGGAAATTGATGCAAGGGTCCCCCGGCACGTATAAGAGCACCGGGAGGATAAGTCAAATGCTTATTGACTTTCCCCTGCTTTCCCCGCATCCTGCCAGGAATCCCTGAAGCATAGCGAGGACGAAACGATGAAGCAGTATGTGATAGACCAGCTGAGAGAGGATGACTACGAAAAGATTCTCGTGTTCCTGCAGAAAAATGGAGAAGAGTCGGAGTTTGGAGACATTTTCTGGGTAAACCTTCCCCCCGATCTCTACACCGAAGTTCAGAGGGAGCACGAAAAATGCCGCCCCTTCTGCTTCGCGGTAAATCTTTCGGTAAAGCAGGCCGCTTTCGAAATGCTTATCCGCAGTCGAGAGATTCTGCGATGCCGGTGCATCGCATATGCCGACTCAAAACAGCGAGACTACATAATCAATTTCGCCGACCGGATGCTCGAGGAACTGAACATCAAGGTTTAGGGTTTCCCCCGCGCTCCATGGACTCTTTTATCGTCCGGATGTTTTTCGCATAATCGCCGTTAAAAACCGCAGACCCCGAAACGAAGACATCGACGCCCGCTTCGGCCAGTTCCACGGCCGTCGCGGGATTTACCCCCCCGTCCACCTGGAGCAGTGTGGAAAGCCCCGCATCATCGATTTTTCTTCGGCATTCCCTGATTTTCGGAAGCACGTTACGTATGAACGCCTGCCCGCCGAACCCGGGATTGACGGTCATGAGCAGGATCATATCGATATCCGGAAGCACGACATCGACCGTGCACAGCGGGGTGGCCGGATTGAGGGCAACACAGGGCTTTACCCCCAACTCCCTGATATTCTGGACTACCCGGTGCAGGTGCACGCAAGCTTCCGCATGCACCCCGATGAGCGTGGCGCCGGCCCTGGCGAAATTTTCCACGTAGCGGCCCGGGTCCTCTATCATCAGGTGAACATCCAGGGGAAGGCGGGTCACTTTTCGGAGAGCCTCCACCATATACGGCCCGATGGTTATGTTGGGCACAAAACGGCCATCCATCACATCTACATGTATCCAATCGGCTCCCGCCGCCTCGACGGCTTCGACCTCCTCGGCCAGCCGGCCGAAATCGGCCGAAAGAATGGATGCGGAAAGTAGCTTTTTCATTCAATTCACCCCATTATTCGATAAACTGTGTCACCCCTTTCACAATAACTCCGTGACGGATTATCCTGCAAGGATTAACAGCATTCCTGCTCCCTGCTTCCCGCTTCTTTTCCCCGAAATCTCTCAAGACTTCCTTGATTTATACCGATTTACCGTGGTATCCGAATGGGTATCCAACGGGAATGACAAGCATCGAGCAGAATAAGAAAGTCCGCGCAGGAAGCCCGCCCGCTCTATGGGCGTGTGAATTACAAAGGCAGCCGGATGGAGCGCGCAATATCATGGAGCTGAAAATATTTTCGCAGATCGGGGAACCATCGGGCCAAAACGACTATCCGGACGAGCCGGAAAGGATCACGATCCCCCTGAAAATCGATGATGCGATAGTCGTAAGATCTCCCGGCGCACCCGCCCGCATCGCCTCGTGCAAGATTGTCGGAGCCATACACGGCCGCTACCTGCTGATTACCGAACCCGCGGTAAAGATAAGCGACAGAGTTTCCGCGGTCCTCGACGAAACACTTTTGTGTTCCTGCATGTGCGGCGATTACCTCTACATATTTTACAGCCGATACCGCAACCGCCTTATGGACAATATAGTATGCATAGAATATCCCAGGGAAGTCGAGGTACGTCGGATCAGAGAACACACCAGGATCGAAGTGAACATCGAGACCAGCGTCCTGATTGACAACGCCGAACCTCTATCGGCAAAAATGATCGATATCAGCCGGGGCGGATGCCGTCTCGCATTCGACAGGCGCTTGCGGATGACAAAGGGAAACAGACTGTCGCTTACCTTCGAACTTCCAAACATGATCACGGTGGACAGGGTCGAGGCTGTGATAGCAAAGATCAAGCAGGGGAGCAGGACTACGGAAACAGGCCTCTCATTTGACGCCGAAAATGGGGAGCTTGCCAAGATAGCGGATTTTTGTGAACTTTGCCGATTTATCTAGCCTGCTCCGTGGGAGGGGGAATGTGAACAGAAAGAGGATTGTTGTCCGAGGAACGCGCGGCCAGGTTTGCCTTGCCGTCCTCACGGCGACCATACTGGGCGCCATGATTTCCTTTGCCGGGTTTACCTGGAAAATTCCGCACCCCCTCGGATTTGCGGCAACCCTGCAGGAAGCCCTGCTACCGGCCCTTTTTTCGGCCCTTTTTTCCGCAGTGTTCCTGGCCCTGATTGCAGCGGGATTCCACCCGATCGCACTCTCCGGGCAAAAGAGGAAAAAAAACAGTGCCGAAGAGCAGATAAACCTCCTGCAGACGATCATCAATACCATTCCCTGCCCTATTTTCTATAAAGATGCCGAGGGCCTGTATCTGGGCTGCAACCCCGCCTTCGAACACTTTATGGGTCTATCCGAACACGCAATCACGGGGAAGACGGTCTATGATATCGCACCCGGTGAACTGGCCGACATATATCATAAAGCGGACCTGGAATTGCTAAACGCTCCGGGAGTGCAGCAGTACGAGACTTCCGTCCTGCATGCGGATGGGAGTCTGCATGACGTTTTATTTACCAAGGCGGCTTTTTCCGACCTTTCGGGCAAAACCGCCGGCATGGTCGGCGTCATGCTGGATATAACCGAGAGAAAAAGAACGCAAAGAATTGCGGAACGTAACGAAGCGACACTGCGCCAGATAATCGACCTGGTGCCGCACATGATTTTCGTAAAAGACCGTGAAGGCAAATTCTTGCTGGCAAACCGGGCGGTTGCCGCACGGTACTCCACCACCGTAGAGGCCATTACAGGGAAAAATCAGGCCGATGTACACGAAAACAAAGAGCAGCTCGAACGGATCCTGCAAAACGACCGCACAGTGATGGAAAGCGGAAAAACCCTCTTCATTCCCGAAGAATCCTACGTGGATGCCAACGGAGAGTTGCATTACCTGCAGGCAACCAAGGTGCCCTTTCACACCAACGGGGAAAATGTCGAGGCCGTTCTTGGCATTGCCATCGACATAACCGAGCGCAAACGGATTGAAAATGCTTTGAGACAATCCGAGGAAATGCTGCGGGAGAGCGAGGCGCTCTACCGCAGCGTCGTGGAAAATATAGAGGACGTCTTCTACCGTACCGACAAAGACGGTTTTATCACCATGGCAAGTCCTTCGGCATTCCGATATTACGGGGCCCCTCTCGAGCAGCTCATTGGAAAGCATATCGGGGATTTTTGGGTGTACCCGGAGGAACGTGCGCAAATGCTCCAACAGATGGCCCGCGATGGAGTCGTGCGCGACTATGAGGTCAGCATCCGCAAATGGGACGGTTCTCCGGCGTTTGTATCGGTTACGAGCAGTCTGCGAAAGGACAGGCAGGGAAACATTCTCGGGATCGAAGGGATCATTCGCGACATCACGCAGCGAAAGAAGGCCGACGAAGAGCATGCGCTCCTGGTGCGGGCCATTGAACAGGTTGACGAGGCGATAATCATCACGGACCCCAACTGGAAGATTCAATTCGCCAATCCGGCGTTCGAACGCCTCACCGGATATTCCCGGGAGGAAGCTGTCGGAATGCACACAAGGGACCTCAAGAGCGATAAGCACGACAAAGGTTTCTACCGGAAGGTGCGGGACACGCTCTTACGGGGGGACACCTGGACCGGACGCATCACGAACAGGAAGAAAAACGGGGCCACCTACGACGCCGTAGGCACGGCTTCGGCCATTCGAGACAGTTCCGGAGCCATAAGCAACTACATCAGTATTCACCGCGATATCACCCGGGAATTGCAGTTGGAAAACCAACTTCGCCAATCGCAAAAAATGGAGGCGCTCGGGACCCTTGCCGGGGGCATTGCCCATGATTTCAACAACATCCTGGGAATCATCATGGGGTATACGCAACTTGCGATGAATGATTCGGGCTCGCCCCCCCCGGCTTTCACCACCAGGCTCGAGAAGGTACTCCAGGCTACCTACCGGGCAAAGGAACTGGTGCAGCAGATCCTTGCGTTCAGCCGAAGGACCGAGCAGCAGAAAATACCGCTCCAACCGGGAACCATTGTAAAAGAGGCCATGCTCATTTTGCGGCCCTCGCTGCCCTCCACTATCGAGATAAAGACCGAGGTGGCAAGCAACGCCGCGATTCTGGCCGATCCGACCCAGATGCACCAGGTTCTGATGAACCTGTGCACCAACGCCGCCCATGCCATGGAGGAAAAGGGGGGAGTCCTCGAGGTAGCCCTGGCCGATATCCAATTAACTGCGGAGCACTCCCTGTCCCACAAAGGCCTGCAGCCGGGTCGATACGTTCAGCTTACGGTCAGGGACAGCGGTCAGGGCATCGATCCCTCGATAATGGAATCCATCTTCGACCCCTTTTTCACCACCAAAGAGCCGGGGAAAGGCACCGGTCTGGGCCTTTCCGTCGTGCACGGAGTCGTAAAAAGCCACGGGGGGGCCATCCGAGTCGAGAGCGAGCCGGGAAAAGGCAGCACTTTCTCGGTGCTTTTCCCCGTAATGCAAAACGATTGTGTGCCCGTACAGGAAGCAGAGTCGATCGCACCGGCCTGCGGCCTGGAGCGGGTGCTCGTCGTGGACGACGAACCGGTGCTCGCCGAAATGGTCCAGCAGATGCTCACCGAACTGGGCTACGCCGCCGTATCCAAAACAAGCGCGCTGCAGGCGCTCGATGCCATTCGCAATCAACCGGCCCAAAAACCTTTCGATCTGGTGATCACCGATATGACCATGCCTCGGGTTACGGGAGTGGAGCTTGCTCGTGAGCTTTCTTCGCTGCACCCCGAAATCCCGATAATACTCATGACCGGCTACAGCGAAAAAATCGATGCCGAAAAAGCCGTAAAGATGGGAATCTCCTCGTTCCTTCAAAAACCGGTGAGCCTCAACAAAATGGCCAAAACGATACGAGAGGTGCTGGACCAAAGGAAAGCTTCATGAAAAGCGGTCCCATAAAAAACATCCTGATCGTCGATGATGAAGAAGATATGTGTACCATTCTCAGCACTTTTCTTCAGAAGGCAGGCTACTCCTGCCAAACTGCAGCCGGTCCGCACCAGGCACTGGAAAGACTGAAAAACAATCCTTTCGATATGGTGATCTCCGATATACGCATGGACGGCATGGACGGGCTGGAACTTATCCGCGAAATCCGCCGGAGGTTTCCTCATGTGGTGACCATGATCATGTCAGGATTTACGGGCGACTACTCCTATAACGATATCATCAGTGCCGGCGCAGTTGATTTCATTGGAAAACCGATATCTTTTCAGGAGCTGCAGGCCAAAATCATACGAGTCGATCAGGAACGCAAAATTTTTGCGAAGCTCAAAGAAGCGAACAAAAAGATCAGACTCTCCCTGGCCGAAATGACAACGGTGAACGAATCCCTTACCCGGCAGATCGCCGAACGCGGCCGGATGCAGGCCGAACTCTCCAATGCGCACCGGGAAATCGAGGCCTTTTTACTCTCCATACCCTGCATCCTGATCGAAATTTCACCAGATGGGACCATCAAGAGGTGGAACACTCTGGCCGAAGGGATTCTGCGCATTCAGGCAAAGGAGGTGCTCGGGAAAAACATTTTCGAATTCCCCATAGCCTGGGAAAGCGACAAGGTAAACGGAGCGCTCAAATTATGCACCGAGAAACATTGTTCGAAGCGTTTGAACGAGATCCGATTTACCCGCAACAACGGGATGGACGGAATACTCGATCTCACTATCAATCCGGTGAGCGAGGGCCCCGCGGAGAGTTCCGGCCTCATCATTCTGGGTACGGATTTAACCGACTATAAATTGATGGAAAGACAACTGGCCCAATCCCAGAAACTCGAATCCATCGGGCAGCTTGCAGCGGGTATCGCCCATGAGATAAACACCCCCACCCAGTACGTCGGAGACAATACCCGTTTTTTACTCAGCGCCTTCGAAAGCCTGGAAAAAATCCATTCTCTCTACGACCCGTTGTTGGATTCCCTGCGGTCGGGCAAACCCGCGCAGGACCTCCTCCAACTCATCACACAGACGCGGGAGGAAGTAGACTTCGAGTTCCTGCGGGAAGAAATCCCCAATGCCATACGCCAGTCCCTCGAAGGCATAGATCGCATTACCCGAATCGTGCGCTCGATGAAGGAATTCTCCCATCCGGGAACCGACGAAAAGACCGGGATCGACATCAACAGGGCGATCGAAAACACGATTACAGTGGCCAGAAATGAATGGAAGTATGTCGCGAACATCTCGACGCAGTTCGACCCGAACCTGCCCCCGGTCCATTGTTTTCCCGGCGAGTTCAACCAGGTCGTTTTGAACATGATTATCAACTCCGCCCATGCCATAGCGGAGAAAACGGGCGAGGCGCCGTTGCAGAAGGGAAATATTTCAGTCAGCACCCGAAGGGACGGGGATTTTGTCGAAATCCGCATCAGTGATGACGGCAACGGTGTCCGCGAAGATATCAGGCCAAGGATCTTCGACCCTTTTTTTACGACCAAAGACGTCGGTAAGGGAACAGGCCAGGGCCTGGCCATTTCTCACTCGGTCATTGTCAAAAAGCACGGCGGGACCATCGACTTCGAATCGAAGTCAGGTGAGGGAACTACTTTCCTCATCAAATTGCCCGTGTAACATGAAGGCGCCGATGAAAAACAGAATTCTGTTCGTAGATGATGAACCCAACGTCCTGGACGGTCTTCGCAGAATTTTGCGGAATATGCGTCCGCAATGGGAGATGGAGTTTACCGCAAGCGCTCGGGAGGCGCTCGTGCTTCTGGCCGCGCAGCCCTTCGACGTGGTGGTAACCGACATGCGGATGCCCGGCATGGACGGATGCCAACTGTTGGAGAAGGTAAAGCGGGTGCGTCCTCAAATCGCTCGCATCATTCTCTCCGGGCATTCCGACAAGGATTTGATTCTGAGCTCGGTCGGCCTGGCCCATCAGTTTATCTCCAAGCCCTGTGACATCGAGGCACTTAAGGCAACCATATCCCGCGCCTGCGCGATGCAGGAGATGCTATCGGATGAGTTCCTCGTAAAGATCGTTTCCCGGATCGATTCTCTTCCGAGTCTGCCCTCTCTTTATGAAGAGGTGGTCGAAGAGGTCAACTCCGAAGAGGGCACCCTGGAAAGGGTCGCCGAAATCATCGCCAAAGACGCCGGGATGTCGGCCAAGCTCCTCCAGTTGGTAAACTCCTCATTTTTCGGACTTTCCGCAAAAGTCACCAACATCCATCGAGCGGTCAGCCTCCTCGGAACCGAAACCATAAAGACACTCGTCCTTTCGGTAAAGATCTTTTCGCAGTTCGACCGACCCGGCCTGCCCTCGGTATCCAAACTGTGGGAACACAGCCTGTCTACCGGAATGATCGCCAGAAGCATAGCCGCACAGCAAGGCCTGGAACAAAACCATATCGACGAGGCTTTCACGGCCAGCTTGCTCCACGACGTCGGGAAACTGATCCTTTTCGATAAACTGCCCGAAAAATTCGCGGAAGCCTCCCGCTTAAGTGCCGATGCCTGCCGGCCGATCTGGGAGGCCGAACAAAGCGTGTTTGGAACGACCCACGCGCAGGTAGGGGCCTATCTCATCGGCCTGTGGGGGCTTTCCGAGACCCTGGTGAAAGCAATAGCCTTCCACCACTCTCCCGGCAAGAGCTCCGACCTCTCCTTCAGCCCCCTCACCGCGGTTCACCTGGCCGATGCGGCCGAGCACGGCGACCAGGGCGAAGACAACAAGGACAGGCTCGACATCGAATATCTGGAGAAGCTCGGGATCTCCGCGAAGAATTACGAGAACTCAGCAACACTGCGTGACTCTATGTGAAAGGTGCTGTCTCATGGCTGCGAAGATTCTTTTTGTGGATGATGACGTCAATGTACTGGATGGATTCAGGCGACAATTCAGAAAGGTCCTCGACCTGAAGACAGCCCCCGGCGGTCATGAAGCCCTGGAAATTCTGGCTCAGGAGGGCCCTTTTTCGGTCGTCGTCTCAGACCTGCGCATGCCGGAAATGGACGGGATTCAGTTTCTATCCCGGGCGCGGGAATCGGCCCCCGAAACCGTGCGCATCCTGCTGACCGGCTATGCCGATCTGGAAACCGCGATCGATGCGATCAACCGGGACAGTATCTTCCGATTCCTCACCAAACCCTGCGAATCCGAAATCCTCCTCAAAGCCATCTCCGATGGCGTGAAACAATACAATCTGATCACTGCGGAACGGGAACTGCTCGAAAAGACATTGCGCGGCAGCCTCAAAGTTCTCTCGGAGATCCTCCAACTCGTCAACCCGCAGGCCTTCGGCAGGGCTTCGCGCATAACCTATTATGTCCGTGAAATCGCCAGACACATGAGGCTCCCCCATCTCTGGAAACTCGAAACGGCAGCCTCCCTCTCGCAGATCGGCTGTGTCATTTTGCCCGAGGACGCTCTCGGAAAGATTTACAATGGGCAGGAACTGAGCGGCGAGGAATCACAGCTTTTCGCCATGCATCCCTTCATCGGCTCCGACCTGCTCACCCATATTCCCAGAATGCGCACAATTTCGGAAATAATCGCCTACCAGGAGAAAAATTTCGATGGTTCCGGAGTTCCCATCGACGAGCGAAAAGGCGAGGACATCCCGATCGGAGCGCGGATGCTTAGAGTTGTCCTCGATTTCGACACGCTTCTGGCCAAAGGACACCAAAGAGCCGAGGCGCTGGAGCAGTTGAATACGAAAACCGGTTTGTACGACCCTGCTGTGCTCTCCGCCCTTGCGGAAGTAATAGAACGGGAGACCGAATACACCAAGGCCTCCCTCACAGCCTCGCAATTGCGCGACGGCATGGTCCTCGTCGATGACCTTCGGCTTGTAACCGGTCGCTTGCTGGCAGCCAGGGGATATAAAGTGAACCGCACCCTCCGGGAGCGATTGAGAAGCTTTTCCGAAAAACCGGGCATCAAAGAGCCCGTCGCCGTACTTGTGCCAAAAGAACAACCAGTGCCCGACGCTCCGCTCGAATAACCCCACGGGTTGACAGCGACTCTCACCGGTATTACATGTGTACAGCAAAATTTTTCTGAATCAGTGCCCATTCGGAAACGCCTGGCGGGCAAGGCTGCGTTTTTGCTCGCTCCATCTCGATCCGCACTGTGTGCAGGTGAAAGGCAACATCGCGCCTACCGCCTTCATTCCCCGGGTTTCCGTGTGCACACTAAGGTAAGAACCTGCGGAGGATAATGAAAAATGACTGAGCCCGTAGTTCTCAGCGGCGAAGAAACCAAGAAATCAAGCCCCGAGGATCTTTTTGCCCGACTCGAAAGCAGTCCCGGCGGAATTTCGGAAGCCGAGGCGGAAAAACGCCTGGAACAATACGGCCCGAATGCTCTCGAAGAAAAAAAACAAAATCTTTTACTTAAATTCCTGAGCTATTTCTGGGGGCCCATTCCCTGGATGATAGAGGTGGCCGCGTTGCTCTCCGCTCTGGTCAAACACTGGGGGGATCTGTTCATAATCGTGTTTCTTCTCGTCTTCAACGCCGTTGTCGGTTTTTGGGAGGAGCACGAGGCGGGAAACGCCCTCGAAGCACTAAAAAGCCAACTCGCCCTGAAGGCCAGGGTGCTCCGCGATGGGCGATGGCAGGAGATCGAAGCCAAGGGACTGGTTCCCGGCGATGTCATTCGCGTGCGCCTTGGAGACATTATCCCCGCGGATGTGAAACTGGTGGAAGGCGAATACCTAAGTATCGACCAGTCCGCCCTCACCGGCGAATCCCTGCCGGTAAACATGGGACCGGGCGATATAGCCTACTCGGGCTCCATTGCCAAACAGGGAGAAATGGTCGCCCTGGTGACAGGCACCGGCGGCAACACCTTCTTTGCCCGCACAGCCAAACTGGTTGAGACGGCGGGAGCGGTCTCTCACTTCCAAAAGGCGGTAATGAAGATCGGAAACTTCCTGATTATCATCGCCGTTGCACTCAGCATCATCCTGGTCGTGGTGGAACTGCACCGGCGTTTGCCGGTCCTGACCCTGGTCGAGTTCGTCCTGATCCTCGTGGTCGCCTCCATCCCCGTGGCCATGCCTGCGGTGCTCTCCGTGACCATGGCACTGGGCGCCCTGGCACTCTCCAAGATGAAGGCCATCGTCTCCCGCCTCGAATCGATCGAGGAAATGGCGGGCATTGACGTACTGTGCTCCGATAAGACAGGCACACTGACTCTCAACCAGTTGACCATGGGCGAGCCGATTACCTCCGACGGGGTGGGCGCCCAGGATCTCATCCTGGCGGGAAGCCTGGCATCCAAGGAAGAAAACCGCGACGCCATCGACCTCGCTGTGCTGGAAGCGCTCCAGGATAAAAATGCGCTCCAATCCTACGAGTTGATCAAATTCTCTCCTTTCGACCCCATTCGAAAGCGCACCGAGGCCACGGTGAGACACAACGGTGAAGTCTTCAAAGTGAGCAAAGGCGCCCCTCAGATCATCATTCAGAAATGTGTGATGGATGAAGCCTCGGAGGCCTCCGCGCTCAAAGCCGTCGACGAGTTGGCGGCCAAGGGGTACCGGACTCTGGGCGTGGCCCGCTCGGAGGAGGATGGTTCCTGGAAGTTCCTGGGCCTTTTGCCGCTCTTCGACCCGCCGCGGCCCGATGCGAAAGAAACCATCGCAGAGGCCCAGGCGCGCGGCATAGAAGTCAAAATGGTTACCGGAGACAACACGGCCATAGGCAGGGAGATTTCGGGACAACTGGGCATGGGGATAAACATCCAGCCCGCAACAGAGCTTTTCCCTGTCGGAGGCCAATGCGCGCTGGATGCCGCGGCGGCCGAAAAGATCGAAAAGGCCAACGGCTTTGCGGAAGTCTTCCCGGAACATAAATACTACATCGTAAAGGCCCTCCAGGATAAGGGACACCTGGTGGCCATGACCGGTGATGGAGTAAACGACGCCCCCGCGCTCAAACAGGCCGAAGTCGGCATCGCGGTCTCAGGCGCCACCAACGCCGCCCAGTCGGCCGCCGCCCTGGTTCTGACCGAACCTGGCCTGGGGGTGATCATCCACGCCGTCGAGGAAGCCCGACGCATCTTCGAGCGCATGAACAGTTATACAGTCTACCGCATAGCAATGACCTTCAGCATCATGGTCTTCGTGGTCGGGGCCATGCTGGCCTACAACGTTTTTCCGTTGACCGCCATGATGATCATAATCCTGGCCCTCCTGGACGATATCCCGATCATGACGATAGCATACGACAACACGTTTTTGAGTCCCACGCCGGTGCGATGGGAAATGAGCCGAGTCCTTACCGTTTCCACGTTCCTGGGCTTCCTGGCCGCCATGGAAAGCTTCCTGCTCTTCTTCCTGGGCCGCGATTTTCTCCACCTGCCCCTTCCTCAACTCCAGACGCTGCTGTTCCTGAGACTCGCTGCAGGCGGACATTTGCTCCTGTTTGTAACACGCACCAGGAAACCCTTTTTCATGCGCCCCTTCCCTTCCTGGCAATTGTTTACGGCTATCGTGGGCACTCAGGCGATCGCAGTTCTTATGTGCGGTTTCGGCTGGCTGGTACCGGTGCTGTCCTGGCGCCTCATCGGCTGGTGCTGGGTATACATCATAGCCTGGATGTTCTTCCAGGATATCTGCAAACTCTACCTCCACGCCGTGATGGAAAACAGGACTGCCCACGGCCGCCATTTCTTCAAAGCAGCCAACCAGTCGCTGCACTCGCACCCACTGCGGTAGAATCGGACAGGGTTAACAGGATTAACAGGATCAACAGGATCAACAGGTTTGGAAGATTTCTGTTAATCCTGTAATCCTGTAATCCTGTCTAAAAGTTTTGCGGGTTTGCGTTGCGTTTTTAAAAGAAAATACTTGGACAGGATTACAGGATTTACAGGATTACAAAACAACAAAATGGGGGGGCTCTCGTAAGAGATCACTGAAAGGATCGCTCTTCCCAATCCTGTTAATCCTGTAATCCTGTCCAAAGGTTTTTCTGTTTTGGCGGGTTACTCCTGTCCCGGCTCTTCGAGCCAGAGATGGGAGAGATCGATCTCAATTTCATGGAAGGGCTCGATACGCGCTTTTGCCTTGCCGCCGAAAACCGCGACGGGAACCAACGTGTCTGTTTTAAGCCTTAATACCTCCAGGGTCCTGTTTGAAGGGTCGATCAACCAGACCCATCCCACCTTATGGTCGGCAAAAATTTTCATCTTTTCGGTGCGGTCGAGTAGGGCCGTTCGCGGGGAAAGGACCTCGCATACCCAGTCCGGAACGACTTCGATCCAGTTGGTCTCGAGCTTTTCGGGGAATCGTTCTTTTCTCCACCCTGCGAGATCCGGGACGATCGTGTTTTCCCCCAACCCGAGTTCAATCTCGTCGAGAATAATCCACCCTCCGGGGCCGCCGCCCTCCCCGAATTGATAAGGCGGCACAAGTTTAGCCCCCAGCACCGACGCCGAGAACACATGTTTCGGTGAGGGTCTGGGGGTAGCGATCAACTCTCCGTTTATGATCTCCCCGATCATATTCTCCGGGATATCGAAGAGATCTTCGTAACTGGCTTTCTTCTTTGCGGGGTCGGCCATCGGCTTTAATCACCTCCCCTGGCGCATGACGATCGTCTGATCGCATCACTTAAATTTTTTTAATCTTCTCACCAGCAATGCGCGTGGGAAAATCCTTCATTTTTTGCCACTCGAGGCAGTGGTGGCGAGGAACGACCAAAACTCCTTCGGCGGTTCGCTCCGAGAGCAAAACCGGGATTTGGAAGGTCCCGCCTTCCAGTTCCACCGACACCCTGTCACCGTCCGAAAGGCCTGCGCGTGCGGCGTCTTTGGAATTCATCGACAGGAACGGGGCGGGAACGGCTGCATCGAGCGAATCGGACCATGCCGAAAATTCGCTTGTTCCAAACATCCATTCGACCATCAGGAGTTCGAAACCCTGCCCGGCCTCTTTACTCCTCTCAGCCCGAGGGGCGTGGAAGCCGGGTTTGGCCGCGAGCAGTCTGGGGCCGTTAACGGGATAGTCGGCGCCATCTTTCAACCCGCCGAAATCCGCAAGCGCCGCGGGGATAAACGTTTCGGGGGAAACATCATCCTGCCCTGCCATTTGCCACAGCGCCTTCCAGGCAGGCAGGTGGTCGTCACCGGGAACGATGCCGGAGTACACACGCGGGGGATGTTCCCCTTTGCGGATCGGCTCACCGCCGCGGTGGACCGGATGGGCAAACTGCACCCTCCCCTCCTGGTTTATATAGGTCGAGCCGGTTTCAAAAATGGTGGAGGAAGGATAGAAAATGGATGCCCGTCTCACTGTCTCGGAAGGGAAATAATCGATTGCGACCAGGAGGTCGAGTTGGGAGATGGCCCTCTCCAGCCTGGCCCGATCCGGGTAGTACCGGAAAAGGTCCCCTTCCGCTACGAACAGCGCGCGGACAAGCCCCTTTTCGATATCCTCGACCAGGTCGAAAAGCGTCTTCTCCTGCGTTTCCGAAAGGAGAGCCGCTCCGAACGACCCGGCCCCCGGCAGAAGGAAAAACAGGCCGGCCTGTTTATCGGCCAGGCGCAACAACCGTGCGCAATCCGCCGCAAAACCGGGAGTGGTTTCCCCGGTCACATCGGTCCCGCAAAGTATCACAGGCCTTCGGCTCGCGGCTAGAAGCTCCCCGAGTCGGGCCATTGGGGCGGAAACTTCGAAGTTTTCAGATTCCGTCGCAAGGAATCGGCAGAACTCCCCGGCCTCATTTTCAAATCGCGCGGCATCCTTTTCCACGGCCTTCCAGACGAGCATGCCCAGGTAGCGTTCGATCTCTGCGGGAGTGACCGCAAAATGTTCGAATTCGCACGGCAAAGATACCGGGCGAGGGTCGATGGTAACGACAGCAGCGTTTTTCCTCGCCGCCTGCCGCACCGCAAGAGCGCTCATCGGGGCTTCGTTCAGCGGATCGGCTCCGGCTACGATTACAAAATCAGCTTTCTCGATTTCGCGCATCGAAACGGCGAGATCGCCCCCCAGTGCCTGGACGGCGTCCCGGCACTTTCGACGCCCGGCGAGATCGGAAAAGAAGACCGGCCCCTGCCAGCCGCGTGTTTTGCACACGCGATCGAGCATGCACTGCGTCTCCAGGCTATTCCGATGCGAGCCCACAGCGGCGATGGCCCCCGGCCCGAATTTTGCGGCAATATTTTCGAGCGCCTCCCGCGCGGCAGAAAGCACGGCGGAAGCGGTGGTCGGAGCGGACGAAATGAGAGGCGAAAGAGGACGCGCTCTATGGCCTTCGCCGGAGTTCGAGTAGGAAAATCCGAACCTTGCGGCATCGCAAATAAAATAGCCGTTGACGTCACTGTTGAATCGGCCCTCGATGCGCACAACCGCGCGATAGCGCGCGTTTGCAACCGTATTGCACGCGAGCGAACACTGGTTGCAAAGAGAGGGCGCTCGTTGCAGGTCCCATCTTCGCACCTTGAACCTGGCTGTTTTGTCCGTATAGACGCCGGTCGGGCAAATATCGACGAGGTTTCCCGAAAAAGGGCTTTCGAGACGGCCGTCGGAAAACCTGCCAAAATACATCCGGCTGCCGATCTGCAGAGGCCCGAGGTCGTGGTAGCCTGCAAACTCCTGGTAGAACCTCCAACATCTGTAGCAATGGATGCAGCGGTTCATTTCATGCTGAATGTAGGGGCCTAGGTACTGGTCGCGATACGTGCGCTTCGCGCCCGGAAAACGCCGAAGAGCATGGCCGCCCGAAACCGTTTCATCCTGGAGCAGACACTGGCCGCCCTCATCGCAAACGGGACAGTCCAGGGGATGGTTCACCATGAGCAGTTCGATGACTCGTTTTCGAAACTGAACGGCTTCCTCGTCGGTAGTCGAAACCACCATTCCGTCCCGGGCATCCACCATGCAGCTCATCTGAACGCCCCTGAACGGCCCTTCGAGGAATTTGACCGCGCACATCCTGCACGCGCCAACCGACCCCAACGCCTCATGGTAGCAAAAACGCGGTATGACGATGCCAAGCATTTCCGCCGCATCGATGACTTTGGTTCCCTCGGGGACTTCTATTTCGCGTTCGTCAATGATCAGCCGTGGCATGGAAAGGACATCCCTTTTCGCTAATATGTTGTCGGACTTCGTCTTCGAAAAAATCGAGAAGGCTGATTACAGGCTCCGCGGCCCCCGGGGCAAGCGCGCAGTAGGAACTCCACACCTGCTTACAAAGCATTCGCAGGTTGGGGATGTATTCTTCCTTGCCTTCCCCGTTTTCGATTCTCCGCAGCAATTCCCGCATGTAGGGAAGCCCCTCCCGGCAAGGCGTGCACCACCCGCACGATTCCCTGGCGAAAAACTCCATGAGATTCAAAGTTGCGCCCACAAGGCAGGTATTGTGATCGAAAACCATGATTGCCGCAGTTCCGAGACGATTTCCGATTTTTTTGAGATCTTCGAAATCCATCGGTATATCGTAGTGTTCGGCGGTCATGAACCGGGTGGAAGCCCCTCCCGGAAGACAGGCTTTGAATCGGGAACCGGGCCGCATGCCTCCGCAGTGCACATCGATTATTTCGCTGAGCCTCGTGCCTATGGGCAACTCGACGGCCCCGGGACGGCTCACCTTGCCGCTTATGCCGTAGATCTTCGTGCCCGCCCCGTGGGGGGTAGCGCTCAGTTTTTTGAACCACTCGGGGCCGTTTCGCAGAATATGCGGAATATTTGCCAGCGTCTCCACGTTATTGACAACGGTCGGCTTTCCCCAAAGGCCCTTCTCGGTCGGATACGGGGGCGGCTGCACGGGGTTTGGCCGTTTGCCCATGATTGCGTTTAGAAGTGCGGACGCCTCCCCGCAGATATACCGTCCCCCGCTTCGATGTACCGAAATATCGAAGGAGTAGTCGGTCCCGAGAATATTTTTCCCGAGAAAACCCGCCCGGCGGGCAACTTCAAGTTCCCGCTCCAATATGGCCGCGCTGCTTTCATAAGAGGGACGGATGAAAAAAAAGGCCTTGGAGGCCGAAAAAGTATACGCCGAAAGGACCATGCCTTCGATTACGCAGTGCGGATCGACGTGCAGCATCATGCGGTCCTTGAAAGTCCCCGGTTCCATTTCGTCCGCGTTTGCCACGAGGTAGCGCGGGAAAGGACTGGTATCAGCCACCGAGGCCCATTTTTTCCCGGCGGGAAAACCGGCGCCGCCCCGGCCCAAAAGGCCCGAATCTTCCACAAGCCGGATGATTTCCTTGGGCGAAATCCCCCCGCCGATAAATTTTTCGAGCGCTCCATACCCTCCGCTTTCGCGGTACTCATCCAGGGTCGCCACACGGTTGGGCTTCCTGTTTTTAAACAATACCAGGGGATACTCAAACGGCATGATTCATTCCGATCCGTTAAAGTCGGCGTTTTGAGCCAGTTGGTCAAGGACCCTGTCGATCTTTTCAGGCGTCAGATTTCCAAAAACTCGCTTGTTTATCACCATCGCCGGGGCGCGATCGCAATAGCCGATACAGCAGACCGGCAAAAGCGTAAAGAGCCCGTCGGCGCTGGTCTCTCCCGGGGTGATGCCCAGCCGGGAGCCGATGTAGTCGAGTACGCGCTGATGCCCCTCGAGCCAGCAGACCGTGCTGTCACAGACCTTTATCACGTACTTTCCCACCGGGCTGCGATAGATGTAGTCGTAAAAAGTGGCAAGCGCTTCGAGTTCCAGAGGCGACATGCCGAGCAGCCCCGCTGCTTCGACCATGGCTTCGTCGCTCATCCAGCCCTGAAGCTCCTGGATTTCAAACATCACATCGATTGCCTTCTCGCGGGGAGATTCCGCACCGGCGATCATCTCACGAAGCTTGAATTTCAATTCGTCAGGCAGCATAGTTTCGAATTCATCTTTACATTGATTGTAAATATCTCGACTGTAAACAGGCTTGCAATATTGTATAGCACGTGCAAACTAATTCCGGGTAGGCAAAAGTCAATGCGACGCGCGGTCGAGGACAAACAGGGACGGCCGGCATAAGGAGGAATTTCTCGTGAAATTCGACGAAGCATATCGATGGCTGCTGGACTATTCGAAGACCACCGCCCTGTACGAGTCCGTGATGGGGCTTCTTCACTGGGACCTGCGCACCTGTTTGCCCCCTAAAGGCCATGCGCACAGATCGGAGCAAATTGCGGAAATGACCGCTCTTGTCTACCGCCGCGCGACGGACCCGCGGTTGGGCGAGATGCTGGCGGAGGCGGAGGCAGGCAAATACAGGTTTTCAAAATTCTCGGATGGAGCAGTCAACCTGCGCGAGTGGAGGAGAAATTTCGACCGCGCGACCAGGATACCCGAAAAACTCGCCGTCGAACTGGCAAAGGCGGCATCGGAGGGCCAGCTCGCCTGGCAGGAGGCACGAAGGGGAAACGACTGGGAAAGCTTCCGGCCGTATCTGGAGCGAATAATAGCCCTCAAAAGGCAGGAGGCCGAAGCGCTCTCGACCGGTGGCAAAGAGGTCTACGACGCCCTTATCGACGAATTCGAACAGGGGGAAACCGCTGCGGGAATCGAACCGCTTTTCACAACGCTTGAGGCGGCCACTTTCAAGTTGCTCGAAAAAATCGAGGCCGCCCCCCGAAAACCTGATCCGAAGGTTTTGCGGGGCGATTGTCCGGCTTTGGCGCAGCAGACTTTCATACGGGAGGTAATCGGAGCCCTGGGCTACGATTTCGATGCGGGCCGGCTCGATCTTTCGGCCCATCCGTTTACCTCGGGCATCGGACCGGGAGATGTGCGAATTACGACAAGGCTCGACCCCGACTCTTTCGTCATGGGACTCTTTAGCTCGATCCACGAGACAGGCCACGCCCTCTACGAGCACGGGCTACCCCTGGAACACCGCGGAACGCCTTGCGGCGCTCCGGTCTCCATGGCCATCCACGAATCCCAGTCCCGCATCTGGGAAAACATGGTCGGAAAGTCCCCCGGGTTCTGGAACCATTTCTACCCGACGGCATGCAGCCATTTTCCATGGCTCAAAGAAACAGACCGGGACGCGTTTCTCTTTGCCGTAAACGAGGTTCGCCGGAGCCCGATCCGCACCGAGGCCGACGAACTCACCTACAACCTGCACATCATCATGAGATTCAAACTGGAAAGAATGCTCATCGGCGGCGGACTCCAGGCCGCAGATCTGCCGCAGGCCTGGAACAGCCTCATGGACCGCTATTTCCACATCCAACCGCAAAGCTTTTCCGAAGGCGTTTTGCAGGACATTCACTGGTCTTCGGGGGCGTTTGGCTACTTTCCCTCCTACGCCCTGGGCAATATGTACGCGGCCCGGTTTTACGCAAAAGCGAAGGAGGAGTTGGGCGATCCGGAACAAATGTTTTCCGCCGGCGAGTTTTCTCCCCTGCTGGAATGGCTTCGGAAAAACGTTCACTCGCGGGGAAGCAGGCTGATTGCCCGCGACCTCGTCAAAGCCGCCTGCGGCGAGGAGTTGAATGCGGATTCCCTGGTCTCTTACCTCGAAGCCAAATACGAGACGGCCTACGGATTGCGATGAAAGGCCGCAACTCACGCTTTCCCGGACGAAGGGCAAAGCACAGCCCTATGGTCGGAAGCGGTTTTGAGAGCAGGAAATCCGGGTGTTGGGAATTCGGTGGAGAGCGAAGAAAAGATCCTCCGTAGAAGTGGAGCGGGAGACGGGATTCGAACCCGCGACCCTCAGCTTGGAAGGCTGATGCTCTAGCCAACTGAGCTACTCCCGCTCGGAGGTGATTATGTACCACAAAAAGAGATGAGTTTTAAGCGTTAAGTTGAGTCGACCGAAAGATTTCCCGCATCTTGCGCCCAAAACCTGCCGCGTCCCTCACTGTTTCGCCTGCGGTCCTTCGACCACGACCCTGTCCACTCCGTCTTTTTCAGCAAGCAGGACATTCACCTGTTCTTCGGGGCGGGTATCCAGGGCGATGCCCACAAATTGGCTGCAGATGGGCAGTTCTCTGTGGTCCCTGTCCACGAGCACGGCCACCTGGACCCGCATCGGCCGGCCGTAGTCGATGAGAGCGTCGAGAGCCGCTCGCACGGTTCTCCCTGTAAAGAGCACATCGTCTATCAGCACGACTTCCAGATCGTCTATGGGAAAGGGCAGATTGGTTCCCCTGAGCACGGGTTGTGTGTGAAGGCGGGTCCAGTCGTCCCGATACAACGTGATGTCGAGGGAGCCCAGAGGCACGGGAGTCCCCAGCCTGCCCGCTATTATCCGGGCCATCCTGTCGGCAAGAAAAACGCCCCCGGTGTGTATGCCCACCAGGGCGAGCCTGCGAGGGTCTCTGCTCGATTCGATTATTTCTGCCGAGAGCCGCTCCAGTGCAGCCTGAACGTCCCCGGCTTCCATTATGATGCGACCGTCGCCATTTGCCATGTCAGTGCCCGCCTCTAAAAGCGAAGATCTAGAACATGAAAGGCGTCTTTCGACGCCCTTATCAGCCTCTGAGTATCTTGAGAACGCAAGATTCCGAGGAAGTACTCTTGTAGCAACTTTTTCCTAATATGTCAATAAATAAGCCCGCATCCGATTGGCTCGATCGTGAACACTCCTGCCGCGCCGTGCGACTGAGCACTTCTTTCTTCCGTGTCCCGTTACCGGGTCCGACTGATCGCTACCCCGGCAAGCCGGCCTTTTCCCTTGCATCCAACTCCCCTTTTATGCCATCATTTGGCTTCAGGTGATTATGAAAGATCTTTTATATCGACATAGGAAGAGATTCCCCGGCGCGGTCTGTGCCCTTTGTTTCCTTTTCTACGCCTTTTTTCCCCTCTCCCTCTGCCTGGCTCGAAATTCCAACCCGAACTCGCCGGCGCCGCGTTCCTGTGGAGAGGTCTCAAAGGCGCTTCCCCGGGAGGTTTCCCTAACTGGACTTGCCGGCCGTGCGCTACGGGGCGGAGTTTCTCCGTTTGTTGCCGTTTTGCTCCTCAATTCCCGAATACAGCTTGCCCCATCCACCGGGAACGCATTTGTCGGGATAGACGTACTCATACCCGCATGCCTTGTCCCGGGCAAGGAGTGGGCATGGCCTGCGGTTTCACGGGTTTTTAGTTCCTCCGAAAGAAACAGGTTCGCCTGGCAAAAAGGCATAATCCACTCCGGCCCTTCTCCACCTCCGATGCAAATTATTTTTAACTGATTCGAACCCGTTTCAAAGCCGGTTTTTCATAAAAGCACGGCCCCCCTCCCGCTCCTCAGAAACGAAGGAGATATGGCATGAAGATTACCCTTCGACTCATTGTTTCTCTAGTATTCGTGGTCGCCCTGGTGACCACATTCTTCTCATTTTTCCAGGTGGACCAGGCGAAAACCCGCATGACCCGGGACCTGGACCGACGGTCGGCCATTCTTGCCGACAGCCTCCAGCAGTCTGTGGCCTCTTTGGGGCGCTCGGGACTGCCCGAGTGGCTGAAGCAGCTTGTGGCAAAATATGAAAGACTCGACGGAGTCGCGGTGTTCAATCCGAGCGGCAACCTCGTAGCCTCCACCCGGCAGATCGGGCCGCAAATCACCCAGCCTTTCCCATCGGCAGTGAAGGCGATTCTTAAGAAAAGACCGGTAGGTGAATTCTTGAAAATAGACGGCAAGGACACCTATGTCTACGTTCTGCCGCTAAAGACGGATGGAAAGATGACCGGCGCGATGGCCCTCTTCAACGACGCCGCCTATATAGACGTGAGATTGCAGGAGATATGGAAAGATAACCTGATCCGGTTTCTCCTCTATTCCTTTCTCAGTGTCCTCATTACCGTTGTCGTCGTCAAATGGAGCATTACAGGACCGATTGCCCAGATCGCGCAATGGATGATGGATGTAAGAATCGGCAAGGGAAAACCTTTGCAGCCCGTTCACTATCCGCGGGGCGACGTTCTAGCACCTCTCATGAAGGAGGCCGCAAACCTGGCCAAAAGCCTTTCGGCCGCACGGGCCAAAGCCGCCCAGGATGCCGGGCGCCATTTCAATACGGCCTCACACTGGAGCGCTGACCGCCTCAAGGAGCATATCCGGACCGAACTCCTCGGCGAAAAGCTCTTCGTCGTCTCGAACCGCGAACCCTATATGCACGCCAGAAACGGTAAGAACGTCGAGTGTATCGTCCCCGCCGGCGGTCTGGTAACAGCCCTGGATCCCGTGCTGCGCATCTGCGACGGCCTGTGGCTCGCACACGGCGGTGGAGACGCCGACCGGGAAACCGTAGACGCTAACGACAGAGTGCGCGTACCCCCGGCAGACCCCGCCTACACGCTAAAAAGGGTCTGGCTTTCGAGGGAAGAGGAAAAGGGCTACTATTACGGCTTCTCAAACGAAGGCATATGGCCCCTCTGCCATATTGCCCACACGCGGCCGACTTTTCGCCTCGAAGACTGGGTCTGTTACCAGAGAGTGAACGCAAAGTTCGCTGAAAAACTGCTCCAGGAAATAGAGGGAGAAAAGAGCCCTCTCATACTTGTTCAGGATTACCACCTCGCGCTTCTGCCGCTGATCGTAAAAGCTAAGCGGCCCGATGCGCGCATAGCCATTTTCTGGCATATTCCCTGGCCAAACCCGGAGGCGTTCGGCATCTGCCCGTGGCGAGAAGAAATCCTCATGGGCATGCTCGGCGCCGATCTCATCGGTTTCCACATCCAGTTTCATTGCAACAATTTCCTGGATACGGTGGACCGATTCCTCGAATCCAAGACCGACTGGGAGCAATTTTCCGTTACCCGCAGCGGCCATACGGCTCTGGTGAAAGCCTTCCCGATCAGCGTCAGCTTTGACGACCTCGCCAACAGCGAAATTCCCGGCAGCGAAACCTCCCGGTTGCGCGAACAGATCCTTTTGGAAATGGGATTTTCGGTGAAGTACCTGGGCGTGGGCGTAGACCGCATCGACTACACCAAAGGCATTCCCGAACGCTTCAAGGCTATCGAAAGGTTTTTCGAAAAACATCCCGAATTTCTGGGAGAGTTCACATTCATCGAACTGGGGGCCCCCAGCCGCACGCATATCAAAAAATATCATGACTTCATGGCCGAAGTGGAGGAAACCGCCGATTCGGTAAACTGGCGCTTTCAGACCGGGACATGGAAACCCATCCTGTTTCTGCGGGCCCACCACAGCCACGAGGAAATCAATCGCTTCTACAAGGCGGCCGACCTGTGCATGGTCACCTCCTTGCACGACGGTATGAACCTGGTGGCAAAAGAATTCGTCGCGGTCCGCGATGACGAAGACGGGGTCCTCATACTCAGTCAGTTCGCAGGCGCTTCGCGGGAACTCAGCGAGGCACTGATCGTAAATCCCTATGATATCGAAGAAATGGCCGATGCCATCTACCGCGCGCTTCTCATGGGCCGACGAGAGAAAAGAGTCCGCATGACACGCATGCGTGCGGAAGTGCGGGAAAACAACATCTACCGCTGGGCAGGAGATCTCATTGCGGCCCTCGCCCGCCTGCGCCCCCTCGAGGGTGAACACCCCGCACAAACGCTCGATTCGAATTCTCGTAACTTTTCGGCCTGAAGGGACTCAACGTGAAACACAACCCCGCAAAACCCCAAGTCATCGATTCGCCCGATTTCTGGTCCCGTGTCTGCGGTGCGGCAAGACCTTTTCTCGGACTCGACTACGACGGCACACTGGCCCCGTTCCATCTGGAAAGGATGCAGGCGCTCCCTTTGCCGGGCGTAGTCGAATTGCTCGAAAGTATCAACGAGGCCGGAAAAACCTTTCTAGCCATCATTTCAGGCAGACCCCTTTCCGAACTGCTCTGCCTCCTGGGAGACCTCCCCATCCCTCTGGTGGGAAGCCACGGCTTCGAACGGAAATACCCCGGAAGCCAAATGGAAGTAGTAAATCTTCCCCACGAGCAGGCTACCGGACTCGCCGTTGCCGGGCAAACCGTGGAAAAACTGGGGCTGGCTCATTTGACCGAACTCAAGACGGCATCTATCGCCTTGCACACGCGCCCGCTGCAAACGAATCAGGCCGAGAGGATCGAAGCCCTGGTGCTGCCGCTTTGGACCGATATCGCCTCTTGCCACAACCTCCATTGCAGGCGTTTCAATGGCGGGATCGAGATTTTGTCGCAAGCATGCAACAAGGCAGATGCCCTTATAACGCTCTTCAATCGTTCAGGCGCCGATCTTCCGATATATATCGGGGATGATGCCACCGATGAGGACGCGTTCAGGGTCCTTGCAGGTCGTGGCATAGGGATCAGGGTCGGCGGCCCGGAGACACCCACCGCGGCCGAGGGATTTCTACCTGATTGCCGGGCGGTAAAGGAGCTGCTGACAACCTGGCTTTCTATCGATTCCGGCCATAGCTGCTGATGTATCTTTAAAAAAATTGCGGTTGTTTTCAACCGGCCTGCGTGTTATGAAAGCTCATTCCGGCTGTGACAGAAGTCTGGCCCGGATTTGCCTTCACAAGGTAATATCCTGAAAAATCAAATGACATTCTGGTTGGGCCAACGTATACGCGACTTGCGTTCAAGATGGTAGCCGCGGGAGGGCCTGAAACTCTCCATCAAAGGGGCGTGGCTTGTTTTTCGCCAACCCCGGAACGCGATTCGATATTCGTTACATCCCCGGCCGATTCACCCCGGAGAGAGACATGAAGTTTGCAAAATTTATTGGTTTGCCGTTATCCGTAATAGGATTGATTCTCTATTTCCCCCCTTTGCAGAAGATTCTGGTTCACATCTTCGGAAATGCCGGACACGTGGGCGCAGCGATAATATTTGCGTCGGGATGGGCCTTGCTGCTCGGATATATCCTTTTCCATCTGGGAATGAATACCCAGGAAGGCGAATCGGATTACCGTGGGTTCTGAAACCCTGGAATGTTTCGGGTGATTTTATTACGAAATCGGTTGTATACTCTTTTAAATCCCCCCCTGCCCCCCTTTGCGAAATTGCTAAAGGGGGGAATCCGGTCCAGTCGGTGCCTCAGGTCGGGTTGCCGGATGGACACTAAATAGTTTCCATCCGGAACCCCTGGAACGCGTCGGGGGATTCGAACCCAAGTCCCCCTTTGGAAGAGGGAGATTTTGTAGATAGATCGGCTGGATGCCGCTTTGAAATCCCCCCTGCCCCCCTTT
>JBMFWU010000063.1:0-18617 GCA_049964955.1 Syntrophobacteraceae bacterium
TCCATTTCCACCTACACTATACGATCTCTTTTCGGGGTTGACCAGTTTTTTTGCGATCCTGATCAAACGGCAATCGGAGGGGCAATCGAAACGGTAAACTGTAGAGAGAAAAGTGAAACGGCAATGCCGGGCAGCTACTTCCCTCGCCCGGGACAAGCCGCTGGCGGAAGAAGAGCTTGATGGCTGTTCGGATACGAATCCGTGGCTAAGAGGGGACCTGGCGTGAACTGCCCCAGCTTGAAGCTGGGCCCCATTATCAGCATCGGAAGAACCCCCTGCGTCTTGACCACCTTGGGATTCAAAACGAGGTACTGTAGTATGAATTCTCTGAAGGCCTCGGGGTCTTTTTTCCTCAGTTTTTGGATCTGTGAAAGGCCGATGTGTTGTGGTCCGGAGGGAGAAAAAAGACCCGCCAACGATCCTTGCATCGTTGGCTGAGACGGGGGCCGGCCACCAATCAACTGCTGCGGGACATTCTCTCGCCCCCCGCCGGCAGCCCAATACCTGGTCCCGGGGTTTTTTCCATTTACCAGGTATCCCCGGGGGAAATACATCTTCCTTTGAGCTGAAATCCAGCTGGCGTTTTTCAGAGTCGAGACAAGTTCAGCCGGGTCGGGCTGTATCACGAGCGGCCCCTCGAATTCGATCCGACCGCCTATGGGTTCCCTCGTCATTTTTTTCGCCGTCAGCAGGAGTCTTGGCTTTTTTCCGCCATCCGTGCAATAGACTCGAAGGTCCTTGATAACCAATCGCGCCCCCAGGATAGACATACCTTCATTTCCACCCTTCGAGCGGGTTAAAACCAGACTGGCCAGAAACCAGAAATCACGACTATTCGCCCAGCCAAGAAAATCTGCCCGGGGTCCGGTCTGCGTAAAAATCCTGGCGTGAGAGATGATTACATCTTTAAAGGATGTAAATATGGCCTTCCCATAATGCCGGTCCCTGATGACGACGGAATCGGCTTTGAGAAACCATTTCTCTCCGGTCCCGTTCATAAGTTCGATACCCTGTAGAAATGGAGAACCCGGAGCGCACACCCTCACAGATCTCCGTTTCTCATGAGCTGAGACCCAAAATCCAGCCATCAGAAAGATCCAAAGGAGTGCAACGGCAATGGGAACACGGATCAACAAAGCCCTGAGCCGCGATCTCCCCCCCCGCGCCTTCGGGTTCCCCTTGAAGGCTTGTAAAGAGCGGGGGACGGTTGATTTTTCCATTCCTTTTCCCTGTGCGTGTCGGTCCATCTCTATTGGGTCCGCACGAACCACCTGGAGTACTTTTTCCGGCCGGTTTCGAAAAAGTCGCCAACCGTCTGGAAACCGATTCCCACTCTCAAGGCGCTTCTCCTTTTGAGGGAAAGCGCCTTTTCAACCGAACCGCAATAATATGTTTTTTAACTACTTAGAAACAAATCCCCAATAGGCGGTGCCGATTACATTGCCATTATTGTCCATGGCATACAGCACCTCCACCAGACTCTGGTTGCGCGGTGCAGTCGTCGGAAGTATCACTGACACAGTCACCGGGTTCAGAGTCGAGGCTTGATGGTAACTGCCCTGTCCATCGTAATACCAGGATAAAACCCATTGATAGGCAGGAAGAGTATTAGGTCCTGACACCACCTGTCCTGTCCACGGATTCAAAGTAACCGCCTGTATGCTGTACCAGTAAACACCGTTCTCTGTCCACAATCCGGTAGAGTTGTTGTAATTGGCCGAAAGATTATTGGTTGCGTTCACCTTAAGAGTCAGTGTTCCACCCGGAGAAACATTGATGGGCCCACTTACGCTCATTGAAATGGCGGAAGAAGCCTGCGCAGACGATTCCATCCCTATACCTGCTACAATGGCAAAAACCACACAAACGAATCCAATACAGATTTTCTTTTTCATCCTTTCCCCTCCTCTTTTCAGCTGGACGTTAATGTTATGGGTTCTTCGCCCTCTATCGATACTCCCCTCCTGATAGAACCATTGCTAAAAATCAGTTACTATTTTATCGTCTCCCATGCGAACACATCTTCCAGGCCTGCATGAAGTCGGAGCACTTCAAACAGGCAAGCGTGGGCGCCAATCGCAGGGGGCGACTAAGTTTCACTGGTCCCCTGTCGCAGGGCCATCACATGTCGAACATGGTATGTTTTTAAAGTTTTGGGATTCTGGTGAGATTCGTAACACGTTACGTTCAAGAGATCAAGATGGATTTTTGCCATCAATCAATTTCTAAACAGAAGGCATGCGGCATCAACAGGACACTGTATGCCGTCAAGGCGGTGGAGAGAAGGCACTTCAATGGTCAGGTGCGGCGCGGCCCGAAGGGGCAAAAGAGTTATGACAGACGAGCTTGTGCGCAAAGCCTGTCATGCGATGCAGCGCGAGCCGCATCTCTACTTGACAAAACAACGACTCTGATGATTCATAAGGCTCACTCATAAAGCAAAGGAGCCAGCAGAATGGCAAAAATGCAATATTCGATGGAAGATCAAATCGCCCGGATCACGCTGGACGACGGCAAAGTGAACGCCATGAACCGGGAATTTTTCGGCGAACTCAACGATTCCCTCGACCGTGCCCAAGCCGATAGAGCCGCTGTCCTGATCCTTACGGGCCGCCCCGGGGTGTTTTCCGCGGGACTCGATCTGAAGCTTGTCGCAACGCTCGACCTTTCCGGGCAGTTGCGGTTTCAGAAAGAATTTGCAACCACGATGCTCCGGGTGCTTCAGTTCCCCATGCCCACCATTGCGGCCTGCAGGGGACACGCCATCGCCGGGGGCTTCATTCTTTCCTGCGCCTGCGACCGGTTCATGGTCCAGGACGGCCCGTTCCGAATGCAGATGAACGAAGTGCTAAACGGGATGATGGTCCCGAGTTGGATCTCGCTGATCTGTCGCAGCGCGATCCCCAACCGCTGGTGGCGCGAGGTCCTTTTGACGGCGCGTTCCTACACCCCTCGCGAGGCCTACCAACGCTCCATCCCCGACACGCTGATAGAGGAAGGCGGCGACGTGCTTGCCGCCGCCTGCGAAACGGCGCTCGAACTCAAGAAAGTCTCCGGACCCGGGTTTGGCGCCACAAAAGCTGCCCTTTTCAGCCGGGAGGCGGGCCAGGTCATGAAAATCTTCGAGCAGGAACTGGTGAACTGGCTCGTGAGATAATTCGGCCCATCCGGACGGACATGACAACGTCACCGAAAAAATGAAGCGCAAAAGAGCGGGGGCTATCGCCCCCCGCACCCCCACGCCGCTACGCGGCTCATTCCTCCCCCGCCTCGTCCATTGAGGGCGCGGTTTGTACACTTTTTGCAGTGATACCTTGCGAACAGCCAGGGGCCACGGCCTTACGGGGACGCCGACGCGGAGAGTTCCTCAGTGCGGGCGTCTGCGCCGGCTACCGGAAAGCTACTTTGGGCAATGCCGGAAAGTGAGAGGGTATGGATTGGATTTTTGCCGGGGGCGACATTTTGACTGAAAAAGAGTCAAAAGAAAGACCAGCGACAACCTGCGACCAGGAAACCCGTCAAACCCTGGAGGAATTCCGGGCGGTTTTTGAAAACAGCCAGGTCGGCATAATGTTTTTGAAGGAATACAGGCTCCTCTACCGAAGCAACCAGCGACTCGCCGATATCCTGGGCTACGATTCGCCCGAGGAAATGGCGGGCATGAGCATGCGCGGGATTCATCTTTCCGAAGAACGGTTCCTGGAGTATGGAGAAAAATACTACAAGCCTCTGACACAGGGCGTACAGATACAGGTCGAGTATCAGCTGCGAAGAAAGGACGGCTCTCCCGTCTGGTGCAGTTTGTCGGGCAAGGCGATCGATGCGGCCACTCCGCCCGATTTGGGAAAAGGGGTGATATGGTGCGTTGACGATATTTCCCGACACAAGGCGGCAGAGGCCGAAATAACCGCCCAGAGGGAAACCCTGGCGAAAATCTTTGAAAGCGCTCCCTACATCATGATGCTCGTTGACCGGGAAGGTCGCGTGAGCGACATCAATCACCGCGGGGCGACCTTTTCGGGCAGGCCGCAAGAGGCTCTCCCGGGGTGTCTGTGCGGCGAGATATTCGGTTGTTTGCATTCCTTTCATGACTGGGGGTGCGGGAAAACTCCCCAGTGCGGTCATTGCCCGATCCGCAGACATATCACCCACACCTTTCAAACCGCGCAGAGCCTCTATGACGTCGAGGAAAGCATGACCCTGCAGCGGGGGGAAGCGCAGTTCACCGTCGTCTTGCTGATAAGCACGGCGTTGGTGCGAGAAAAAGACGGCGACAAGGTGCTTGTCACGATCAACGACATCACCGACCGCAAGCGCTCCGAAGACGCGGTGCAGGAGTCGCGGGAAAGACTTTCCCAGATCCTCGAATTCCTGCCGGACCCGACCCTGGCGATCGACCCGGAAGGAAACGTCATCATCTGGAACAAGGCCTATGAAAACCTGACGAGCATCAAGGCCGAAGATATTCTGGGGAAGGGCGATCATGAATATTCCCTGCCGTTTTATGGATACCGCAGACCGATTTTGATCGATGCGGCAATCGGACAAAATGAGGAAATTCTGGAAAAGTATGGTTCCGTCCAAAAAGAGGGAGATATTCTTTTGGCCGAAACCTGTGTGTCGGTTCAAAACAGGGAGGTCGTATTATCGTGCAAGGCCAGGCCCCTGTATGACAGCGCCGGCAGGATCATCGGCGCAATAGAAACCGTACGGGACGTGACCGCAATCCGGAAAACGCAGGAAATGCTCCGGGAAAGCGAGAAGCGATACCGGAGCATTGTGGAAAACATTCAGGACGTTTTCTACCGTACGGATAGAGACGGCCATGTCACCATGGCAAGCCCATCGGTGTACAAGATCACCGGGGTGAACTGTGAAGAAATAATCGGCATGGATATTCAGAATTTCTGGATACACCCCTTCGAGCGGGAAGAAATGCTGCAAAAGATCCGGCAGGACGGTGTAGTGCGAGATTACGAGGTACTGGTTCGAAAAATCGACGGAACGCCGGTCCCCGTCTCCATCACCAGCAGTTTTTTGAAAGACGGGCAGGGAAATATTCTCGGGGTTGAAGGGGTCATACGGGACATAACCGAACGAAAATGCGCCGAGGAGGCGTCGAGCCTGGCCGCCAGGGAGCTTCGACTTAGCGAAAAGCGACTGCGCAGAGCGGAGGTGACCGCCGGCATCGGAAACTGGGAGTTTATCCTGGGGAGCGGCACGGTGTACGCCTCGGAGGGGGCAAGGCTCATCTACGGCCTGGAAGACCGGGAGTGGACCATCTCGGAGATAAAGACCTTTCCCCTGCCTCAATATCGGGACATGCTCGATACGGCCCTTCGCGAACTGGTGGAAAACGGCAAACCCTATAACGTCGAACATAAGATTCGCAGGAAAAGCGACGGCAGGATAATCGACATTCACGCCATGGCGGAATACTCCGCCGAGCAGGGCGTGGTCTTCGGGGTCGTTGAGGATATCACCGAGCGCAAACGGTTTGAGGAGGCGCTGCGGGAGAGCGAGCAAAAATATCGGCTTCTGGCCGATAATGTCCATGATGTGATTTTCACCATGGACCTGAGCATGGCGATCACCTACATAAGCCCTTCGGCCGAAAAGATGTATGGGAGAAAGCCTGGCGAGTTTCAGAGCCTGGCGCCCGCCCGGTATCTCACCCCGGCGGCCCTCGACCTCGCGGCCAAGACCCTTGCCGGGGAACTCGCCCTGGAGGGACAACCCGGGATCGATCCGGACAGGGTGCTGGTCCTGGAGTTGGAGCAATACCGAAAGGAGGGTTCGACCTTTTGGACCGAAGTCTCGGTTCGATTCTTACGCAATAAGGAGGGAACCGCTTGCGGGATAATCGGGACAACCCGGGACATCACGCAACGAAAGCAAAGCGACGCCCGGGCGGCGCTTCTGGCAACCGCGGTCGAGCAGGCCGATGAGAACATTCTCATAACCGACCAGCGCCGAACCATTCTCTACATCAATCCCGCGTTCGCACGTTCCAGCGGGTACAGCGACGAGCAACTGCGGGGGAAAAAGCTCGTGGTTCTGCGAAGCGCACGGCATGATGCGGGTTTTTACACCAAGATGAAGGAGACCCTCGATAGCGGCCGGGTGTGGATTGGGACGATCTTCAACCGAGGCAGGGAGGGTAACGACTTTGAAATCGAAGGCGCCGTTTCTCCCATACGGGACGCCTCCGGAGCAATTACCCATTACCTGGCCGTCGGGCGCAACATGAGCCGATTCCGCAATCTGGAAAGGGAGCTCTACCAGGCGCAGAAGATGGAGTCGGTGGGGCGGCTCGCGGGTGGGGTCGCCCATGACTTCAACAACATGCTCTCGGTGATGGTGGGGCAAACGGAGCTGGCACTGCTGGAAATCGATCCCGCGGAGCCGGTCTGCAGAAGGTTGCAGGAAATCCTGAAGATTGCCAACCGATCGGCGGACCTGGTGCGCCAACTGCTGACATTCGCCCGAAAGCAGACCATAAGCCCCAGAGTTCTCGATATCAACGAGATCGTGGAGAGCATGCTCAATATGCTCCGCCGTCTCATCGGCGAAGATATGGAGCTTCTGTGGAAACCCGGGGCCGATATCCGGCCGGTCAAAATGGACCCGACACAACTCGACCAGATTTTGGCCAACCTGTGCGTCAACGCTCGCGACGCCATAGCGGGGGTGGGGAAAATCACCATATCCACCGGAAATGTGGAGTTTGACTCCTCCGATTGCCGCGACCATGAGGGGGTTGTTGCGGGGCGCTACGTCCGGCTGGCCGTAAGCGACACCGGGAGCGGCATGGACGCGGAAACCCTCCAACACATCTTCGAACCCTTCTTTACGACCAAGGAGTTCGGCAAGGGGACCGGGCTGGGGCTTGCAACGGTTTACGGGATTCTCGAGCAAAACGACGGGTTTGCCACCGTCTCCAGTGAACCGGGCCATGGGACGACATTCAACATTCACCTGCCCATAGCCGAGCAACCGGCACCCCCCGGTCCTTCCGAACCCGAAAAAGAATTGAAGGGCAAAGAGACAGTGCTTTTGGTCGAAGACGAAGAACCACTGTTGGAATTGGGAAAAACCATTCTGGAGCTGTACGGCTACGCGGTCCTGGCCGCCGGCAGCCCGGCCGCGGCGCTGAAACTGGCTCACGACTACCCCCAGCCCATCCATCTTGTGCTCACCGACGTGGTGATGCCGGAAATGAACGGCAAAGACCTGCGAGACAGGCTCGCCGCCATAAAACCAGGCTTTAAAACCATCTTTATGTCCGGCTATACGGCCGATGTCATTGCCCATCAGGGTGTGCTCGATGAGGGCATAAACTTCCTGGAAAAACCCTTTTCCGTGAAGAGCCTGCTCCAAAAGGTCCGGGAGGTGCTTGGCTCATGAGGAGTAACAGCAGCACTCGATACATGCGGCGGTTGGAGCATGTACTCGATAATTTGCCGCACGCGATAGCTGCCGTGCAAACCGATGGAGTGATTCTTTTCTGTAATCGTGAATTTACGGAACTTTCCGGTTTAAACTCCCATCGGGAGGTCATTGGAAAGACAATTCAATCCGTCGTGCTCTATGAAAATGATGTCAAACAAATGATAGCCGACATTGAAGCGGCGACACAAAATGGGCCCATCTCACGGCCCGCGAAAGTGCGACGGACCATCCGCACGTTCAACGGAACGCTGTTTGAGGCGGAGATAACGTTTTCCAACTACTTCGAATTCAGCAAATCGATTGTTGTCGCGCAGATCGAGGATATCTCGGAGCGCATTGGAGCGGAGACGGCGCTGCGCGAAAGCGAGGAGAAACTGCGGGCGCTTTTTGAAAACAGCCCGATCGGCCTGACCCACAACCGTCTCCTGTGTGATCAAAACGGGTCGCCGGTCGATTATCTGTATCTGGACGCCAACGAGCAGTACATGAAACTGGTCGGGATAGATCCTCGCGGCAAGAAGGCCGGCGAAGTTCTCCCAGCCGTTCTGGAGGACGCCCCGTTGTTGATTCGGACCTATGGCGAGGTAGCCCTGTCGGGGGTTCCCCTGCGGTTTGAACGCCAACTGCCGGTGAATGATCGCTGGGCTGATTTTGTTGTCTTCCGCAGCATGCCCGACCATTTCGTCGTCGCCTTCCTGGACATCACCGAACAGAAGCGGGCCGAACAGGAGTTGCAAAAGGCGCGCAACTATATCTCCAACATTATCGATTCCATGCCCTCCACGCTGATCGGCGTGGACGCCCAGGGCAAGGTGACTCAGTGGAACCACGAGGCGCAGAACATGAGCGGCATTGACGCGGAAAAAGCCCTCGGACAGCCCCTGGAACTCGTCTTTCCCGGTATGGCGACCGAAATCGACAAGATTCAAAGCGCCATGCGCAAAAAGGAGGTCTACTCCGAAAGGCGCAGGATTGCCGGCGCTGATGGCAAATCCCGTTTTGAGGAGGTGACCGTCTATCCGTTGATCGCCAATGGCGTCGATGGTGCCGTGATCCGCCTCGACGACATAAGCGAGCGTGTGCGGCTCGAAGAGATGATGCTCCAGTCGGAGAAGATGCTCTCCGTTGGGGGACTGGCCTCCGGGATGGCCCACGAGATCAATAACCCCCTGGGGGGGATGATCCAGACCGCCTATGTCATGAAGGAGCGCCTCACCAACCTCGAGCTGCCGGCCAACGTTGCGGCGGCCATAGAGGCGGGTCTCACCATGGAGGCGCTCGCCGCATTCATGGAAAAGCGAAAAATCCTCGACATGATCGAGCGGATATGCAAATCGGGGAGCCGCGCCGCGGAGATCGTCCAGAACATGCTGAGCTTTGCGCGCAAGGCCGACGCCTCCAATTCCTCCCACGATGTCCGGGACCTGCTCGATCGGTGCGTGGAACTGGCGGGCATCGACTACGATCTCAAAAAACAGTATGACTTCCGCCGGATCGAAATCTTAAGGGAGTATGCCGAAGACCTGCCGCTCGTGCCCTGCGAATCGGGAAAGATACAGCAGGTCTTTCTCAATATCCTGAGAAACGGCGCCGAAGCCATGCAGCAACCCGCGCAGGGGGGCGAGAAGATGCCCGCGCCCCGCTTCTACCTGCGCCTGCGCTACGAGCGCGAGGCGGCCATGGTCCGCATCGAAATCGAAGACAACGGCCCGGGAATGGACGAGGAAGTGCGCAGGCGGATCTTTGAGCCCTTTTTCACCACCAAACCGCCCGACAGGGGCACGGGGCTGGGTCTCAGCGTTTCCTACTTCATCATTTGCGATAACCACAAAGGGGAAATCGGGGTCAGCTCCGAGCCCGGAAAAGGAACTCGATTCGTCATACGCCTGCCGCTACGAAGGAAACCCGCATGAAAACTCAAACACCAGGCAAACTGTTGGTCATCGAGGATGACGAAATCCTGCGCCAAAGCCTGCTCGATTACCTCGAAGACAGGGGTTTCGAACTCCTGGAGGCCGAAAACGGCAGGATCGGTCTGGAGATCCTGCGGCGGGAAAAGCCCGATCTGATTCTTACCGACCTTCGGATGCCCGAACTGGACGGTCTGGAGGTCATACGACAGGCGGCCGCGAGTGCTCCGCAGACCCCGGTCATCGTCGTCTCGGGAACCGGCAAGATCGGAGACGCCATTGAGGCGCTACGATGCGGTGCCAGGGACTACATCCTCAAACCTGTGGAGGATATGGCCATCATTTCCCTCGCGGTGGAAAGCGCCCTCGAATGGGCCAGGCTGGTGCGGGAAAACCGGGAATACCAAACCGAACTCGAGCGCAAAGTCGCCGAACGTACACAGGAACTCGAAGCGGCAAATGAACAACTCCACCAGCTAAACCTTCGCCTGCGCACCGTTGCCGAAACGACCCGCAACCTCTCCCAGTGCCGGGAAACCGGGGAGTGCAGTGCCAAACTGCTCCAGGAATTCGCGAGACTCATGCAGGCAAACGGAGGAAGCATCTATCTGATTGAAAAATCGGGCCTTCGGCTTCTGCATACCTTTGAAACCGAGCACACTCCCCAATTCATCTCCTTCCCCCTGGAACGGGGGTGCGTCTTTGAGCGCACGATCGAGCAGCGCTGCTCTATACTCATTCCAGACATAGCCATGGATTCCGAAACAGAAGCCAGCGGTTGGAGCGGATACACGAACGGCTCTCTTCTCACCTTTCCTTTCCGCAATCAAGCGGGGGAAGTGATCGGGGTCATTACGCTGCACAACAGCACAAAGCCCTCCTTTGACGAACAGGATAAGGAGATCGGCAATATTCTGGCTTCGCACGCGAGCGAAGTCCTCCGCGCCATACAGGCGCTGGAAGGATTGAGGGAGAGTGAGGCGCGGTTGCGCAAGCTTGCCGAGTTGCTCCCCGAAGGGATCTTCGAAATCGATGCCGACGGCCGCCCCGTCTTTCTCAATCAGAGAATGCACCAGCTTTTCCATTACACCACCGAGGATTTTTCGGCCAACCTGGACAAATTGACTATCTTCATCCCCGAAGACCGCGATCGGGTGAAAGCTTTCGTCAGACGCCAGCTGGCCGGAGAGGAAACCGGCATTCAGGAATACACCGGACTTAGAAAAGACGGCTCCACATTCCCCGTGCTGGTAAATGCCTCCCCGGTTTTCAGCAATGACAAGGTCGTTGGGACAAGGGGCATCATCATCGATATCACCGAAAGAAAACGGCTGGAAGAACAGTTGCTTCACACCCGGAAAATGGAATCCCTCGGCACCCTGGCCAAAGGTATCGCACATGATTTCAACAACATTCTTTCGGGCATCTTCGGCTTTACGGATCTGGCCCTTTTGCATCTACGCAATCAGGAGAAACAGGCAGCATACCTCAAGGGGATCAATCGGGCGGCCGAAAGGGCAAAACTGCTGGTACAGCAGATACTTACCTTCAGCAGGGAGGGAAGGCAGGAAAAATTGCCGCTGCACCTCGCCCCTCTTACCAAAGAGGTGCTTCAGTTGATTCGCAATACCTTTCCCGAAACCATCTCCATTTGCTCGAATATTGACAGCAGCAGAAAAATCTTTGCAGACCCCACCCAGATACATCGCGTGCTCATGAACCTTTGCACCAATGCCTGTCAGGCAATGCGCGAAGACGGAGGGACCCTGTCGGTCACGACCGCCGACTGCCATCTCGATCGTGAACTCAATATGGGGAACAGCGTCATCGCGCCCGGTGAATACGTGGTTATGCAAGTCGCCGACACCGGAACCGGCATGGATGAAAAAACCATACAGAGAATTTTCGAACCCTATTTCACCACGAAAAGCGTCGGAGAAGGTACGGGCCTGGGCCTTTCGGTCGTACAGGGCATCATCGCCGACCATCAGGGCCATATAGTCGTCAAAAGCGAAAAAGGGCTCGGCACGACCTTTTGCATCTATCTGCCTCAACACATTGACAGGATTTGCTAGACTCAGGGGACAGGATTTACAGGATTAAGGAAGGGTGGTCGGCTGGGAGGATTCCCAATCCTGTAATCCTGTAATCCTGTCTAAAAGTTTTTCTGCCTTTCGCTTCCTGTCCGCGTCTTTCTTCCGTCCGGGGGCGAAAAGCAAAAAACTTGGACAGGATTACAGGATTAAGGAAGGGCTAATCGGAGGGGAGGATTCCAATCCTGCAATCCTGTCGAGGTTTTGCTGAAATGCTGCCTGCGGCTATCCTGTCGAGTGAACGGGCAACGGGCACCCTTTTTGCGCAAAAAATCTTTGCTGTATAAGGATTCCCTTGACAGGGAACAAGGGAGGGATTAACAAAGCGGACACCAGGCATGAAACAGTTGTGCTGCGGGACGTAATTCGAGTAAAATGTTTTTCGAGTGAGGAAGTGAAGTATTGTACTGTTTGAGCTGGTTCCAGAGGCCCGGAATCAGCCGGGTGGTCGAGCCGGTTTCCGGTATGTCGGCCGTCGGGAGTTGTCTTTCTCTTTTTAAGGGGGCATTATGAAAAAAAGATTGCTGTCGCTCGCGTTTTTGATTGCCTGTAGTTGTTTTGCCCTGGGTGGATGCGCTTGCCATCAAGCGGCTCCCGCTCCATGCCCACCGCCTCCGGCCGCAGTGCAGCCGGCACCCGAGCCTGCGCCGCCGCCAGCTCCCATGCCGCCTCCGGCACAGCCGCGCAACTAAAGTACGTCACGCCGCAGCTTCCCTTTGGGGAGGGGGGCTGCGGTGTTTATTTCAAAAACCGCCTGGATAAATCATCAGCTGCCAAGAATGAAAAGAAACATCAGAAACGCCTCTCGTACTTCCTCGGCATCCCGGTTGACATGGAACTTGCGAATCGCAGGCACGATAGCCACCTTGCTGTCGGTTCTGCTGCTGGTTGCCGGTTGCGCCCACACCGATGCCGCTGCCTCCAAACCTGCAGAGTTGCCTAGCGCTGTTTCCACGCCCAGACGGGCGAATTTCGAAGGTCAGCCAAGGTCCCGGGACGCCCAGCACGTGGCGGACTGGGTCATGGATTCGGGTGACAATCATGGGATGCCGTTCCTGATTGTCGACAAGACAGATGCCAAAGTATTTGTCTTCGACGCCGGCGGGTATCTTTTGGGCGAGGCACCCTGTCTGATCGGACTGGAGAAGGGAGATGTCTGCCAACCCGGCATCGGGAAAAAGAAATTATGGCAGATCACCCCGAAGATGCGCATTACCCCTGCGGGCCGGTCCGTTGCGGAACTGGGCCCCGATTTAAAGGGAAATATCGTTTTGTGGGTGGATTACCACGGCGGAGTCGCCATGCACTGGGTGGTTACCAACAATCCCAGGGAGCGCCGCCTGCAGCGGATCGCAAGCCCGGACCCTCTGGAGCACCGCATCTCCTACGGCTGTATAAACATTCCGGACATCTTTTTTGACAATGTCGTCGAGCCCACTTTTTCCGGGAAAAAGGGCATTGCGTATGTGCTGCCCGAAGTCAAGTCCAACAAGCAGGTCTTCAGGTCCTACTATCGCGTTGATAAGAAGACATCGGACCGCCCCCGACAGTCGCAGCCGGGGACGTAATAGTCAGTTTTTCCTCATGAGGTATTGAATCGCCGACTCCAATCCATCGATGGTCAACTCGAACATGGGAAAAATCCGTCGGATAACACCGATGGTTTGCGTGTAGGACCATTGGTCGGCCATGACGGGATTTAGCCAAACGGAGCGGGGAAACGTTTTGGCGATGAATTCGAGTCTTTGGTAGCTCGGAATGAGGGTGCGCTCCCCCAAGGTGATCGAACCGTCCACGGCGTTTAGCTCGTAGGGGGACATGCTGGCATCTCCTACGAATATGAAACGCGTTTCGGGGTCCAGGCGGATGAGTTCGTCGACCCGGAAAGGTTTGCGCCACCTGGGCGGGTCCTCCCAGAGCAAGTCATAGACGGTGTTGTGGAAGAAAAAGGTCTTGAGGTCTTTAAACTGCGCGCGTGCGTAGTTGAAAAGAGTCTGTACGACACCTACGTAGGGATCCATCGACCAGCCGCCGTTATCGAGGGCCAGGATGACCTTGAGCCGGTCCTTCATGCTCCTGTCGAAAACGATCTCGATTTCTCCGGCCTTTTTCATGGTCTGGTAGATGGTCTTCTCCACATTGACCAGATCTTTGGGGCCGACGGGCACCAGGTTTCGAAGCCGTTTGAGCGCTTCGGCCATCTGGGCCTGAGTAAGGGGGCCTTCCTGAGAATAGTCCCTGTAGCGTCTTTCCATCGCCACCTTGACTGCCGATTTTCTCCCCGAGCTTCCTCCCACACGCATTCCCCCCGGATGGTATCCCGAATGGCCGACCGGAGAGGTCCCACCGGTCCCGATCCATTTGTGGCCGCCGTGGTGCGCCTCGGTTTGCTCCTTCAAACGGTCCAGAAAATATTGGAGCAATTCTTCCGGTTTGAGACTCTTTAGGAGCGTTTCCTCGATTCCCAGTTCGCGGGCAAGCGCTTGGGGGTCTTGGAGCCACTCTTCGAGCAGCGCCCGCGCGATCTCGGAGAGTTCGAACTCTTCGAGGTCCTTTAGCTCAGCCCCCTCAAAATGATGGGCGAAGACCCGGTCGTAGAGGTCGAAGTGCCTCTCGCTTTTGATCAGAATCGAGCGGGCCGCGGTGTAGAAATCCTCCATCGAGCCGATAAGGCCCATGTGCAGGGCTTTGTGAAGCCGCAGAAAGGAGGTGGGCGTCACCGGGACGTTCTCCTGCCGGAGCAGGAAAAAAAATCTGGAAAACATACCGGCGCCCTCAGCTTTGCCGCTGCGCCGTCGCTTTGCGAACAGCGGCATAATCGGGGCTTTTCTTGAAAAGAACGCCCGGGTAGGGGATTTTTCCCTGTGCCAGCTCCCCGGCTCGAAAATCCGGGTCGCTTTTAAGCGCTCGTATCCAATTGATCAATTCCCGCGTGGCGGGTCTTTTTTCCAGAAATTTCAGGTCCCTCATTCGATAGAAAGCCGCGACCGCGTGCTGCAGCAACTCCTCTTCGATATCGGGAAAGTGCACCTGGACGATTCGGATCATCATTTCGGGGTCCGGAAAAGCGATGTGATGAAAGTTGCATCGTCCGAGAAAGGGATCGGAGAGGTCTTTTTTCGCATTGGAGGTAATGATGATCACCGGCCGCTTTTTTGCCCTGATCGTCTTATCGATCTCCATGATGTCAAATTCCATCTGGTCCAGCACATCGAGCATATCGTCCTGGAAGTCGGTATCGGCCTTGTCGATTTCATCGATGAGCAGGACGACCCTTTTGTCCGAGACAAAAGCACGGCCGATCTTGCCCATCTTGATGTATTCTTCGATGTTGCTCACATCTCTTGCGGAATCGCCGAAACGACTGTCATTGAGGCGAGTAAGCGTGTCGTACTGGTAGAGGGCCTCGACAAGCTTCATGCTCGATTTGACATTGAGAACGATCAGTTCCATGCCGAGGGATTCTGCAATGGCGTGCGCCAGCATCGTTTTGCCTGTTCCCGGTTCGCCTTTGAGTACCAGGGGCATTTCCATGGCCATGGAGATATTTACGATCTTGGCAAGCTCATCATCCAGGATATACTTGTGCGCACCGGTGAATTTTCCATTCGTACCATTATTCGACATAGAATTCTTCCTTGATTTATGATTCCCATCTCGATGATGCATTCAATTTCCTTGATTACCGGGCCGACTGTAACATTGAAGGGCGCAGAAAGTGAAGACCGAAAGAAGGTTTAGCCGGGTGCAGGGGCACCGGCATCCCACTCCCGTATCTGTTTTTTTGTCATTTTGCCGAAAGGCGGGAGCCGATGGTCCCGAAACCCCCACTGTTCGGTATCGATCCTATATTGCATTGAAATACCCGAAAATGCAGGGCACAGGGGATAGGCTCGGAAAAACGAGCGGAACGTTTTTTCACGATCCGTTGGCAAAGGCAACTTCGACCATGAAGTCGCCGTAGGTGGTCTGGAAAGGGACAGCGAGGCGGGGGCCCTTTGCAAAATGGGTGATAGAGTGGTTTTTGCCCGAAACTATGGTCGGGATTCCCGCCTGGAGGCTCAAACCCTGCTCGGCGAGACGCCTTCTGCCGTCTCCACAGATCATGTTTGTGAGCTCCCCGACCGCGTCTTTCACCTCATCGTTCAGCTCGGTATACTTTTCGCCCAAAAGATTGGAAGCAATCGCCAGGATGCATTTTTCGCTGAAAACAAGCGCCATCGATCCGCTCGCAACTCCGGTGATGCCGATTATCGCGGAGACATCCCCGGTGGCCTGGCAGTCTTTTTTCAGGAACGGCTTCCCGGGGCTGACTTCGACCCCGGCCATGGTCTTCAGTACGTGCATCGCGGCCGTAAGGAACGGGTTGATCAGTTTTACGTCCATGCCTGCTCTCCACTATCAGTTCTGCGGAATGATTTTGGCGATTTTTTCCGCAAGCGTTGCCGGGGTGAATGGCTTCACGATATAGTTGCTGACCTTGGCCTTGATTGCCTCCATAATGTTTTCTTTCTGGGCTTCGGCAGTGACCAGCAGGAAGGGGAGCGCCTTGTATTTTTCGTCCGCCCTCACCTGTTTGAGCAGTTCGATTCCCGTCATGACCGGCATATTCCAGTCCGAAACGATCAGGTCGACCTTGTTGGTTTTCAACAACCCGAGGGCCTCGGCGCCATTTTCAGCTTCAAAAATCTCTTTGAATTCCATATCCCGTAAGATGTTTTTCACGATCCGCCTCATGGTGGCGAAATCATCGACGACCATCACCGCCAGGTCTTTGTAACTCATCGAATCCGATCCTTTCCTGTGGATCTGCGGGCAGGGGGCGCCCCGATCCGGGTTCACTCAGAGTGTGTGCTGCAGCGGCCCAAACCGTTTGCTTCCCGAAGAAGGTGTCCCCGCCAGGGCCGGGCATAAGACACACTTTGACAATGATTCGGCGTTGAGAGAAGTTTTCTAAAGAGATTTTTTACTTCAGGGACCGATTCAACGTTAGCTTGGCCCGCTGAGCGGAATGTGGTATGAGAATCCTCCAGAGGATCTGTTTTCTCGTATCCCGAGAGCCAGAAGGAGCCGGCATGATGAACGCAAAACTCAATGGCCTTTTCTGTCCCGAATCGGTAGCGGTGATCGGGGCTTCCAACAGTTTCGACAAGCTTGGCTATCACGTGATGAAAAGTCTCGTGGAGGGCAGGTATACGGGGCGCATCTTTCCGGTCAATCCCCGGGGCGGTGAAATATGGGGAATTCCTTCCCACGCTTCTTTGGGCGCGATCCCCGAACCGGTCGATCTGGCCGTAATCGCGGTGCCGGCGAAGTTTGTACCCGAGACCCTCCATGAGTGCGGGAAAAAGCGGGTAAAAGGAGTGGTGATGATCACCGCGGGGTTCCGGGAAATCGAGGATTCCAAAGGAGAAGCGCTCCAGGAGGAAATCGGAAGGATTGCCCGGACCTACGATCTGCCCGTGATAGGCCCCAACACCTTCGGTTTCGTTAATTTGACCTTCGGGGTAAACGCATCCTTTACACCCGAATTTTCCCGGTTGAACAAGGGGGGAATCGCGCTGGTAAGCCAAAGCGGGGGATTTTGCCACCTGTGCGGCTTTTTGGCCATGGACCAAAGAATGGGCATGTCCAAACTGATGAGCCTGGGCAACCGCCTAAACGTTGGATTCCCCGAACTGTTGCATCACCTGGTCGAAGAAGACGAGGCCACCCGGGTAATCACCCTCTACATAGAAGGGCTCGACGATCCCCGGGAACTGCTGGATGCGGCCAAAGCGCTGCGGGGCAGAAAGCACATCATCGCCTACAAGTCCGGGAAAAGCGAGAAGGGCGACAGTGCCAGCCGATTTCATACCGGTTCTCTTGCGGGCGACTACCAGATATGGCAAGGGGCGCTGCGACAGGCGGGCATGCTCGAAGTCGTTTCCGCCGAGCAGATGATCGATGTGGCAAAGGGTCTGGATGTGTGCGCGCCTCTAAAAGGGCCCCGGATCGCGGTTCTCTCCGGCCAGGCCGGCCCCGGGCTGATCGCAGCCGATTCGGTCGAGAAGGCCGGACTGCAACTTGCCCGCTTTTCGCAAAAAACCCAGGAGATCATAAACCGGATTCTACCCCCGATCGCCATTCGCTCGAATCCGGTCGACATGGGGCCTGCCTGGTATGACGCAAAGAGCAGTCTCGAAATTCTCCAGGCCGCCATAGAAGATGACGGCACCGACGGGGTCATCTTTATCGCCATGTTTGCATCGGCAAATGTGGGGCTGGCAAAATCGCTTGCCGAGCACCTCAAGACCGCACCTGCGTTCAAAAAGCCCGTAGTGGGCGTCTTTACGGCCCCGAGCGGCATATGGGACAAGGAGATAGCGCAGATGGACGGCGCCGGGGGCATCTCCATCGTTCCCACCCCGGAGAGGGCCGGAGCGCTCATGGGGGACCTTTTCCGGGCAAACAGGCTGGTGAGTCGTGATTAGTAGAGAGGTCGATATGGAAAAACTATACCTTGGGGTGGATGCTCTTGCGTTTCTGGAAAAAGAAGGCCTGAAGGCGCTCGAGAGTTTTTCGGCCAAAGATGAAAAGGAGGCCGGCGAGGCGGCTGCCAGGATCGGGTTTCCCGTAGCCCTCAAGATCTCTTCTCCCGACGTGGTCCACAAGACCGAAACGGGGGGCATACGGGTGTTTCTCCAAAGCGAGGAGGAAGTCCGGCGCGCCTTCAGGGAAATCGTCGAACGGTTCGGGGCCGAGCATCCCGAAAAACGGATCGACGGGGTAATGGTGCAACGACTTGGCAAGGGATTCGAACTCATCGTCGGAACGCGGCAGGACAAGCAATTCGGCCCCGTACTGATGTTCGGGCTCGGAGGAATCTTCGCCGAGGCGGTAAAAGACGTTTCCTTCCGACTGGTCCCAGTCAATGGCGCGGATGCGCGGGATATGATCGAAGAGTTGAAAAGCTACGGGGCTCTAAAGAACCCCAGGAGCGGCAGTGTCGATATTCCGTCGATCGAGGCCTTTCTCCTGCAGGTCTCACGCCTTATGGAAAAACACGGGGAAATCCAGGAAATGGACCTGAACCCCGTATTTGTTTCCGGCAGCGATATCGAGATCTGCGATGCGAGGATCAGGCTGGGCTAAGGCTTCAGGGAACCGATAGCCTGAGGTC
>JBMFWU010000063.1:18717-29534 GCA_049964955.1 Syntrophobacteraceae bacterium
TCATTCCCGGGGGGAATAGACGGGGAGGTTGAGGGGTTCTCTCGCCCGTCGGAAGGCTCCTCGTATGACCTGCTCGGTGCCTCGGGTCATCTCGTAGAGGCCCAGCTCTTCCAGGGGAACGAAGCGGCATTCCTCGGCATCGCTTCCTGCCAGGATCTGCCCGCCAACCATCTCGCACAGAAAGTCCAAAAGAATGTAGTGGTACTCGATGCGGCCTTCCGGGTCCGGGATGACCCGGTCGAGGGCAGCGACGAGATCGATCGCTCTTACTTCCAACCCGGATTCTTCCAAGACCTCCCTGCAAACCGCCGCTTCGAGGGATTCACCCAGTTCGACGAGCCCCCCCGGAATCGACCACTTGCCCACAGCCGGCGGGCGGCCTCTTTTCACCAGCAGCACTTCGGTGCCGCGAAATACGATCGCCCCTACTCCGGCGAAGGGCCTATCGGGATAACGTCTGTTCATAGCCTCTCCTTGAAAAACAGTGAACAGTGATCAGTGAACGGGAAAAACACCCTCCGGGCTCAAGCCAACAGTGCCTCGCAACCGTCTACAACCGGAAGCCATAAAATTCCTCAAGGAATCGCGAATGCCAGAGCCTACAGGCTTGGCCATCCGTCCGCGGCGACACGCCGCCGACACGCCGCCGCTTTGGCCTTGACGAAAAATGGGGGAATGGTATTTTGGCGCCAGCAAATCTATTGTTGCATCCGAGAAGGTTGAAACAATCCGGGTCGGAGACAACCCCGGGATGAGGGGCGGCTGCGTTTCGAGTCGCCATCACGGCGTTGTCCCTTCCCGACGTTGCCGGAGAGTTCTTCCATGAAACTGTTTTCGTACTTTTTGTCGGCATTTCTGTTGATTACCTGCTCCTGCCATGCAGCGCCGGCGCAGGGAAGTGCACAGCCCCAGCCCCCCGGGACGGCCGCGAAGCTCCATCTCAAGCAGGCGGTCATGTGCCAGCGAGTGGAAAATCTCACCCCGGTAGATTCGGGCGTGGTATTCTCGGTTTCTTCGGGCCAGGTGTGCTGTTATACCTCTTTTGACTCCGTACCGCGCCACACCGTTATCTACCACAGGTGGTATCACCGCGACGAACTGAGTACGCAGACCCGATTGCGTTTATATCCGAAAAAGTGGTCCACTTACAGCGTAATCCAGCTCAGGGAAACGGACGTAGGACCATGGCGGGTCGAGGTGGTGGACCAAAACGGGCGCATTTTGGATACATTGCGGTTCAGTATAACGGATTAAGGTCCCGGACTCTTTCATGGGCGCTTTTCTTACCTTTCTCTCCACGATTCGCTGGCAGGATGTAGTCGATGTCCTCATAAACAGCTACATTCTTTTGCGGGTCTATATCCTCTTTCAGGGCACCAACGCCTTTCGCGTGCTGGTAGGCATCACCTCGTTGTGGCTGGCCCAGGAACTTGCCGCAAGCCTCGGGTTGATTCTCACCAGCTGGGCGCTTCGCGGCATAACGGCGGCGGCGGCCATTATCATTGTGGTGGTCTTTCGCAACGAAATACGCGCGGTCCTGCAGGTACGCAATATCAAGACATTTCTGTGGGGATTTCCCAGCAGGGAGCAGCGTACCCCTGTTGACATCATATGCGACAGCGTCTTTGAGATGGCCAAAAGGCGCATCGGGGCGCTACTGGTTTTTCCCGGAAACCAGGATCTCGGGGAAGTGGTCCACGGGGGGATTCCGTGGAACGGCCAGGTATCGACGGAGATGCTCCTGAGCATCTTCTGGCCAAACGGCCCGGTCCATGATGGAGCGGCGATCGTCAAGGGCGAACAGATCGTGGAGGTGGGGGCGCTTCTCCCTCTTACGCACCGGCACGACCTTCCCTCCCAATACGGCACCAGGCACAGGGCTGCGGTGGGACTGGCCGAAGAGGCCGATGCCCTGATCGTGGTGGTCTCCGAGGAACGGGGCAGAGTCAGCGTGGCCAAGGACCGAAATCTCGTCCCGATAGCCGACAGCCAGGAGTTATCCCTGGCAATCAAAAAGCACCTAAAGATGCCTCAAATCAGCCCCATCCGCCAGCGCAAGCGGGAACGGCTCAAGTTCGCAGCCGCGGGTTTCATCTCGTTTGTGATCATCTCCGGGATTTGGCTGGGATTTACCCGGGGCCAGGACACCATCATTGCCTTGAACGTTCCGATCGAGTATGTGAACAGGCCGGCGAGCTACGACATTCTCGACACTTCCGTCGATGAAGCGCGCCTGCAGCTCTTCGGGTCGAGCGCCCTCATCCGCTCGCTCTCGCCCGAGCAGGTAGCGGTGCGCATCAATTTGAGCAAAGCCGCCAAAGGGCGCAATACGTTCGCCATAACGCAGGATGACGTGATTCTCCCCCCCGGAATATCACTTAACAAGATTAAACCGTCCACGATAGAGGTGACGCTGGACACTCCGGCAACCAAGGCGGTTCCGGTGCAGGTGGACTGGACAGGCCGGCTCCCCCAGAATATGAACCTGACGGACGTGAGCGTGACGCCGGCCTCGGTGAACGTGATAGGCGGCAGCATCACTCTCGAAAAAGTGGATACGATCTATACCTGCCCCGTGCGCCTGAACGGTCTTACCAATTCGGGTACGACCACGGCGGAAATTGTTCTCAGCCCTCCCTCGCTCAAACTTTCACCGGCGAGCCCCAGCCTGGTCACCATACATTACCGACTGGTCAAAAGAAGCGGGGCCCCGTAAGAATTTTTTAAAAAAAAGACCCCGGGCGCCGAAGCACGCGGGGTCTTTTTTTATCTGCGTTCTCCCGGGCCTACTTTGCGTAGCCTATCGTCTGTGCCGCTTCCTTTATGACATCCAGAGAGGTCGGGTCTTCGATCGTTGCCGGGGTGGAGTATTTCTGACTATCGGCGATCTTGCGCATGGTTGCGCGCAGGATCTTTCCGGACCTGGTTTTGGGCAGCCTGGGAACGGAAACTGCGCTTTTAAAACAGGCAAGAGGACCGATTTGATTTCTCACCATCTGCACCAGTTCGGCGGAAATCTCGCCCGGCTCGCGCGATACGCCTGCTTTGGTCACATAGAATGCGATGGGGACCTGTCCCTTCAGCTGGTCTTCTGCGCCGATCACAGCGCATTCTGCAACGTCGGGGTGCTGGGCGACGATTTCTTCCATGGCGCCGGTCGAGAGTCTGTGACCGGCCACGTTGATCACGTCATCGACTCTGCCCATGATGTAGATGTAGCCATCTTCGTCCATATAGCCGCCGTCTCCGGTGAAATAATATCCGGGATAGGCGTTGGTGTAGGATTCCTGGAACTTCAGGTCGTTTTGCCACAGGGTGGGAAGATTTCCTGGAGGAAGAGGAAGTTTGATGCCGACGATGCCCTGCTCATTGGGTCCGAGCTCTTTTCCCGTCGCGGAGTCGAGGATCTTGACGTTATATCCCGGAACGGGCTTGGAGGCGGAGCCGGCCTTTATCGGGAAGAGCTCGAGATTTCGGAAGTTGGCGCAAATCGCCCAGCCGGTCTCGGTCTGCCACCAGTGGTCGATCACGGGGACCTTGAGCATATCGGAGGCCCAGAAATAGGTGTCGGGGTCGGTTCTCTCGCCGGCCAGAAACAGGGTTTCAAAACAGGAAATATCGTATTTTTTGAGATATTCGCCCTTGGCGTCCTCGCGCTTTATGGCCCGGAAGGCTGTGGGGGCGGTGAAAAGGGCCTTTACCTTGTGCTGGGAGATGACGCGCCAGAAAGCGCCCGGATCCGGGGTCCCGACCGGTTTGCCTTCATACATGATTGTCGTCGCTCCCAAAAGAAGCGGGGCATACACGATGTAGGAATGTCCCACAACCCAACCGACGTCGGAAGCCGCCCAGTAGACTTCGCCGGGATTGATCCCGTAGATGTGTTTCATGGACCATTTCAAGGCCACGGCATGGCCGCCGTTGTCGCGCACAACGCCCTTGGGGACGCCTGTGGTGCCCGAGGTGTAGAGAATGTAGAGGGGATCTTCGGACTTCACCCAGACACAGTCCGCGGGGGCGGCAGTCTTTTCCAGTTCGGCCCAGTCGAGATCGCGCCCGGGCGTTAATTCCGCCTGCGCCTGGGGCCTTTGGAAGATCACGCACTTTTCCGGTTTGTGGGAAGACATCTTGATTGCTTCGTCGAGCAGCGGCTTATACGGAATAACCCTTTTGACTTCTATGCCGCAGGAGGCCGAAAGAATGACCGTGGGCTTGGCATCATCGATGCGAACCGCGAGCTCCTTGGCGGCAAAACCGCCGAAGACCACCGAATGGATGGCCCCTATCCTGGCGCAGGCAAGCATTGCTATGAGGGCCTCCGGGATCATGGGCATGTAGATGATGACCCGGCCGCCTTTTTTCACCCCCAGGCCCTGTAACATACCGGCCACCCGGGCAACCCTGTCCCGCAGTTCCGAATAGCTGAACTTTTTGACCGTATCGGTAACCGGGCTGTCGTAGATGAGTGCGGTGCGATCGCCGAACCCCTGTTCGATGTGCAGGTCCAAAGCGTTGTAGCAGGTGTTGAGTTCCCCGCCGGGAAACCACTTGTAGAAAGGAGGGTTCGAATCGTCGAGGACCCGGTCGTAAGGCTTTTTCCAGGCCACGTCCTGAGCGGCTTTGCCCCAGAAAGAGCTCGGGTCCTTTACCGATTCATTGAATGCCTCGCCGTATCTTCCTGCCGTCGTCTCTGTAGTCTTCATCTAACTCTCCTCTAAGGCATGCCCTGCGCGCCTGCAAAAGATGGAACCATGAACAACGCTGCCGATTAACGATGGAAGGCTTTGTGGGTTTTTCAACCCCCACCCCGCCGGTATTATAACGGAATTTAGTGGGTTAATAGCACCTATACCACAGTCGGCGCATTCCCGATAAGAGGAAATATGGCCTGATTGATAATTTTTGTACAAGCGGGCTGGGCGGCTGGCGCCGCTACCGGAGGGCCAAGCCCATTGGCACTGTCCTTTGAGATATCCGTAGAAACCATATGCCTTTTAACTTGGCCCTTCAGAAGCAAACCGCCCCTTCTAAAGGGTGGGAGCGCCCGTTACGAGCTTTTCCAGGACGTGAAAGGGTTGGGCGCCGACGGCCCTGCGGCCGTTTACCAGGAAGGTTGGAACGGCGGCGATCTCGCAGTCTCGCGAGTAGCGCCAATCGTCGTCCACCGCCTGTTTGAAGGTCCCCCGGGATAGAATTTCCTCCACACCTGTCAAGCCCACAGATGCGGCCAATTCCACCAGGACGGGGATTTTGGCGATGTTTTGCCCCTCAGCGAAGTAGGCCTTGAACACGGCCATGTGGAACTCCTCCCCCTTGCCCAGAGATTCCGCCCATTTGCCGACCTCCTGGGCGCGCCGGCTGTTGAAGGTCATTGTCCGCGAGCCGAAGGGCAGGCCGCATTCGGCGGCAACCGATTCCAGCCGCTTCATCACTGCGGGGATATCGAGGTCCCTTCCCGCGAAAAGTCGCTCCAACTCCAGGCCCTCTTCGGGGGTTTCCGGATGCAGAGGAAAGGCTATCCACCTCACCTCAAGATCGTATGTCGTCCTTAGCTTCTCAATACGCCCGGTACTGAAGTAGCACCAGGGTCAGGCATAATCGGAGAAGACTTCCAAAACAATTCTGCGTCGCTCCGTCATAGTTCTCTATCCTGATTTCAGCAAGGTTTATCCATACTCCCGTGGATTTACGAAGCCGCTAATGCGGACGCGCCTGGCGGGAGCGCTCCCAATCAAGCGAATTGAACCATATTCCGGTCTGAATTTCAATTGCCGGAAACGATGCTTCCCGGGGCGGTGGGACCGCCTGCCAGGTCGCCTGGCCCAGCCGCACGACCGACTCTATAATCCTGATGGCCCCGCCGCCGCCAAAGGCAGCGGCGCTTCGGCCTGGCGATCCCGTCAGCGGCGACACGCCGCTGTAATTTTCACTCCTCCCTCCACTTGAACAACTCCTGATGATTGTTACGTTTTTCTTAGGATCACCTATTTCAGTCCACTTTCGACTGGCTCGAAAAAGGAAGCCGCAGCATGAATGCACTTCATAGAGCGGCTATCTGGAGGTTTCGAATGAAACGTTTGCTATTTACATTATCACTGATATTTGTGATTGGGCTATTTGCATGTTCATGGTCTGGGACCAATGCCTATGCATTGAATAGTTTCAGAACCAGTGTACAATCAGCTAACCATGCAACCTATCGTAATGCGGACTACGATGATTATTACTATTATCGTGCGCCATATTACGGTTACTACGGTGCTCCTTATTATTATGCCGGCCCCGGATTCTATATCAACACACCATTTTTCGGGTTCAGCTTCCCGTAAGCAATTGGACATGGTTAAAGAGGAGAACGGAATTATGAACATGATAAAGAGAGGATTTCCCGTATTGCTCGGCTTTTTGCTGGCAACGGGAGCTTTTGCGGGTAGTGGCGCATTTGCGGCGGAAAACGGCGGACAAAGTCTTCAGCCCGTCCAACCCGGTCAAACCATGGTGCAAAAGCCAAACCAGAGATTCCACCCGGTTTTTGGGCTGTTGAATAACCTGAACCTGACAAAAAGTCAAAAAGCTCAGGTGGCGAGCGTTCTGAAGTCGAACGAACCGCAGGCGAAACGTCTGGCACAGCAATTGGCAAGCGCCGGAGTGCAGGTCCGCAAGGACTTCATAAACGGCACCTTCAACGCCGATCATTTCAATAACTGGGTGAAGTATGAACGGCAGGGAGCGCAACTGCGGGCGAGCGTCATGGCGGAGATTCTTCCCAAATTGACTGAGGAGCAGAAAACGACCCTGCTCAGCATGCAGGACAAGATGGGCTCGCGAATCACTTCGACCATAAACATGAAATTTTCCCAGTTGGATCATTGGATCGCAGAAAATAAAGGATGACAGACTAACCGAGGACAGATCGCAGGCTGAAGCAGCGGGAGGGCCAAAAGCCCTTCCGCTGATCCATGTGCGAATTATTTTGGATCAGACCTGTTTCAGATAATCACGAATGGCCAGCGCAGCGGCTGCGCCTTCGCCGGCGGCGCTGACCGCCTGCTTGGTGCTCTCATCTCGCACGTCTCCGGCGGCGAATACGCCGGGGATGCTTGTCTCAAACATATAGGGATGGCGTTTTTCATACCCCTGCGGCAAGCCGTTTTCCACCAAAAGGTTTTGCCCGGTCACGATGAAGCCCCACCGGTCGAGGACCACTCCGCTTTTCGCCAAAAACCCGGTGTTGGGCGTGAGCCCGATGAAGATGAAAGCTCCGTCGGCGAAAAGCTCCTGCTCTTCGCCGGAGACGATGTTTTTGAGCTTTACCCGGTTTAGCTTTGCGCCTGCGCCGATAAATTCGGTAACTTCCACATTCCAGCGCACATCGATTTTGGGGTGGGCCAGCACTTTTTCCTGGATAAGGTGTGTTGCGGTGAGTTCTTCTCCGCGCACGAGAATGGTGACATGTTCTGCGAACTTGGTGAGAAGCAGGCTTTCTTCGGTGGCGGAGTTGCCCCCGCCGATCACGACCACGCGTTTACCTTTGTAGAAAGGACCGTCACAGGTGGCGCAAAAATGAACGCCCGCCCCCATGAAGTCCGATTCGCCCGGGACCCCCAACCGCCTGTAATGGCTTCCCGTGGCGAGCAGCAGAGCGCGGGCGCTGTATTGGCGGCCATCCCGGGTGCTTACGCAGTGCAGGTTGCCGATCCTTGAGAGCGAGTCGACCTGCTGGGCTTCGAGCAATTCGACGCCGAAGCGTTCGGCCTGGGTTCGAAGGCGGATGGAAAACTCCATTCCCGCCACTCCTTCGGGAAACCCGGGCATGTTGTCCAGTTTCTCCGTCCCGGCAGTTTGGCCGCCGAATGCCGACATTTCGATCACCAGCGTATCTATGGCTTCCCTGGCCGTGTAAAGGGCCGCCGTAAGGCCGGCGGGACCTCCTCCGATGACGATCAGGTCGTAGTGCGTCCGTTTTGCCTCGGTCTTAAGACCCAGTTTGGCGGCCAACTCCGCGTTTGTCGGCTCGACCAGAAAGGAACCGTCCCGGAAAACGATTGTGGGAATGATGCGGCTGCCCCCGTTTTTGTCGGTGATAAAACGCTGGGCGGCGCTGTCTTCCTCGATATCCACCCATTTATAGGGGATCTTGTGGTCGCCCAAAAAGAGCTTGCTGCGCCGGCAATCGGGGCACCAGTTGGCGCCGTAAACCGTTATGTCGTTTTCCGTCATGATGCGCTCCAGTCTTACAGTCAAATCGGGATTATGCCTCTCTTTTATAGAAAAATCACCTTCCCTTTAACAAGGATTATTTTTTTGGTACAATGGAAGCGCTGAAGATTTAATATCGTTTTTTGTCGTTTCTGGAGGCATCGGGCTCGTGCGCATATTGGTGGTCGAAGACGACTTGAAGATCGCCCAGTTCGTTACCGACGGGCTGCAACAGGCGGGTTTTGTGGTCGACCGGGCCGCTGACGGCCAGACCGGCCTGGACCTTGCCTCCACTGAGTCCTACGACGCCGCGGTGATCGACATTATGCTTCCCAAGCTGGATGGTCTCACGCTGATCGAGCAACTCCGGCAGCAAAATATCTTCACCCCCGTAATCATTTTGAGCGCCAAGCAGTCGGTTGCCGACCGGGTGCGCGGGCTCCAGACCGGAAGCGACGACTATCTGACAAAACCCTTCGCCTTCGCCGAACTGCTGGCGCGGGTACAGGCACTCATTCGTAGGGGCCCGTCCCCGGTTCAGGCGAGCCGCCTGGAGGTCGGGAACCTCGCGATGGATCTTTTGAGCCGCGAGGTCACGCGGGGGGGCAAAAAAATCGACCTCAACCCGCGGGAGTTCACCCTGCTCGAATACCTGATGCGCAATGCGGGGCGCGTTGTGTCCAAGACCATGATCCTCGACCAGGTCTGGGGCTACCACTTCGATCCGCAGACCAATGTGGTGGACGTGCTGGTCTGCCGCCTGCGCAACAAGATTGACAAAGGGTTCGCCGACAAGATGACGCACACGATCCGGGGCGTGGGCTACGTTTTGAAAACCCCCGATCACTCGCTCGGTTGATCGGCCCTCCAAAACATTTCAAACTTGTAATGTTCCCGCCATACTCCTGCAATCTTTCCGCCATGCACGTGTAATGCTTGCTCCATGATCTGGTAATATTTTCGAAATTCACCGGCAATGTTTCCCTTGTATAACGATATCGTCACGGAAGGTATCCGCGGGCGCTGAACGGAACCGAAGAGTTTTGCGCCGTTCAAAATTTTGGCAGTTTGTCTTGTACCGGTTTCACCTCCACCTCTTTTAAGAAGGGGAACCCTATGAAGAACAAAGACTCGAACAAAGGTTTGCTGCAGTTTCCTCATCCGTTTTTTTCCGAACGCCCGTCGTGGAAATGGTTCATCCTGTTGAATGTGCTGATCGGCGCGACCATGTCGGCTCTCGACGTGAGCATCGTAAACGTGGCGATGCCCACGCTCAAGGCCGAATTCAACACCTCCATGGCCGTCATCGAATGGGTGGCGATGTCTTACATGATCACCCTTACGGTGCTGCTTCCCTTCTTCGGAAGGCTCGCGGACATTCTGGGCCGCTCCAAACTCTACAACATCGGGTTCGTCATTTTTACGATCGGCTCCTGGTTTTGCGGCATGGCGAATTCGGCCTCGTTCATCATAGGGGCAAGAGTCCTGCAGGCCGTTGGCGCCGGTCTTCTTCAGGCCAACTCGGTTGCGCTCATCACCCAGGCCTTCCCCGGCAACGAGCGCGGCAAAGCCATCGGCATCCAGGGCGCGGTCCAGGCGATCGCGATGGCCGTCGGTCCGTTTGTAGGCGGCGTTTTGATCTCGGCGGTGGGCTGGCGTTTGGTGTTCTACATCAATATCCCTATCGGCATAGTGGGCACGATAGCCGCCCTGTTTATTCTCCCGGTCCAGGAAAAGAGCACCGTCAAACAGAAAATCGATTACGTGGGAACGGTCTTTTTCGCCTCCGGCCTGGCCTTTCTCGTGCTGCTCTTTAACGAGGGCGTAAAGCTCGGGTGGGAATCTCCCACCATCTTGACCTACGGGGCGCTTTCCGTCGTTTTGCTCGGCCTTTTCGTCATCACCGAACTCAGGGTTGAAAATCCGCTCCTCGACATCAACATGTTCCGAAACCCGACCTTTTTTCTCGGAAACATCACCGGCATGATGTCCTACTACGTCCTGTTCGCGGTCCTGTTCCTGATGCCCTTCTACTGCGAAAGAGTGCTCAATTACAGCCCCGCGCTTACCGGAAGCCTCCTCACCCCCATCCCGCTTGCCATGGCGGTAATCGCTCCTTTCGCCGGATGGGTTTCCGACAAGTACCGGGCCGGAACGAGGCTCATGACTTCGGGCGGGATGCTGGTGTGCGGCGTAGCCTGCTTTGCCCTGCTGTTTATGGGCAGCCATGCGAGCCTCCTGCTGCTCATAGGCGAACTGATACTTCTGGGTTTTGGAATGGGCATGTTCACGCCTCCCAATAACAGCGCCATCATGGGTGCGGCCCCCAGAGAAAAGCTGGGACTTGCGGGCGGAATTCTCAACATGATGCGTTCCCTGGGGCTGATCTTCGGTGTGGACATCTCGGGGCTCGTTTTTACGACCCTGGAACATAAGTACCTTGCCACCCACGGCTATCAGCACGTAGTCCACGTTTTCCAGGACGGGCGCATCCCGCTGTCCATGAAGGACCACGCCTTCATGCGCGGCTTCATCATCGTGATCGGCGTGCTCCTGGTGATCAATATCACCGCCTCGCTCCTTTCGGTGTTCAAGCAGGGGGGAGAACTGGACGCCGA
>JBMFWU010000064.1:0-13240 GCA_049964955.1 Syntrophobacteraceae bacterium
GCAGAAGAGAATTGCCGGCGGGAAAGATATCTGAGGCTTTCCTGGATTTTGCACAGCCGCTTCTGGATTGTGCGCCCAAGAGGATCACCAAAGAGCAAATCGAGAAATGTATGATGTTCGCCTTCACGGTCTGGAATTCTGTGGTCTATGACTCCGTTAACGGCAACTCCAAATATGTAACCAAAATAAGGCGCCTGCTCGCAAAAGACGTGCAGGCGGCTTTATTGCTCGAAGGAATGATCTCCCGCAAGAAAGAATTATTCGGCGATGATTTCAGGCTCATCGGTGAATACAAAATTACGAAGAAGTTTGGGGGATGGAATTTTCGTGTGGAAGCCCGAGACCCTTGGAATATCAAGAGCGGTAACGAGCAAGAAGAGCAGTGAATAGTTATGGGGTGCAGGAACAAAATTTGTGAGAGGCTTATTTCCAGCGTGCGCGGACGGGTAATATGGGCGCACCGATTTACCTCTGAGCTTAGAACCACGGTCAGAAGCATATTCTTGTTGCGATATTCTGGCGTTGATTCCCCCCGGCGGCCACTTCAAAATCCCCCACCTGGATTCATTTTTTCGTGGCAACGCTGGATAAGGCCGATGGCAAAAATAAACTGTCCAGCCGAGCCATCGCGGGCCAGGCCCCGCTCCCATAGACGCTATCTGGAAGTCGGATGCTTATTTTTGCCATCGGCCTTAATTCGGCCCGCAGCACCTTCCGCTCCCCCCGAAGTGATGCTTCATCACGCGCTGAGTGATGTTTTTGGTCTAGCAGGGTGCTGAAAAAGTCCCCGCTGGTGGGAAAAGTGGCTGGAAATGGCGATTATTTCGGTAGCTCTGGCATAGGCCGCAATCCGGTGGTCTTTTCGAACTTATTGATATTTAACGCAAAGCTTCGGCCTAAGACTTTCGTCGGTAGGACGTTTGCCGAGTAAAGTGGGAACTTCAGGCCTTTTTCAGCACCCTGCTAGGCTGCTCGATTCAGGCACTTTTTGCCCAACCCCCAAAAGGTAAAAATTCCCTTTCTAGCTCAGGAGTGACAGTAGGACGAAAAGTGCAACAAGAAATAGTCAGTCAGTCAGCCTCATATATTGATATAGGGTTTCCCGGCTGATACCGAATTCCCGGGCCAGTTTCGCCTTTTGCTGGCCGGCGGCGATGCGCCGCCGCAGGTCGATTACCTCTTCGGCAGAGAGTGCTTTTTTGCGGCCTCGATATACCCCCCTTTGCTTGGCGAGAGCTATGCCTTCACGTTGCCGCTCGCGGATCAAGGCTCGCTCGAATTCGGCAAAGGCGCCCATCACCGACAACATGAGGTTCGCCATAGGCGAATCCTCGCCGGTAAACGTCAGGCTCTCCTTCACGAATTCAATACGTACACCGCGCTTGGCGAGGTTCTGCACGAGGCGCCGCAGATCGTCCAGGTTGCGCGCCAGGCGGTCCATGCTGTGAACCACCACCGTGTCTCCCTCGCGCACGAACGAAATAAGTGCATCGAGCTGAGGCCTCCGGACGTTCTTGCCGGACGCCTTGTCGGTAAAAACCTTATCGACCTGAACGTTCTCAAGTTGCCGTTCCGGGTTCTGATCGAAAGTGCTCACTCGAATGTAGCCGATGCGATGTCCCAGCACGTTGCCTCCGAAAATCGAAAAATGTCAGGATAGAGTCTATAATCTTTCAGAGGATGTGTCAACTTGTGCCCATTTGAACCCTATTCTGACGGATTTGCGCTGCGCCCCTGACGTCAAGTTGAAGTATAGTCCAAATTGACACTCTTTCGTTCTGTTCCAACGACTTATGTACAAAGGCTGCACCTCGCGGAAACACCTTGGGTTACGGGGCTTCCAGCAGATCGGGCAAGAAGAATATCTGCATGTTGCTCTTGACTCTGTAGTAAGGTACAGACCTTAAAATATACCTTAGAGCGAAGGGAGACTGCAATGGAATCGCTGACAATCGGAAAGGTCGCCCGGTGCGCCGAGGTCGGGATCGAGACCATCCGTTTTTACGAACGGGAAGGGTTAATTGACGAACCGCCGCGGCGGGAGTCGGGCTACAGGCAGTATCCCGAAGAGACAATTTCGCGGATTCTCTTCATCAGGCGCGCCAAGACGCTCGGTTTCACCCTGAGGGAGATCAAGGAACTGTTGGAACTTCAGATCGATTCGTCGTCGGCTCTTACTTGCGACGATGTTCGAAGGCTGGCAGAAGAAAAAATCGCAGATATCCGCGAGAAAATAGGAACTCTCCAACGCATGGAGGCATCTCTCGTGCGACTGGTGGACAGCTGTCGGAGGCGTGTCATCGCCAACTCCTGTCCCATACTCGACGTGCTCCAAAAGGAGGAACCGGATGGAACCAAAGAAATTGAATCAAATCCATCCAATGAATAGGGCGGGAACTGTCGCCCGGGTAGGCGCCCTCATTTCAGCTGTCCTTGCATCGGCCTGCTGTTGGCTGCCTCTCCTGCTCATCGCGTTCGGAGTCTCAGGCGATGCGCTGTCGGCTAAATTCGAGGTTCTGCGGCCGGTGGTTCTTCCTCTGACCTTCGTCCTTCTTGGTATGGCTTTCTACTTCACCTACAGAAAGCCGAAAGCGGTGGCCGCCGCGCCACTCGGAACAGGAGAGACCTGTTGCACAGCACCCGGCATGAAGGAGGACAAGAAAGGTTTCACGATCAAGAAGCTGAACAAGGTCATGCTCTGGGTCGTTACCGTCTTCGTGCTCGCGTTCGCTTTTTTCCCAAATTACGCGGGTTTTTTCCTGAGGGGGAATGAAGCCGCGCCGGCTCAGGCCGGGGCAAACCGCATCGAATGGACGATGAAGATCGATGGCATGGCCTGTCAGGCTTGTGCCACTCATATCGCTTCGGAATTACGAAAGATTCCTGGTGTGTCCGAGGCCAATATCGACTATGGAAAAGGTCTCGCCGTGGTTTTCGCTTCGCCTGCCGTGAGCGAATCCGACTTGCGAAAAGCGGTGGAGGCTACCGGTTACACCGTTTCATCTTTAGAGGAAGCGAAAAAGACCCGGGGGAAAATTCAACAGTAGACTTTGCGGGGAGCACCAATTAAGTATGTGACCATACTCTTATATCAAGGTTCGACAGGAGGTGGAAAATGATTGACCGTGATGCCGATCTTCTCATTGTTGGTTCGGGTTCTACGGCCTTCGCAGCAGCATTGCGGGCCCGGGAACTTGGCAAGACTGCCGTTATGACTGAAAATCGCACCGTTGGAGGTACGTGCGTCAATCGCGGCTGCCTGCCGTCGAAGAACCTGATCGAGGCGGCCCGAATCCTGCACGATGCCAATCACCCGCGCTACCCCGGACTTACCGGTGAAATGCGGCTTGCCTTCGCCGACCTGATCGCGCAAAAGGACCTGCTTGTCGAAAGCTACCGCCAAAAGAAGTACGAGAGTCTCCTCGATGGAGGAATTCGCATCGAACGGGGCCACGCTCATTTCATCGATCCGCACACTTTGGAGATCGACGGTCGGCGATTGAGCGGCGAGAAGATCCTGATCGCAACGGGATCGCGGCCGATTGAACCGTCCATCAAAGGGCTCGACCGCGTACCGTATCTGACCAGCGATCTACTGACCGTGGGAGAGGAGCAGGAGCTGAGAGATCTGCCCGAGTCGCTGCTGATCGTCGGCGGCGGCTATATCGCCTTGGAACTTGGGCAGATGTTCGAGCGTTTCGGTACGAAGGTCACTATCCTTGAGCGCAGCGCCCGGATGCTCGCCAGCGGCTATGAACCGGAAGTCGGCCAGGCAATCGGGCAAATCCTGGTGAACGAGGGCGTGCAGATCATAACCGAAGCAAATGTACAGGGTGTAGAGCGGGACAAAAAGGGGATCATTGTCCACGCTCTGCTGGATAATCGGCCTCGGTCCTTCCAGGCGCAACTTCTTTTGGTCGCTACCGGACGACGGCCCAACACCGACAGGATCGCCATCGAAAAAGCCGGCGTGCGGCTTGGCGAACATGGGGAGGTGATGGTAGACGAACACCTTCGCACCAGCATGGGGCATATCTTTGCCGCGGGCGACGTGATCGGATCGCAGGGCGGCAGTCAATTGGCGACACCCGTTGGCAGCCACGATGGCGGAATCGCAGCCCGCAATGCCCTGTCCAACGAGGATGCTCGGAAGGTCGACCACCGCGTCATCCCGCGCGCAATCTTCACCGACCCCCAGATCGGGCTGGTGGGGATGACCGAGGAGGAAGCCGTCGCTGCGGGCCACCCCTGTTGGTGCAACACGGTGCCGATGAGTCTTGTGCCGAGGGCCGGCGCAACTCATGACACGCGCGGCCTTATCAAAATGGTCGCTGACGCCGAGACCGATGAGGTATTGGGGGTAGCCATGGTCGGGCAGAATGCGGGCGAAGTGATTCATGAGGCGGCCATGGCGATGCGCTTTCACGCCAGGCTTCAGGATTTCATCGACCTGATCCATGTCTATCCGACGATGGCCGAGGCGTTAAAAATCGTTGCCATCTCGCGCTACAAAAACCCGGCAAAGCTCTCGTGTTGCGCCGAGTGAACGTGAGATTATGAAAAATTGGCATTTGGATAAAGTGGGTGTGGTAGGTTCCCTTTTGGCTCTTCTGTGCTGCCTGGGATTCGGACCATTAATTGCGCTGCTTTCCGCAATCGGGGCCGGTTTCATGGTCCATGACGCCGTTTTGGCGCCTTTACTGGTCGTGTTCCTGGTGATCGGGGGCATCGGGCTTGGCGTCACATACCGCCGTCATCGGGCCATAGGCCCATTGGTGGTTTACACATCAAGTGCCACTGCGATTCTCATATCCAATTTCGTCAGTTTTGTCGCACCGCTTGTCTGGCTGGGTATTTTCGGGCTCATTGCTGCATCTGTATGGGATTATTTTTCCGGCAAGCGGGTTCATTGAGCGAGCAGCCTTGGACACAAAGATCAAGAGGAATTTGTGGGGGAGTCAATGGAAGACCTGATTTGCTATTGTTTCAATTACACCGCCTTGGATATCGTGACGGACGTCCTGCAAAACGGCAGATCCACCATCATGGATAAAATTGTATCCGAAAAGAAGGCCGGTGGATGTCAGTGCGCCATCAAAAACCCTAAAGGTCGCTGATGCCTCTCCGACGTCCGCCAGGTGGTGGACGACACCATGAGACGCAATGGAATTACACCAAAACTTCTTTGACGAATCTTGGGGCGACCAGTTGTGGGGTATGTTGCGTGGGTGCAGTACAGGCTACTATGGCCGTTTACCAATCCTTAGCGTGCTATTTTTTCCGTTTCGTGAGCTGACCCCGAAAACAACTGAATTCAAGACAGTTGAACTGAAGTTTGACAGAAATATGAAAACAAAAATGGTTTTCGTCTCGGCTGTGCCACGTTCCATGAGAGTCCTGGGGAAATTGTATAACGCTATACCGTTATCCGTTATTTCGAGTCCGCTCAAAATAAAAACAGGGCAGCCTGCATTCTACATGTGAACGACGACCGGGGTCAAAGAGCAAGAGCATGGGATGAGGCGGGGCGCCCCGGCCGGCCCGCTAAAGGCATTTCTAGCACCTCCCCTCCCTGGAAACTACTGGATTTGACTGCTTGCCCAAAAATATATACAAAGTAAAAAGAGACTTCTGTAGCGGGGGCTACAATCTTGAAAATTTGCATCGGGAAACGCCCGGTGCAATTTTTCCCGTAAATGAATGCGACTGTTCCGACATTTGAAAGCAGAATGTAGTGTTTGCTACAGTGATGCTTGCTTGACTGATCTAATATTGTGAACAAAAACATATCTTGATTAAAGGAGTTCAATATGGCACGACTCGACCGGATGGAGGAGCCTATGCGCTCTCATCTCAGGCAACTAAGCTGCCCTGTGTTTACAGACCGGCCATGGGCTGCCGGCCCGCCCCTTTCTAAGCGGCGGGTAGCGATCATCTCCACGGCGGGGCTCCATCGCAGAGGCGATCGCCCCTTTGAGGGATTGACCGGTGACTATCGAGTAATACCGAGTGACATCGAGGCCAAGAATTTAATTATGACACACGTCTCCACCAACTTCGACCGCATTGGTTTTCAGCGGGACTGGAATGTGGTGTTTCCACTGGACCGATTGCGAGAATTGGCCGCCGAAGGAGTGATCGGGTCGGTGGCCACCTACCATTATTCATTCATGGGCGCGGCCGATCCGTCCGAAATGGAGTCGACAGCGCACGGTCTCGCGCAACTGCTTGCCGCCGATGGAGTGAATGCTGCCTTTTTAGTACCCGTGTGACCGTTTTGCACGCGCGCCGTTGGCGCGCTGGCGCATTATCTCGAATCGGACGGCATCCCGACTACCCAAATCAGTTTGATCCGGGAGCACACGGAGGTGATTCGACCGCCCAGGGCTCTATGGGTACCCTTCGAGTTGGGGCGCCCGCTGGGGGCGCCTGAAAACCCACGGTTTCAGCGCCGCGTGCTGGTTGCCGCCCTGGGGCTGCTGGAGACCTCTGAAGGCCCGACTCTCGCTGATTTTCCCGAAGAGGAGGAGCCTGAAACAGCCGATTCAAGCCAGGTTCTCGAGGGCTGGGCCTGCCCCGTCAACTTCGCTGTCCAGCCACGGGAGCAATCCGGTGAAGAGAACCTTCGTGAGGCGTTCAAACGGGAAGTTGCCGAGCTTCGTCCCTGGTACGATCTGAGCGTCCAAAAGCATGATCGAACCGCAGTGGGCGACTTTACTCCGGATTCAGCAAGGGAACTTATCTATTCCTTTGCCTTTGAGGATCTTACAGAGTCCGCCATTGCGGATTTGTCGCCGGCGGTTGCGCTCCGTCTTGCTGTTCAAGACCTGAAGGCTTTCTACTTCGAGGCGCTGACAGCCCGGCCCGGGGCCAACTGCCCGACCAGTGACGAATTTAAGGACTGGTTCTGGAAAAAAACGGCGGCGGGTCACGTTTTGAGGATTGTAAAGGAGCGTTGCCTAAAATCCAAGGATGCTGCGCTCCGGCGCACCGGCGCAATGTTTTTGATCCCGCTGGACCAGGTTTGAAACAAAATGGTTGGTGGAAAGTGAGAAAAAATGGAAATGAAAAGAGGCATGGAAGGCCGAGAAAGCTCTATGGTGAAAGACCGCAGTATATTGAAACCGGAAAACGCCATTGCAGGGTCGAAGAGAAGATGCAAGGTTTTGATCGCCTGTGAAATCTTCGCGCACGAAGTCCAGGCGGTGCTTCCGCCTGACGAAGACTTCGAGATCGTGTGGCTCGAAGCCGCCCTGCATGCCTCACCGGCAAGGTTGGAAGAAGCGCTGCATACAGCGCTCTCCAAAAGCAAAGCACAAGAGGCGGACGTGAGGATTCTGTTCGGCAGCGGCTGTCATCCGACGCTATGCGACCTGGCCAGAGAACATGGCGCCGCGCTCTCACCCGTCAAGAATTGTATTGAAGCTTTTTGCGGCGAACGGACCAGGGAGTTGGAAGCTAACCGCACCATGATCATGACGCCCGGCTGGGTCAGGGCCTGGCCGAGCATCATGACGGCACTGGGTTGGAATGAAATCGACGTCAGGATGAATCTTGGACGCTATGATAGAATTCTTCTTCTCGAACCCAACATTGATCCGCTTACCGAAGAGGAGATTCTTGCCTTCTTTGATCTCACGCAGGTCCCTCTTGAACTGCAACCACTGGATCTAGGCCACTTCCGGGCCTTTCTCGCTGAAGCCTTGCGGTAGCCGGCGCTCAAAGGGGTTATGGGGTAGTACAGGGGGGACCTCATCCCTTTTGTGGCCGGGACGAAGGTGGAGTCACGGCCGTCGCCGCCGGCCGCCCCTGTTGGTGCAACGCGGTGCCGATGAGTCTGGTGCCCGGGGCCGGCGCAACTCATGACACGCGCGTCCTTATCAAAATGGTCGCTGACGCCGAGACCGATGAGGTGTTGGGGGTAGCGACGGTCGCGCAGAATGCGGGCGAATCCATGCTGCGCCGAGTGAACGAAAGAGAGCCGCTGATAAAAGCATCGTGCAAAAGGTCGTTCCCGGCCTGTCACCATGGACCTGTGCCGGCGCCGTATCAGCGCCGCAGGGTCATCATGCGTGAAAAGAGCGTTTTTACAAAAGGCGTCAACCTGGTGCGATTGAATGCGTCGCCAACCTGCCTGATCGCCTCGGCACGGGTCGGATAGGGATGAATTACGTCTGCAAGCTGCTTTAACCCGATACCGGTTTTCATCGCCAGCGTAATTTCGGATATCATATCGCCTGCGTTTTGACCAACGATAGTAGCGCCAACGATTCGATCCTTTCCTTTGCGAACGTGGATTCGTACCAGACCGTTTATCCGTCCCTCCAGGACGGCGCGATCGACATCTTCAAAATTGCGCGTAAATGTGTCGATCTCCATTCCCATTTCTTTCGCCTGGTTTGCATATAGCCCGACGTGAGCAATTTCGGGCTCGGTGTAGGTGCACCATGGGATGGTCAGAGCACTTACCCTGGCTCGGCCGAAAAAGAGCGCGTTTCGCACCGCGATGCGCGCCATGAAATCGGCTGCATGCGTGAACTGATAAGGCGAGCAGATGTCTCCCGCCGCATATATGTTGCGATTGGTTGTTCGGAGGCGGTCGTCGACCTGGACGCCCTTTTTGGAATAGGCCACATTTGCGTTCTCCAGCCCCAGGTCCTCGACATTTGGCGTGCGTCCTACGGCGACCAGGAGTTGGTCGACTGTTTCATCATACGTTTTGCCGTGCGATTCCACAGAGAAGCCTATTTTTTCGTTATCCGCCCTTCCTATCCGCAGTTCCTTGCCGCAGCAAAGAAGCTTGACGCCGTCTTTTAGCATCGATTCCAGAACGATCCCCGAGGCATCGCCATCTTCTTTGGGCAAAATTCCGTGCACGGCTTCGATCAGCAGCACCTCCGAACCCAGGCGGGCGAAAGCTTGCGACATTTCACAACCGATGGGTCCCGCGCCGATCACGGCGATTCTTTCGGGCAGTTCCGTCAGGGAGAACAGGGTCTCGTTTGTAAGGTATTCGACCTCGCTCAACCCCGCTATAGGCGGCGCCGAAGCCCTGGCGCCCGTGGCGATTATCGCCTTTTGGAAGCGTAACCGTTCTCCCGAAACCTCTACCGTACCGGAATCGATGAAACGCCCCGCCCCGAGGAAGACATCGATCCCCAGTTCGCAAAACCTTTGCGCCGAATCGTGCGAGGCTATGGCTGAGCGCACCTGGCGCATCCACTCCATGGCCTTCGAGAAATCAACCCTCATTCCACCGGGGACAGATACGCCGAATTCTTTGCCCTCCCGTACCGTCGCGGCGACACGCGACGCGCTGATCACCGCCTTGGACGGAACACAACCGACGTTCAGGCAGTCGCCTCCCATGAGGTTTCGTTCGATAAGAGCAACTTTGGCTCCGAGGCCGGCGGCCGCGGCCGCGCTCACCAACCCCGCGGTACCGGCCCCTATTACTACGAGGTTATAGCGGGAAGATGGTTTGGGATTCCTCCAGTCCGTCGGATGCACCCGGGCTACCAGGTCCTGATTGTAATTGTCCCACGGATTTACGATGATTTGGCTGTTCATGTTTTCGGGCATTTATCCGATCCTTGTCCCGGTATGCGTGCTATCAATGCCTTTCTTGCCAAACGGGTGACGAAAACGGTAACCGCGAGGGTGGCCAGCAACCCGACGCCGTACAGGACCCACTCCGCCGTTGTTCGTGTACGTCCGCCGGCGCCCAGGGTGGCGATATGACCGGCCAGAGAACCGATGTAGACATACATCACCGTTCCGGGAATCATGCCCAGCCACGAAGCGAAGAAGTAGTGATCGAGCCTTATTTTCGTCAAACCGAAGGCGTAATTCAGCAGGTTAAAAGGAAATGCGGGAGAAAGGCGAGTCAAGAGGACGATCTTCCACCCCTCCCTGCCTACAGCTTCGTCCACGGCCTTGAATTTTTCTTTTCCGGCGATCATCCCTGCTACCCGGTCCCGGGCCAGGTAGCGGCCAATCAGGAACGCAAGGGTCGCACCCAGGGTTGCGCCTATTGAAACCGCGACCGAACCTTTCACGACGCCAAATACGACTCCGGCCCCCAGTGTCAGGATGGTCCCGGGAAGGAACAGCACGCTCGCCAGAATATAAAGAGAGATGAAGATCAACAGCCCCATGGCGCCAAGCCTTGAAATCCACTCCAGGGACTCGCGAAAAATCTGTTGAATGTCGAAGTATTTTGCGGCGAAAATCAGACCTGCGACCACTACCGCGATGAGAACAACCTTTGCGATAATGCTTCCGGCATTGTGCCTGGCTTCGATATTCTCTTTTTCATTCATGCCGTAAAAATACTCCCTGGCTTCCTCTCCGTTGTGTCCGGCAATGTGTCAGCCTTCTCCCCCGGACATCTTCATATGCCTGCGCCAAAGCGGCTCCTTCACTCCACTCCGGCGGGCGACGATTACTCCCAAGATCAGACCGAACACCGTATGCGCCGCATAAACGGTGATGGCGAACCCCGGGCCAATGTCATGGCCGAAATAGCCGATGTCGCCAAGCATGGTCATATCGGGGCTGACCATGAAAATGGTGGCGATGATCCAGGCATAAGGCAGACCCAGCCACCAGCGTGGACGACCGAAGACCAGTACGTAAACCAGGGCAAAGCTTATGCCGTTTATCAGTATGTGGTCTCCCCAACCGACGATGTTACTCCACACATCGGGACCGAGCATGGTGCGGTTGAGGATCAACACACCCATCAGCATGGGCATGGAGCCGGGCATTGCGTGGAAACCACGGAAACCGACAGCTCGTACGATATCGAGCCCTGCAGCGGCCAGCGGTCCGGCCACAACCGCAACGGCAATGCCGCTGTAGAGCCTTTGCCAATGCTGTATCCGGGCGATTATGGCGATGAGGACCACAGCGAAGACAGCAGGCAGGAGCACGAATGTCGCGTAGAAATTCATTGAGCCGTAGCCGGCCGCCTGGGCTACGAACATCAGCGGGGAGATACCGGATGCGGCAAGAACGACGCCCGTCGCCGCCAACTCGGGAAGGTGCTCAATGTGAACCGGACCGAGCCTTAGCAATTGGCCGCGTTTATGAGATTCGGTTCTGCCCGTTTGATTCATGATGCGCCTCCGTTATCAGAGCTTCGATGCCGGGGCGGAGTCGAAAACCCGCCCCGCTAATCCAACCGGAATGCTCTACTTGGTGGCCTCGCTGACGATCTTGTGGAATTTCATGTCCAGCATCGCTCCAGGCTTGGCGAGCTGAGGCGAAATCTGTCCCAGAAGCGCCGACGGATTGAAGTAGCCAACATAGGTCGTGCCGTGTTCGGCCCAGACGGAAATCCTGGAGGGAATAACCGCGGCCACGGCCGGATTCATGCTAAAGAGTTTTTTGCCCATACGCGGGTTGCCCACCAGGAAAGATTCTCCACCTTCGAGGTTCAGGCCGGTCATCGACAGGATGGCCTTTTGATTAACCTTTCCCATCACCATCAAACCGTTGCTCTTGATAGCGCGTTGCAGGGAATTTAAAGTGGCTGCATAACCGTGCGCTGACTTCACCATGACAAAACCATTTCCCGCAGACTGCGCAAATGCCGGGGCAGCCACCATGGCGCCCGAGAGTAGAGCCGCCAGCAGGAAAGCGCGGGATCGTTTCATGACCATGGACATCGATTTGATAGCCATTAGCATCTCCTCCTGAATCAAATGTTTATCCATTACATAAAAAAAATCAGGCCTGACATTTAGACAACCGGAGATATAAGGGGCATCGTTTTATGCGGATTCGGCCGCGTTCGAACGATGCCCCTCCGGGGGTTGAAAAGAAGTTACCGAACAGGGCTTGCACAACCCGAGACAGTCCGGCGGGCGCGCCCTGATGCCGTAAATTTAGAAGCCGGTGGTGCCGAAGTACCATTGCAGTGCCCCATGCTGTATCTTTTGGGCTGCGTAATGACACTCGTGAAGGTCTATCGCACACACCTTTGTCATTCCCTTTTTCTCTACCGCAGCCACCATGTCGTTGTGAGCCTTCAGAACCATCGCCGCCCCCCGTTTCATCATCTCTTGGCCTTGCGCCATCGTGTTGCCCGACATCATACCGTTGCCTTTCATCACGAGGTCGTAGCCGTCCATCATTTGTTTGTTGATAGCTTTTATCTCTTCGTCAACAAGGCCCTTTTTCTGCAAAACCGCCATGATCTTTTTGCTTCCTGCCAGCATCTGCTTGCAGCCTTGCACTATTTCCTTCTGACCTTGCACAACGGCCTGGTCACCTTGGGCGTACAACTGTGGCGCAAAGGTAAAAATGGTGATTATTGCGAGAGCGATCGAAAAAATTACCGAATGTTTGCCGTGAGTTTTCATCGTGACGACCCCTTTCAAGGTTGGGTGGAATGAGACAATCCTTTTCCGACACCTGGTTACAAGAGCACTGGTTTTGACTATCTGCCGCGATCACCCCCCTTCGCAAATTCATTTGTTACGGTTCGGACAACGATGTTGGAATAGGCCACGATTGCCGGGTCGGCGTCCATAAAGCAACGGGGCTTCACATCGATATCTTCCCGGCGATATTGCGCATCTGGATTCCGTGAACAAGAGAAGCGCCTCCGCGAATCGCCGTGGCGACATGAACCGCCTCGGTCATTTCCCCGGGATTCGAACCCTTTTCCAGACAGGCGCGAGTGTATGCATCGATACAATAGGGGCACTGAACCGCATGAGCCACAGCAAGGGCGATGAGGCATTTTTCTCTTTCCGTCAACTCGCCGTCTGCAAAGACCGCCGCGTAGTAATCAAAGAATTTCTTTGCCAACTCCGGCGCTTCTTTCCCGATTTCGTCAAACTTTCCAAGGTCTTGCGGACAATAGTAGCTTTCCATGAAAATCTCTCCTTCGGCCGGTTTTTGAAAAAACGCATTGAAACTATTTTGCGCTGAACTCAGGCATCGATGGCCCCGCCTCAGGTAAACCCGGGACCTGCCGTACATGCATAGCAGTGTTCCCCCACGGCGATCGCCGTTCCCGGCGCAGGCGGACCTTCAAGCCGGGAAACATGAATCGCCCGTCCGCCCAGGGGAATCCCCCTCGCCAAATTAAAATCGCAGTCATAGAGGTATCCGTCCCAGGAGACCGAAACAAGCGTTCGGCACATGAGTCCGGGAAGCGTGCAGGCATTGAAACTTTCGGTTAGCTTTCGCATGTATGCTTCGAAATTTCCGGAATCCATCAGCCATT
>JBMFWU010000064.1:13340-29346 GCA_049964955.1 Syntrophobacteraceae bacterium
TGTCGTTCGAGCATAGAAGCAAACGATACCGGGTGCTGGTCTTGCCCTGTAGTTTTGCTGTGTAATGTCTTTTTCATGATCGTTTAAGCATTCCCCCGAATGCCGTTTATTCGGCCAGACATCTCAATCCCTGCGTGGACTGAACGACTATGTGTTTCCCCTGGTAACGTATGATGCCCTCATTTTTAAACTTGTTCATAGTAGCAGTCATGGTCTCCCTGGTAGAAGCGGTCAAGGCGGCCAAATCCCGGTGCGTAAGCCTTAGATCGATAAGTCGGCCATCGCCGGTATCCATGCCGAAGTCATCGAGCAAATTCAAAAGGACCTTTGCCAAGCGCTGTTCAACGGTGTTGAACAACATATCGATAAGTTTGTTCTCGACGCTGCACCGTCTAAACCCGATCATTTTCGTTATCTGAGTGGAAAGCGATGGCGCCTGCTCGATAAGCCTGTCAAAATCTCTTTTGGCCATTTTGCAGATCAGGCCGTCCTCGACGACCTCCGCGGACTCCGTTCTTTCCTGTGGATCAATGATCGCCATCTCCCCGAAAATGGAACCTTGCTTGAAGAGTTCGAGCGTAACTTCCCTTCCCCCGGATGTCACTCTGGTAATCTTCACCACTCCTTCTTTGAGAATATAGATGTTTTTGTCCGACGAACCCTCCAGGTACAAGGTCTCCCCTTTTTTGATCTTCCGCATGGTGGAGAGGTCGTGAACCATCTGGAACTGTTCGTCATTCAAGCGCCTGAGCATGTCTATGTTTTTCAGGTACCAAAACTTTGTCCTGCCCTGAGTCATCTATCCCGCCTGTAGTCGCCGGTTCCAATGTATCCGGTTGGAGTATGCGCCACTCGGCCTGCATTTTCTGCTGACAGCAGCCTGAGGAGTGTGCCGTGTTTGGAAAGATACACTGTTTGTCGCGGTGAAAATGTAATGGCCATTACACTTTTACCGGTGAATTTTTTGAGCGCTGAACGGATGCCGCTCTTTTCCCGCCAAGAAAATCAAGTCCTCCGTGGAGGACGAAAATAGGGGCTTTCCCTCAGAGCGCCTCCCGTAATGGCATGAGTATGGGTTTCAAGGGCCATCATTGCTTCTCGCCCGGAAATATCATCCAACGGGTACTGGCAAAGGAACAGTTTTCCGGCAACCGCTGCGCCCGAAGAAGCCGCTTCTTCGAGCGAGCGCAAAGCTTCAAGCGTCCAGCCCTTGGCGCGCGTCCACAACATGTCGCCGAGCAGCCTGAAGCGGCCATCGGCCGAGGAGCAAATCCTGGAAATGAACTCCAATTGGTCGGCGGGAGACTCCATTCCTTCGCTCAGGCGCAGTTTGCCTCTACTGCGAAAATCCTCGACCTTGCAATCACCTCGCCAAAGCATCTCGACAAGGTCTTTCATCCTGTCGGGCCTGGCCACCAGCAAAACCGTCTCGCCGTTATCGAGACCTTTCCGGATATACGACACTCCTGAATCCATCGCTTCCGCAGGATCGGAGTAGAGATGGGTGATATGCCCGCCATCCGGAACCGCAAAGCCGCCGAAACCCAAATCGACTCGAATAGATTCTTTTTGTCCGGTCCAGCCGGCGAGATATTGCTGAATGTCCTCAAGCCTAAAGCGTCTTTCGCGCTTTCCGCCTACACGGTAACATCGCAACGTCCCTTGATTGGTCCAGCGCCGTACCGTCATTTCCGAGACATTGAGAAATTCTGCAGCCTCCCTTACATCCAACAAACGTTCCAGAGGATTGAAGGGGTGGCTTTTGCGCATGACAACCGATATCCTTTCTCATCTCTTAACGCGTCCGGAGCGGGCGTGCACATCGACGGGACCTGCGCCTGGACGGTCCTCAAAAAGATAAGCCTATTTACTTTGGCGCTTCTTCCCGAAGAAAGTTAAGGTCCATTTTGTCCTTTGACAATACTATAAAATGCTAGACATTGATATACGCTTTTGGTAATCGGAGTACAATTCTATATAATATGCCACAGAACCTGCAACGCGAGTTGTCCGCCGGCTGCGAATGAATCGAACCGGGGTAGAGGACTGAAATGGGAAAGCATCTGGTACTGGTTGGCGCAGGGCACGCGCATCTGACGATCCTGAGCCGACTTGCAGATTACCTCGAAAGAGGCCACACGGTCACTCTCATCAATCCATCTCCGTATACGTATTACTCGGGGATGGGACCCGGCGTGCTGTCGGGTATGTACACCCCTCAAGAAGCACGCTTCAACGTAAAGCAGATGGCCGAACCGGGCGGGGCCGTTTTTATGGAAGACTCCGTGTGGACAATCGATGCTCGCAATCGCAGTCTCCTTTTAAAGAGTGGGCGGATTGTGCCCTACGATGTTGCTTCTTTCAATTGCGGCAGCGAAGTGCTGCTCGATCCGCATTGGTATTGCGGCAGCCGCGTGATTCCCGTGAAGCCTGTGATAAATCTCTACAAATCCCGCCTTTCAATTCTTGACGAAGCTCGGGGCGCGAATCTTCGGATCGTCGTCGCCGGGGGAGGGCCGGCCGGCGTGGAGGTGTGCGCCAATCTATGGAGACTCTTGTACGACAACGAAAGAACTGCCCGGATAACACTTGTCGCCGGCCGGAGGTTACTGCAGGGTTGTCCATCCGGAACGAGGCGCCTCGCCCTGAATTCTCTAAACAGGAGAGGCATCCACGTCATGGAAGGCAAAAGGGTGCAATCGGTTTCTGAAGGTTGCCTTGGTTTGTCCGACAAGGAAACCCTTCCTTTCGACTACACCTTTATGGCCGTTGGGATAACTCCCTGCGCCATCTTCGGCCGGTCCGGCCTTCAGGTGGCCCGGGACGGCAGTCTGCCCGTCAACGGGTTCCTCCAAAGCGTCGATTATCCGGAATTGTTCGGCGGAGGCGACTGCATTTGCTTTGAGGGACGTGGCCTCGCCAGGGTTGGAGTGCACGCAGTCCGGCAAGGTCCAATACTGCATCACAATCTGTCGGTCGCCCTGGGCGGAGGAGAAATGAAAGACTACGCGGCCGAAGAAGACTACATGCTCATATTGAACATGGGTGACGGCAAAGCGATTCTGTTCAAACGCGGGCTGACGTGGGGAGGGCGGTTGCCTTTTTTGCTGAAAGATTTCATCGACAAACGCTTCGTGCGCAAGTTCCGGCTCTCCGGAGAGCAAGATGACGGGATCTGAATACCGGTGCAGGGACAAAAAGGCGCTTTTGATCTTTTTGAGATATCCGTCACCGGGCAAGGTGAAAACACGCCTTTCGGAGGAAGTGGGAGCGGAAAAAGCAGCGGAAATTTATGAAAAGCTGCTCCGAAGGACGCTGGGCATAGCGTATGATCTGAAACTCAAAGCGCCGGAAATCGCAATAACCCTTCTCTATCCACCGCAGGACCCGCTCCAAAAAATGATGTCTAAATTTCCGGGTCCCTGGGAATTCCGCCCGCAGAAAGGAGAAAACCTCGGTCGTCGAATGGCGAATGCTTTGCGAGAGGCATTCGCAGAGGGCGCGGGCAGGGCGGTTCTCATCGGGAGCGATCTTGCCGACGTCGAATCGAATGATTTGGAAGAAGCATTTCGGAATCTGGCGGAAAAGGTCGTGGTTCTCGGGCCTGCAGCCGATGGCGGTTTCTATCTTGTCGGGGTCGAAAGGCCAATTGACTCGCCTTTTGATTTCAGCGCCTGGGGGACAAATGAAATTTTCTCAAGAACCGCACGGGAATTTGAATCTGCGGGTTTTCGCCTCCACCTCGCCCCGGGAAGAAATGATGTGGACAGAAAGTGTGACCTGGAGCGACTGGAGCGGGATTGCCTCTTTAGCGACACGATTTCCATAATAATCCCAACGCTTAGCGACGCCGAAAAGTTGTTTCCTGTTCTGCAGTACCTTGAAAATTTGATCTGGCCGGGAGACGAGATAGTTCTCGTCCGCGGCTGCGACTCGCCAAAACCCGTCTTGCACCGTATGTCGCCGGTTCTCAGCGACGTAAAAACGATCAGGGGGCGCGGGATACAGCAAAATACCGGGGCCATGCTTTCCAGGGGGAATATCCTGTTCTTCCTGCATGACGATACCATCCCCCCACCTCAGTTTCCTTACCTGATTCGCAGAGCCTGCCGGGAGCGGCCGCGGGCTCTCGGTTGTTTCAGGCTGCGCTTTCTGCCGTCGAACCCGGCGCTCGATCTTATTTCCAAATGGGCGAATCTCAGGACGCAACTCTTTAACCTTCCCTACGGCGATCAGGGGTATTTTTGCAGGAAAGAACTCTTTGAGAGAGCAGGGGGGTTTATGCGGCGATACCTGATGGAAGATGTGGCGCTGATTGGAAATCTTCGTAAAATCAGCCCCGGCGGGCTTGCTGTCTCAATGCTGCCCCAGCATGTATGGACCTCGCCTGCGAGATACCTGCGAAAGGGCGTTCTCAAAGCTTCTCTTCAGAATCATTCAATTTTCCTCCTTTCTGCACTCGGTCGTCCTGAACAGGAGCTATACCGGAAATATTACGGATAGGAAATTCACAATTATATCGGATTCAACTGATTGCAGTTCGGGTTTCAAAGGAGAAACAAGTATGAAAGATGGCAAGATTTCAAAATACTTCATCATAGCCGTTTGCCTTCTTATCCTGGTGAGTTCTGCCTCGGGATGGTGCTCGCAACAAGTTGACAATAGCATCTACGCAGGTCTGCTTAAAAAGTTTGTGAAAAACGGGGTGGTGGACTATGCAGGTCTTAAAAAGAATGAAGCGGAGGTTGATAAATATGTTACTCTGCTCAAACAGACTAATCCACAGAACCTGTCGAGAAACGAACGTTTGGCGTTCTATATAAATACGTATAATATAAATGCTATGAAGATTGTCATTGGCGGATATCCAGGCATACATTCCATAAAGGACATGGGTTCCATCTTCAGGAGTGTCTGGACTAAGAAAGTATTCAAGATCGGCGGGCATTCCGCGAGCCTTGACGACATAGAAAATCGAGTAAGGGGGTTTCACGATCCACGGGTCCATTTCGCCCTCAACTGCGCCTCCAAAAGCTGCCCTCCTCTACGTTCGCAACCCTATGAGGGCGACATGCTGAACCAGCAGCTTGATTCGGCCGCACGAGCATTCATAAACAACCCGCACAGCAACTATCTGAAGGGAAATACGCTTTATCTGAGTAAAATTTTCGACTGGTACGCAGGGGATTTCGAAAAATGGTATCTCGCCAACAAAGGTGGAACGGCCTCCGCCGCTCGGGTCGGAGGGGATTCGGATGGCGGGGTCCTCGCCTTTTTTATGAGATACGCCAAACCGGACCTGAAGAAAAAATTGGAAGAGCGCGCAAGTCGAATTGAGATCGAGTACCTCCCATACGATTGGTCGTTGGACGGAAAATGAATATTGTGGGCGGAGTAGGAATCGGGGTTATCGGGTCGCGCAGGGGAACCTCCCGCCTACGCGACCCGATAACCCCGATCTCTCGCGGAGACTCGCCGAGGAGAAGAATGAGGAGCGACGGGCGGCGCTGATCTAAGCCATTCGTAACGGCTCGGTCGCCACTTGGGCGCATTTCAACCTCACGGGGAGTTCGATTTCTCGGACGAGCGGATGGTCGATTCGATGGGTTTGACGCCCCCTAAAAATCCGGGCCTGAAACCGGGCTAAAATTGGGAGGTCGAAAATTCTCTAAAAACCGGAAAACGCCTTTGCAGGGTCGAAGAGAAGATGCAAGGTTTTGATCGCCTGTGAAATCTTTGCGCACGAAGTCCAGGCGGTGCTTCCGCCTGACGAAGACTTCGAGATCGTGTGGCTCGAAGCCGCTCCCCTGGATGCCTCACCGGCAAGGTTGGGGTTACCCCGACTTGAGGGCTTCGTAGGCATAAATGGAAAAACAAGATGCAGCGATCTTTAGCCTGGCTTTGGGGTGGAGGCCTTCAGATCATCGCCCAGCAAGGAATTGATGTTGTCGATGATCTTCATTTGCTCGCATCCTTCTTGTTAGGAATTATTGCCCATCCCCCGAAAGGGTTGGGCGAAAATGGGCTACAAACCTTCGATGTTTTTCTTTTGTTCGAGTACCTCAGCTTGTTGTTCGATAAATCGTTGCATCTCCTCTTTCTTGGGCAAATCGAGGAGATATCTGGACACAAATAGATGATTGTCCATACCGGCCAGAGCATATTCGACCAGGGCATGGTTCTTCCCGGTACACAGTAGAATGCCAACCGGTGGATTGTCACCTTCGAGCATCATATTTTTTCGATACCAGCTAACATAGGTATTGAGTTGGCCGATGTTTTGCTGAGTGAATTTTTCCAGTTTTAATTCTACCAAAACATGGCATTTAATGATTCGATGATAGAAGACCAGATCCACAAAAAAATACTCATCACCGATCAGAATGCGTTTTTGCTTTGCCTCAAAGCAGAAGCCATGGCCAAGTTCTAAGAGAAACTCCTGCAATTTGTTCAAGAGTTGATCTTCCAAGTCGGTTTCGCACATCACTTCTTTAGGCTTAAGTCCTAAAAACTCAAAGATATAGGGGTCACGGATGGGCAGCTTATTCTCGGCGGTCTCTGCGCTCTGTTGTGTTATTTCAGACAGTTTCTTCTTGTTTTTCGAAAGGCCGGAACGTTCGTAATAGAGGCTGCCAATCTGGCGTTTCAACTCCCTCACCGACCAGTTTCCCCGGATGCACTCGATTTCATAGAAGGCGCGCTGTGTGGGGTCCTCACACTTCAGGAGTTCAGCGATGTGAGTAAAAGACAATCTACTAATCACTTCCTTGCCGGAGATGGAGAATTCGGGAGTCGCCGCCTCCCGTTTTTGGCTGAAGGACATCACCACCGGTCCGACCAACCGTTGCCTCAATTCGGGAGTCACCGACTCCCGAATTTGTGGATAGATTTGGTAAAACAGACGATAACGCCGAAGTTCCCGCTCCTCGACCCTGCTTACACCCTTCGCTCGTAGCGTAGAGGAAAGATGTTCAAGCAGTTTGCTCCCGTATATGGCTCGATCCTCACCATTCTGCTCGTACTCGGCGATGTAGTATCCGATCAACCAATTGCGCAAGGTTAGGCTGACATTGACCGCCCGGTTGGCCTGTGCGGCAAGTTCATCATGAACCAGCCGAATAGCGCCGGTAAGTTTTTCAAAATCCCAGTCGGATTTTTTGTCTCTATTCTGGCTCATAGGTCTTCCCGATGTTTATGAAGGACCGAACCGTCAAGTATGCCCGAGGGACCATCAACGGCAGATTACAGATATCGGCCGCAGGGAGTAAGCTCACGACCTTAAACCTCTCTTCGAGTGCGGGTTTTAAGGCCATGTTTCAAGTGGACCCGAAGAAAATATCACCCTTTACTGTTCTTGAACAGCTTTTCTCCCGAGACCGCGGTTTCCAGGGCCTTTCCTCCCTGGTCTGCTCAATACGGTACCCGATCCGGTATCCCGTTTCCCGAATCGTTGGACGGTCGGACGCAAAAGATGCGCTCATCCCGTTTCGGTTGGCAAGTGCCACACAATGAACCCCGCACAAGTCCTGGTCGCGGAAACCGTATAATCCGGGTCGCCCAGCTGGTCCTCTATCGCGAACAGCGCCTGCTTTTCATCCAGCACCTCGGAACATTGATGCCACCCGGTGCGCCGCATGTATTCCGGTGTGTCTTCGGTGGCAGCTTCGAGAACCGTCTTCGCCTGTTCGGTTCGTGTTCCCATTATCCGTCTCCTTTATTGCCAATTTTCTCGCAGCCAGTCGATCCCGGCAAATTGGATAAAGCCCCCCCTCACCATCGGGATATCCCTTCTTCAGCGTCTTTTCGGCCGGTTCCTCGGCATGATCCAAGGAACTGACGGCCGAATCGATCACGTTTCCCCCCTCCCCTTCCCTTTGGCCGGCTTCTGAACGCTCGGCTCGGACGTGGCGTGAGCTTCCAGCCACATTCCCAATGCTTCTATCACGATTGTGTTGATCGATTTATAATCCCCCTGCTTACGACTCCGATAGGATGCATCCATTATCTTGTCGTGCAGCTATTTCGGGGTTCGAATTGTGATTCGTGTGATATCCATGAACGTTTTGGGTCACCCGAGAATACAAGCCAGTTGCGATACGCCGTGTTTCGCCTTTGTTGCAGCTTTATCCAAAAGCGTGCAACTTGGCTTCCGTCGGTTCGGTCTGTAGCTGCGATTTTTTCTGGTCTGCAAGAGAAGTGTGTAAGAACTTGCACAAAAAAATAGAACAATGCAACAATATCCGCTGCAAGCCCTTGGTTGCAAGGTCAGACAAGACACCGAAATGACAGTACTATAACCTTATTCCGGTTTTTTGACCGTTTGCTACTCAAGGGCCTAATGGTGTTCCTCGATAAGGCAGTTGAAAAGCTTTTCCAGAGGGCTTCTTCTGACCTGCCGGATGGAGACGGGGAGAAGCTCCCGCAAAGGTTTTTCCACCGGTGTGGAGTCGACGTCGATCTTTTCCGGCCGGCTTCTGTGAGACAAAGGATTTTTTGGGATCTTCTTGCGGGGCGGCAGACGAATGGCGCCCTCACGTTCCAGAATCAGGAGCAGACCCCGGCAGATCATGTCCTTTAGCTGCCCGTTGGGCTGGCTCCAGTTCCAGGCGGCGCATAGCCGCTTGGAAAGAGCGCACCGTCCTTCATTCGGATGATCGGCAATGACCTGCCGGACAAAAGCGATGTCGGCGGCTGAAAAGGTTCGGTTTCGGAAAGTGAGCGTATTTTCCATGCATGATGGAATAGCTCATCAGGCTTCCGAACGCAAGCAGAAAATGCTTCCAGCAAGCGGACGACGGTGAACGGTTACTTTGTTTTTAGGTCTTGACTCTGTAGTAAGGTACGGATCTTAAAATATACCTTAAGAGTAAATGGAGCGAGCGATGAAATATAGGGGTATTAAGCCCAAATACTTGCAACCGGCTTTTTCACTGATTGACAGCCACCGCCTGCCGGGCCTGCTTATACATGTAAGCAGCCGTCAGCCAGCACGTCATAAAGATTGCAATCAGGCCATAGCCGATGGCGCCAAAATGATCGTTCAAGACGTTTATAAAATTCCATCCCGCCCCGCTGATATGCAGTTCCTGACCGATAACTCCCAATATCTCTATTCCCCCTATGAAAAAAGCCACCAGGAACCCCAGAAGCGTAATGAAACCGTTATAAAAAAGTTTGCGCGTGGGCTCCAATAAAGCCCACCCATAGGCGCCCTGCATGAGGATGCCGTCCGTTGTGTCGATCATGCACATGCCCGCCGTGAATAAGACGGGAAACACCATAATGAACCACACCGGCATTCCTTTTGCCGCCTCGGCCGCCGAGATGCCCAACAGACCCACCTCGGTTGCGGTATCAAAGCCCAGCCCGAATAAGAAGCCGACGGGGAACATTTGCCAGCTGCTTGTGATCATTTTGAGCAGCGGCCGCAGTATCCTGGTCAAAAGCCCGCGGTTTTCCATATGGCTTTCCATGGCCTGTTCGTCGACCTGTCCTTCCTGTTTTATTTTCTTGTAGCCGTGATAAATATTTAGAAAAACAAGGAAGTTTATAGTGCCGATAAGAAACAGGAAGCCACCGGAAACGATGGTGCCGATTATGGCGCCGTAGTCTGCCAGCGTGCCCAGGCTGTGATGCGAATGGACATATTGGACTCCAAAGACAATCCCCACACTGAGCAGAATCACCACCAGGGAATGGCCCAGGGAAAAATAGAACCCCACGCCAACCGGCCTTTGGCCGTCATTCATGAGTTTTCGGGTAACATTGTCGACCGCCGCGATGTGATCTGCGTCCACGGCGTGTTTTAGCCCGAAGATCCAGGCCAGCAGACAGAGGGCCAACATATGGGGACGCGAAGCGAAAAGCATGAAGGCGACTATCCAGACGCCAATAGTGACCCCTGTCAACAAAGCATACATGGACCCTATTTTTCTCTTTAATCGAACGGATCCCGCATCGGTCAAACTCTGCACTATTTCTTTGTACATGGCCTGAGTTTCCTTGTCATCGACGCCTATCAGAGTGGGCATGGAGTCAGGGCCGGAAGCCTTGTCCGGGCCGCAACCGCACCCCCGGGAACACTCAACATGGCTCAACGGCAATATAGCGGCATCGCATACGCCGGCTGCCGGGAACGCGTCCCGCAGGGCGCACAAATAAAAAAATCCCTAGAGCTGATAAGCCCTAAGGATCGCACCCTGCTTCACTTGGTCCTTATGGAGGCTGCCCGAATTTCCACGCACGGGTTCGCCAAACGGCATCAGGCAGGTCTTCTGGCTCACGGATCAACCTACTCTCCGAGCCTTCCCATTTCGCTTGCGCGAGAAAGTGGCCTGATCGGATTTCGTCCCCGTTCACAGCGGCGGGACCGCTCCCGAATTACACGGGATTCCCTATTAAACTGCTCGTGTACCTGATGCTCAAATTCGTACGCTACCCTATATCGCGGTTTTAAATCCGAGTCAAGCAAAATACATATTTGACCGCCTGTGCGATCGGGGCTCTATCCCCCTTTACGCACAGCCAAAAATCCCTTTCCCCCCCCGCTACGATGCGTCAACGCAAGAGTTGACAAGCACCCTTTCGGAGGTTATCTGGAATAATCGGACTCATGAAGAGCCTTGGCAACCTGACGAAGTAGGACAGGAGGACTGCTTATGGAAGGAAAACACGAACACAAACATTTGCATGCCCATGAGCATGCTCATGCACACTCTCACGAGCATTCTCATGACGGCAAGGCGCACAGCCACGAGCATACCCACAAACACGCCCATGAGCACATGCATGAACATCTTCATGAGCACTCTCATGAAGGAGGGCGGTATGTGCACGATCATGAGCATGTCGGAGACCACGGCCATCATGATCACGAGCATCCGGGCCATGAGGTGGAGTCGCACGATCACGCCCACTGAAATCTCCGTCAGGTAGATCCCCGAGTTCGCTCAATGGAGGCGGGAACGGGAATGCTCTCGCCTCCCGGTTTCCTTGTCGTCTAGAAATTGATTATCGTGCGTACGCTCAAAACCAGTTCATTTCCGATGGTTCTTGAGGGATTGAGCGGGTCGGCGGCGCCGCCGCCGGGATCGATTACGTACTGCAGGTCGGGTTGAATGATCCACCAGGGGCATATTTGACACTGGTAGGTCAGTTCGATGAACTGCTCGGCGCCGCGCACCGGAGTGAATGTATCGACGTCTTGTGCCGCCGTGTCCTTGTCGTAGTCGGTGGCGCCAGTGCTAATATGTGCCCAGCCATACCCGATGCCGCACACATCGTTGTCGCGTCCGGGCAGCAGGGCGTTACAGTTCACTCCGGCGGTAAGCGCCCAGTCGATCAGGTTGCGGTCCGACGGAGCGCCCATCAGTCGCGTGAACGCGCTCACCATGCGCGGCCCGTTGTCCTCTTTCCACATCGCCTGGTCGGCGATTCCGTAGATGCTGAAATTGCTGCGATCCATTCGGGGAGTCCCGCCGGTTACCGCCAATAGATTTCCGGATGTATCGAACCTTTGATCGGGAAACTTCGCCGTATCGTACCATGCGCCCAGCTTGTATGTTCCCGGAAGCCCCGTGCTCTTGCCCCTGCATCCTCCCGCCGGCTGATTGACAGCGTATTGAACCTCGCCTATGAAAAGAGCGCCGGTGGTCATATTGAACCGCGCCCCGGACGCCTCGGCGTCGCGCAGTTGCGAATCGTCGTCGAACGAACCTCCGGGGGGGTTGTCGTCGAAAACGCCCGCAAGCACCGTAACCGAGTCGCTGGGCTGAACCCGCAACCGTACGGCGGGAGATGAAAGTGGAAAGGCCGGGCCTCCCGCGTAAAGGTCTGCCGCGGGCAACACCGGCCATCCCATCATCGCATTCAGGTACAGACAGCAGCACTGGCTTACGATAAACTCCTGGTCGATGCCGATCTGCCCGATCTTTACGTCGGCCTTGCCACCGGCAAACGACTGCTGAAACCAGAGTTCCCACAGCCTGGTCGCTCTTTCGGCTTCGATCCCGCTTACCGACTGGATATTGTGCAGGTAGTCAGCCGAAAGGTTCCGTCCGTGGAGTTGGAGAGCGCTCACAAAAAAAGTCCCCCCCTTCCATCCGCTCATCTTGTCCAAGTCGAAATTGAGACTCATCGCAATCGCCCCGTCGTAGTCCATCCCGTGCTTGGTGCCGCCCGTTACGTTTCCCAGCGCTTCGCTTGTCTCACTGAGAAAAAAGGTTATACCGTAATTTCCAAGGTAGGTTCGCAATCCGCCCATATCGCCCAGGAGATTGCTTCGCTCCCAGAAGCCGGTTGGCGCGGCTGCCGGGGGGGCGTCAGCCCTGACTGTTCGTACCTGCGAAAGCAGAAAGAGCAAAAACAGGATGCCGACTGCCAGTCTCGGAAGCCACCGGCGAATACGGACGCTTTTCGCTTCTTTTGTAATCCGGAATAGATTTTGCCGTTCTGTAGCGCCTTGCGTGAAAAGTTCTTTTGTGGGCGTTAATGCCGCAAAATAGCACGCATCGCTCCCATGACTGCCCCTTTTCATCATGATTCTCTCTCCAATTCCACTACATGGAACGATTTAGCCGCAACACACGGCCGCTCCTCCATGTCATCAATTCTAAACGTATTATGGACGATCCACACGACAACCCTGCTTGATTGGCATTGAATTTCCCTGTCCCGGGGGACGTCTTCCCTTCAAAGAGCTTTCCCCTGTTGCTTCCTGGAATCGGGCGCAGCCCGCGGCTAAAAGGCCGCGCAGATAAAAAAAGCCGGGAAGAGCGGGCAAGGGGGTAAACCTGTGCGCCGGCCTTCCTGGCTCGGTTTTACGTTCGATATTTGTTTTGTAAGGGATTTCGGCGTGCGATTTCAGACCGCACATTGAGATATTTCCGTCTATTGGAGATGTGCGGAGAAGTCAAGGGAAAAAATACTGATTTCCCAATTGACGACTCCCTTCCCTGATGCTATGAGATAGCCGTTTCCTGGGGCGAGGGGTCTGCTTTTGCCCAAACGGCTCCTGGATCCATTCGCAAGCAGTAAAGGCCATGAAGGTCTTTTGTCTTCCCTGAAGGTGAAGCACAGGACTTTTATGGCCTTTTTTCGTTCTAATTCCATTGTCTTTTGCGCGGCTGTCTAAGGAGGGTTTGCAATGCATATTCCCGACGGGTATCTGAGTCCATCGACATGCGCGGTAGGCTATGTCGGCATGTTGCCGATCTGGGCAATAGCGGTCAAAAAAGTGAAAAAAACCCTGAATACCCGGTTAATCCCGCTAATGGTGATGGGGGCGGCTTTTTCCTTCGTTATCATGATGTTCAACGTGCCCATACCGGGCGGCACCACGGCGCATGCCGTGGGCGGCGGCATCCTGGCAGTCATCCTGGGCCCCTGGGCGGCAACCATCTGTATCTCCATCGCCCTGGCCATCCAGGCGCTGCTCTTCGGTGACGGAGGGATCTTCACCTATGGTTTCAACTGCTTCAACATGGCCGTGGTGATCCCCTTTGTGACTTGGTTTATCTATCAGCGGATGGCCGGAAAAACGGAGGCTGCCTCGTCCAAACGCTGGATATGGGGCGCCATCGGCAGCTACATCGCCATCAACATCGCCGCCTGCTGCAACGGAACCGAACTGGGCCTGCAGCCCCTTTTGTTTCACACCGCGCAGGGCGTGCCGCTCTATTGCCCCTATCCGATCTGGGTCTCGGTTCCGGCCATGCTGCTGGCTCACGCCCTGATGGCCGGCCCGGTAGAAGCGATCGTCACCGGCCTGGTTACCCGCTATTTCCAGGCGACCAATCCGTCGGTGATCGCCGAACAGATCGCCGCCAGGGTCGAGCCGGTCAAGGCGGCGTTCAACAAAATGTGGTGGGGAATTATTGGCCTCATCCTGCTCGTCCCGCTCGGACTGTTGGCGCCGGGAGGCGCGTTCGGCGAAGACTCGGTCGAGGATATCAAGAAGGCCTTCGGGTTTGTGCCGAAAGGTATGGCTGCTCTGGCGGGCCACGTACACGCCTTGCTGCTGGGTTACGGCGTCCCCAACTCTCGTTTTGCTGCCGATGCGCCCGACCTCTTTCACCAGAGCATGGGCTATTACGTGGCGGCGGCGGTGGGGGTCGCCCTCATCGCGGGCATCACACTGGTGATCGGCAGGCTTGTTGCCGCCAGGCACGATAATAAGTCGTGACATTCATGACGATTGTTCAAAAAGGCGGAATAGGAAGGAACCTGATTTTCCCATGGTAGATTTTCAAATGCCTGAGTGGCTCCTGCAATCGCAGGGGCCGCTCCCCCCACCGGGAAGCGGCAAAAAAAGCAGGCGCGATTTTGCCCAGAAGAGCATCGGCGCCTTCTCGGGCTTTCTGATGGACGACTTCTATGCCGAGCGCATTGCGTCTCAAAAGGGCCTGATGCAGGGTCTGCATCCCGGCGTCAAGGTCGCTACCAGCCTGCTTCTGATTTTTGTGGCGTCCTGCATGCACAGTTGGGTTTCGCTGCTGCTGATAAACTTGTACATGATGCTGCTGGCCTATGTGTCGGCTGTGCCGCTGGCCAAATTTCTCAAGCGGGTGTGGGTCTTTATACCAATCTTCACCGTTATCGTCGTCCTGCCGACGCTTTTCAACGTCGTCCGGCCCGGGGACCCGCTGGTGGTGTTGTTTCGCTACGGAGGCCATCACCAATTGACGATTACCCGCCAGGGGGTGCAAGCGGCGGTCCTGTTCGTGCTCAGGGTGGCGGCCTGTGTCTCGGCCGCCGTGCTGTTGACTCTGACCACCCGCTGGGCCTATCTTCTGAGGGGATTTCGCATGATCGGGGCGCCTGCGATATTTGTGAGGATTCTAGAGATGACCTATCGCTATATATACGTTTTTCTCCATAGCGCCGGCGACATGTTCGAGTCCAGGCTCAGCCGCACCGTCGGCCGCTCGACTACGAGGGAGCGGCAGCGGTTTGTGGGCAACACAATGGGCGCCCTGTGGATGATAGCTCTTGAGCTCAGCGACGAGGTCCATGCAGCGATGCTTTCCCGCGGCTACACCGGTGCGCCGCGCACCCTGACTACCGCCAGGATTCGTGGCCTGGACTGGGTGTGGACAATCTTAATCGTTTTGCTATCGATAATTTTGCTTGGAGGTGATCGATTTGTCTGGTGACGAGGTCGTCTTTGCATTGAAAGATGTCGGCTTTAGCTACCCGAGCGGGGAAATGGCGCTGGAGGGAGTCAACCTGACTATCCGCAGGGGCGAGAAGGTGGCCCTGCTGGGAGCGAACGGGAGCGGGAAATCCACGCTGCTGAAGCTTTTAAACGGCCTGTTGTTCACCAGGGCGGGAACCATTGAGGTGCTGGGGCAGGCGCTGAGCGAAGAGACAATGGCAAGCGAAGAATTTGCTTTTGCTTTCCGCCGCCGGGTGGGCTTTGTGTTTCAGAAAGCCGACTCCCAGTTGTTCAACTCCAACGTCTGGGAAGAGATCGCCTTCGGGCCGGTGCAACTCGGGTGGGCGGAAGTCGAGGTCAAACGCGTGGTGGAGGATGTGATCTCGATGTTACACCTGGAGCGTTTTCGCGAGCGGCCGCCGTTTAGACTTTCGGGGGGCGAAAAGAGGCTGGTGGCGCTGGCCTCGGTGCTGTCCCTCAACCCCGACGTGCTACTTCTAGACGAGCCTACGGGCGGTCTGGACCCGCGCTCGCAGCGCAGGCTCATCCGCTTGATCCAGCAATTGAACGCGGCGGGAAAAACGATCATTGTCACCACGCACAATCTCGAAATCGTGGAAGAGATCGCCGATCGCGCTCTGGTTTTCAGCGAAGACCATCACCTTGTGGCGGCAGGGCCCTGCGAGCAGGTCTTGAGCAATACCGATCTGCTGATGCGGGTCAATCTGGTCGATCCGCAGTTTCACCAACATCGGCACGACGGAGACCACCGCCACTACCACAGCCATGATTGACCCGCAGCGGCTCGTTAAGGACAAACTTCGCACATTGTGGGATAACCTGCTGAAATGC
>JBMFWU010000065.1:0-27375 GCA_049964955.1 Syntrophobacteraceae bacterium
AGCGAGGAACGAATAGAATTAATGAAAGGAGAAGAAAAAAACCGCCTGCAGCAAGCATTGCCGACCTTGTATCTGCTGCCTTCATATTTACTCCAAATCCGAAGGCAGCAAGCGCTGCGAGGAACCAGATAACAGGCCAGATAAAGATATGCCAGTGAATTCCGCTGCGGTATATAATATGTTCGCTTTCCATAATATTTTTATCAATATAGGACATGATTCAACGATCCTCCAGCATCTAAAATAATACATTGCGCAATTTCGTGAACCACTCTGCACGATTTATTTTGGCCTGCGGGCAGTCGCCGACCCAAATAGTGACCATCCCAAAACCTTTTGGTGGGCAGCGCCGGCTTTTTCTCACCTACCTCAGTCCGCACCGGGCGCGGGTGGGCACAGGCAATATAGTGTCCATCATGGCCGCACACCCGGCAATTCAGGAATCAGTACCGAAAGTTAAAGCTTTTTCAACTGTTTTCCGAAGGGTGTGGAGAGATGAATTGAAATCTGAAATCAGGGAGGGCTTATAGAATGCAGGAGCAAGCAGTTGCGGCAGGAGAAAAAATATCCAAGGCCCGCATGGCCGCTTTTAAAGGCTACAAAGACGGTTCTGCTGATTTCATGGGAGACCAGATCGAAAGCCTGTTGGGCTATACACGGAAGGAATTCGATTCCAGAGCCGTGAAGTTGACGGATTTGTTTGTGGAAGAAGATCGGGAACGAGCGAAGAAAATCTTCATTCAGGCGCTCAAGGGCGATAAGACCTATGTGAGGGAACTCAGGTTTCGAAAAAAGAGCGGTGAAGTCATCTGGATCAGGGAATGGGGCCAGATTGTCTGCGACGAGAACGGCCAGATCGAATTCTCCACAGGCATTGCCATGGACATTACCGAAGAAAAGCAGCAAGAACAGCTGCTGCTCGATTTTGAGCGAAAGACAGGAAAATATTTGACATTTTCAATTGCCGGAGAAGAGTATGGGATTTCCATCCGGAACGTGAAGCGAATCGTTGCCTTGATGCCCATTACGCCGCTTCCGGAGTCGCCCGCATACGTCAAAGGGGTCATAAATCTTCGCGGCAAAGTCATACCGGTCGTGGACCTTCGGATCAGGTTGGGAATCGAGGAATGTGAATATACAGCCAGGACATGCATTATCGTCGTGGAAACAACACGAAATGGTGTGGGGGTTTTGACGGGAGTGCTGGTGGATTCGATATCGGAGGTCCTTCACATAAACGGTGCGGATATCGAAGACAGGTATGGACTGATACTGCAGATGAATAGCCACTGCATGCTGGGGATGGCTAAAGTGGAGAGCGGATTAAAAATCATCCTGGATGTGGATAAAGTACTGGGTGATGTTGAAGGGGCCGTGAATATGTGAAACGAACTCATCCAAAAATCTTGAAATAGCCTCAAAAGGACCTAATATTTCCTGGAATTCTTCACATGGGGTATCAGGCGATGAGCGAGCCGGCGAAAAAGAAGGCGGCCTATGCCGATCTTTTCGGCATTCCGGACAACACGACCGGCGAGATCATCGGCGGGGAACTGATTGTTCATCGAAGACCGTCGAAGAAGCACATCTATGCCGCCTCCAGATTGGGCAACCGGTTGGGGCCCCCATACGAATTCGGCGAAGGAGGCGGACCCGGCGGCTGGATTATTCTCCTTGAACCGGATGGACCCAATCGCCTGGACACCTACAGGCTTGAATCGAACCAATGGCTTCCTCAGGCCCGCTTCTATGAAAACGACAAGGTGCGAGCTGAGCCCTTTCAGGAAATCGAGTTCGATCTTGGGGATCTGTGGCTTGGCTTGCGGAGACAGAAGCCGTAAGAAATCGCTTTCCGCTCTCGGGCTTTTCCGGCTCACGATCAATTTGACAACTCCTCTCGCCTGCATTATTTGATAATTACATAATATGGAATTAACGTAATTCTGCGAGGCGAAACGATATGGCCCTGGTCAAAGTCATACGCAACGGGCAGATCACCCTTCCCAAGAGTCTGAGGGACCGGCTGGGTATCCGGGAGGGCGATCTTCTGGAGGTGACACTCACCGAATCCGGGATGCACATCGCGCCAAAGACGGCGGTCGATAGCGATCTGGTCCACAGCCGGTTTTTCTCGATGGTAAGCGAGTTGAGGGAAAAGGTGAAGGACGTCGATCCCCGAGAACTCGAAGCTGTTCTCGGCGAAGCGGTTGAGGCTGCAAAGAGGGCAACCGCTGAGAAGGATCAAGGTCGGAGGTGATTAAAGTTGTTCTGGACACCAATGTCTTTGTGAGCGCCGTCATCAAAGCAGATTCCAAACCCGGGCGGATTTTGGAGTTGGTCCGAAGCGGCGGCCTCGAGCTTTGCGTTTCTCCCGACATCCTGGAGGAAATAAGGGCTACTCTGGCTTATCCCAAGCTAGAAAAATTCCACCGGCGCGACTCGAAATGGATTGCCTCCTTTATCCGGGAGCTTTCGGCAATGGCCAAGACAACTCCGGGAAAGACGATCAGCGAGGCCATCGAAAGCGACCCTTCCGGCAATATCTATTTGGTCTGTGCTCTGGAAGGAAAGGCCGATTTCATTGTCTCGGGCGATCATCACTTGACCGATTTGAAAGAATACCGCGGGATCCGCATCCTGAACCCGGCAGCGTTCTTAGAGATTATCGGGCAAAGAATTGAATGATGAGGACGGCCAAAAGCAAACTCAGGACTGAAAGGCTCTTGAGTTGAAGCACGTCAGGGGGACTTTATGGAAGTATCCATCTGATTTTCTGAGAAAATCCCCCTAAATCCCCCTTTTCAAAGGGGGACTTGGGTTTGAATCACCCGATAGGTTCCAGGGGGTCCGGATGGAGACTAATTAGCCACCTGGAAACCACTGAACGTTCCCGGGGGGACGAGATGACTATCTTCTCCGTCTGGCGGCGCGTGTGCACGAAAGGCTCGTGCAGATCAAAATGCGGGAGCCGGACCGGATCCTCTGGTTGGGCCTCAGATCGTTTTGTGAGCAAAGGGTCCTTACCGGAACATGGAACCTTTCGGCGATGGTCCACAAGGTATCTCCCTGAGTGACCTTATAGTGAATGCTCTTGGCGGCGGTCTTCTTCAGTCTTCCACGGGTTTTTCGTTCTGCGGTCGTCCGTTGCCTTTTAACGATCAGGAACTTCGCAGCGGCAGGTCTGGCGCGTCTGGCCACGAGGGGGGCCGAGGAGACAGGGACCTTCAAAAGTTGTCCCATCTTGAGGACTTGGGAAGTTCTCGAATGGTTCAGGGTTGCCAGCATGTTTGCCGGGCACTTGTACCGGCGCGCCAGGCTGTCCCATGTCTCTCCGCGCGAAACTTTGTGGAGAGAGACCCGGATGGTTTTACGCTCGGCGCCCGCCGTCTTCCTGGACTCGGCCCTGGCCTCGCAGGGCAAGTGATTCGCCAGCGCGGCGAGCACGTCGTCGCGGCAGCCGCGCGGCACACACAGCTGGTATTCCGAACAGCTGGGCGGGGTGACCGGTTGGCACAATTCGGGATTGCAGTGCAGAAGTTCGGCCTTGGATACCCCGATCTTTTTCCCGACCCAGGCGAGTCTTACGCCTCCGGGCACAGCCACCTTTTCATAGCGGGCGACGTAATGGTCGGGGTTGTACTGAAACCCGTAGCGGTCGGGATTGCGTGCGATGATGACCGCTGCATAGACCTTGGGGACGTACCGGCGTGTTTCGGCAGGGAGCCAGCCCGCAGCTGCGAGCTCCCAGAAAGTCTTGAGCCCGCTTCTATCGAGGGCATTCTGTATCGTTTTGGGGCCGGCGTTATAGGCGGCAAGGGCAAGGGGCCAATTGCCGAAGGTATCGTAGAGTTGGGAAAGGTAATCGGCGGCGGCTTGTGCGGCTTTGGTGGGATTGCATCTTTCGTCGATCCATCGGTTTTGCAGAAGCCCCAGGCGCGCGCCCGTCCCGGCGATGATTTGCCACATTCCCACGGCATTTGCGCGCGACCTCGCCCGGGGGGTGAAACCGCTTTCCACGAGTGCGACGTAGACGAGATCGGGCGGAAGCCCGCGCTCTTTAAAAAGCTTCCGGACGGGTTGGACATAGTTGCAGGCCCTGTCGAGTTCGATCTGGAAGCCTTGGTGGCCGTATTCGGAAAACCTCGCCACAGCGACCTCAATGGTCTGGTTGCGAGGTATGGGCAGCTCGCATTTCGGGGGATTTCCAGCAGGCTGAACCGGTTGGAGTGCCGGGGGAACCGGGACGGGCGGGACGATGCTATCGGAGCTCTTGGGTTCGGAAGAGTCGTGCTGGGGCATAAAACTGCACCCGGAAAGAAGGGAAAAGATGCACCCCGATACGATCAATAATACAGACAAACGATACGCCATTATTCTATACCCCCCCCATATCTTTCCGAAATAAGGCCGGAAAACAGAACCCCCCCCGCAATCCTGGCCGGCTTCGGATACCGCTATATGCCGTTTGAAAACAAGTTTGGCAAACTAGCAGATTTTTGGCCGGGAGGAAAGGTGTTAGGTGGTTTGAGCCTTCACATTTTCTGCGCCAAGAGGGAGACCCCCGATGGGAAATGAGAGCCGGATGGTACGCGTAACGTGAAATTGTCAACTTTATCGGGAAAAAAACCGATTGTTATGGTTAGATATTGCAGAATGTACTCGATCCGGGAAAAATTGGGGAAAAGGATGAAAAAAGTGTGTTCGCTCAAAATCTGTCTCATCGGCATGATGCTGTTGCCGGTTCTATTGTCCGCGGCATCCTGTACGCCGCTTTTGATCGGCCAGGCCGCCTGTCAGGGGGCGTTGGTCGTGGGGACTGCGGCGGCGTCCGCCTCCGCCAGAGTCCCTAACGAGGGTCTGAAAAGGTCGATCGATGAGTTCAATGAGGCCCTGCAATTCAAGGATTATTCGCAGGCCTTGGCTTTTATGGTCCCGGACAAAAGGAATGCCTTCTGGCCTCTGGCCGATCGGTTGAAACAAAAGATCGATATCGCCAAATATGAGGTGAGGGACATGGAACTCGATAGAACGAAGCGCAACGCAGCGGTGTCGCTTTATGTCGAGTACTGGCGGCCCGAATGCCCGATCGTTAAAGGGGTTTCTCTCAAACAAAAATGGCAATATTCCGAGAAGGACAAAAAATGGGAAGTCGGTGTTACCGGCTTTGAAGCGTTTCCGTAAAGAATTGCGGGGGGGCAGGGAGCGAGAGCCCCCGCTCTTTTCCCCGGGTTGAGGGGGGGCTACTCCCCCCCGAGGGCTTCATTCCGGGAGCAGGTCATAGTAATAGATCATGGCATCGGAGCGGGAAATGATCCCGATTACGCGTTCCTTATCGAGTACGGGAAGCCGTCCTATGTCGTGTTTTATAAGGATCCTCATGGTTTCGGCCACACTATGCTTCGGGGTCACCGTGATCACGTTTCGCGACATAAACGCCTTTACCGGCGAGCGCCACTGACCCTCATTGGTGAGCTTGTTGAGGTCTCGCCGCGAGATGATTCCCACCAGGTTTTCACCTTCCATGACAGGCATTCCGGAATAGCCGAGTTTGTTTAGAACCGCCTCGACTTCCCGCATGGGCATATCGGGCGGCACACTTTCCACCGGGAAGGACATGAGATCGCTGATCTGTACGGGCAGCTGCCGGTGGTCCTGCATGGCTTCCATGAGCCAGGCCTCCACACCTTCGGAGCCGGCCGATTTGACCATGGCCGATCCCGCCGCGGCATGACCTCCGCCTCCCAGGAGCCGCATCACGGCGCCCACATCGAAGCTGTCGGCTCCGCTTCTACCGATCACCATGCACCGGTCTTTCTGCATGTCCCGGAATATGACGAAGGCCACATCGACGTTTATGACGTTTCTGTACATGCTCACCACTTCAGCGAGTCCGGGAACGTGTCCCTCGATATCCAGCCTGCCGATGCTTATCGTATAGCCCTTGAGTTTGATGCGTTTGGCGTCGGCCAGCAGATGGAACAGGATCTCCTTTTGCTTCGGGCCGTAGGTGGGGCGCAAAATGGCCTGGATCACCTGCAGGTCGGCATGCATTTCGAGCAAAAAGGCGGCGGCCCGCAGATCTCTGGGCGTTGTCGAAGGAAACGTGAGGTGGCCGGTGTCTTCGTAGATCCCCGCCAAAAAGAGGGTGGCGTGGATGGGAGAGGGCTGGATGTGTTTTTCCATAAGCGCTTCGACCAGCATGGTGGAGGCTGCCCCCAGGGCCTCCTGGCGGTGCAGTGAGGCGTTTATGTCGCCCGGGTCCGGATGGTGATCCCACACATGGATATCCAGGTCCGAACGCTTGGCGAGTCGGCCCGTTCCTTCCAGCCGCGTCCAGCGGTTGGTGTCCACCACGATCAGGCGGTCTACCGAGTCCGCATCCAGACTCTTCAAAGGCTCGAAGGAGAAAATATCCTTGTGGATCGAAAGAAAAGCACGCACGTTGGGGTTGACACTGGTCGGAAGGACCGGTTTTGCATCCCCGTAGAGCATGGTGGCGGCGGCCAGCGACGCGAGCGCGTCGAAATCGACGTTTTTGTGTGGAATGACTATCTGCACCTCGGGACCTTTCCATGATGAATTCTCACTCTATATATACGGCATTTTGCGGTATTTCATAACGGGAAAAAAAAGAAAGCCAGGGCGGGGGGCCTGGCTTTCCGGGGCAGGTGAGCGAGCACTGAGGATAAAAATGGAAAGGATAGGTTAATCTGGCGAAAAGATTACTTGAGTTCGATCGATTTTGAAATAGGATGAAAGCTGTATTTTTTTGTAAGGGAGCGGATCGGGTTCCCGGTGGGATCCCGGTCCTGACGCAGCGGATCTTCAAATCAGGGGATACAATGGAACTTATGACTCAAGGCGGCATCCCAAGGGGGAAAATCGGTGTGAGGCTCATGTACACGATTCTTTTCGTGGTAATCCTGAGCGTGATGAATTTTTTGATCCAGCTGATAGCCCTGGTGCAGTTCGTGATTCTGCTGGTTACCAGGAACTACAGCGAACCGCTGCGCGCCTTTTCCAACAAGGCGGCGGCCTACGTGTACCGGCTCATACGGTATATAACGCTAAACGACAACACAAAGCCGTTTCCCTTCATGGATTTTCCGAGCGAGATGGAACGGCCCGACGGTTTTGCGCGGTTCGAGTAATGCCGCAACGCGGCTCCCGGGGGGTGCGGGGGAAGCCTTCCCCCGCGCTTTTCCCTTTTCTAATTCGCTAATTTGCCGGCTGCGTTTCCTGGCCGGCAGTCTCCCCGCTTGATTTGGAAAATTCTCGGAAAAGGGCCGAACTCACCCTTTCCTTCCTGGAATCCAGAAGCCTGTTGTTGCTTTTACGCGCCTGCTTTGCTTCCGCGGTGAAGTATTGCAGGATGAAGAGGTCCTCGGCTTCCAGCGGGCCGGCTTTTCGCCTGATGTCGGTTTGGCGAAGGAGGGCGAGGAGACCGAAAGTGTGGAGTGAAAGCGTGGTGATGCGGCGGAAGAGAAATTCTCTTTCGGCTGTCTGGCCGCGCGCAATTTTTCTGCCGTAGAGGAGCATGGCGCCAAGCAGCAGGACCCGGGTGGCCTTGGCACATCGTCTCGCCTCGCAGAGCGCTTTTTGCATGATGCTGTTTTCGTAGGATAGGGGCCATTTTTCCCCTCTTGCGAGAAGCTTCAGCAGGTCGAGTGCGAGCGAGAGGAAAGATTTTTTCTGCTCTTTCAGCGTCTTTTTGAGCATACGCATTCCCCACAGGGCGGGATAGATGGAATGGAGCTCGGTAGTGCCTTCGAATACCGTTGTAACACGCGCGTCACGCATGCGTTTTTCGTAGGGCAGGGTTTTGAGGTAGCCGGCGCCCCCAGCGGTCTGGAGCGCGTCATAGACCGCCTCCCAGGCGCGCATGGTTCCAAAGAGCTTGCAGTGCGAGGTCTCGATGGGCGAGCGAAGAAATGGCTGCTGCTGCAGGAGCAAGGCGGATAGGTTGTTCATGGCCGAGCTGACCGCTTCGCCCACCCGGGCGCGAACGATCTTTTCCTGGATGAGAGGAAAGCTGCTGATCGGGACCTGGAACTGGATTCTCGTGGACGCGCGCTGGAGCATCTCCCCGGCGCACAGGCGCATCATGGCGGACGAGGAGGCGCCAAGGCCCAGGCGGCCAAAGTTGAGCACGGTCATGGCTATATTGAAACCATCGCCCGGCATGCCGATAAGGTTTTCCTTGGGGACGCGCACGTTTTTGAACTGAATGGCGGCCGTAGAACTTGAGGTGAGGCCCATTTTGGGCATCTCTTTTCCTATCTGCACCCCCTCCCAGCCGGTTTCGACGATGAAGGCGCCGATGAACCCGGGCTCCATGGGGTCGAGCTGGGCAAAAACGGTCATGCCTCCAGCGTAATTGGCGTTGGTGATATAGGCTTTTCTGCCGTTCAGCACGTAGTGGGTCTCATCCGGGCTGAGCAGGGCCGAAGTTTCGATGTGCCGGGCATCCGAACCGATGCGCGGTTCGGTGAGCGCATAGGCGAAGATCATTTCCCCGGAGGCGGCGCGGGAGAGGTATTTGCGCTTCTGTTCCTCGTTTCCGAAAAGCTGAACGGCTTTTATCCCGATGGAAAGGTGGGCGAGGAATGTGAAGGCGAGCGGCACGTCGAGCGTGGCGATTTCTTCGACCACGGTCAAATATTCGCACAGGTTAAAACCCATGCCGCCGTATTCGGTGGCTATGCTGATGCCGAAAAAGCCGGCTTCGCCCATCTTGCGAAGCAGTTCGGCCGGAAGGGGGCCGCCGCTTTCGAGCCTGGCGGGAGGGTACTCTTTCAAAAGCTCGCGGTACCGGTCGACGATCATGGCCACCCGTGCCCGGTCAATAGCCGCCGGAGCGACCTGGAGAAGCTCCGGGTCGAACTCGCCCCTGTAAATTTTTTCCATAATCATCGCGCAATCCCTCTTTTCTATCAGTTGATGAAGTGCAGGGCCCCATCGGAATCGATCACCCCGCTCACCTTGCCATGCTGAAACAGCACAAAATCAAACCCGTAGGACCATCGTTTGTCATGAACGGCCGTGGGCGTTCCCTGCGCGGCGAGCACCTCGTCGGGCGTCGAACCCCTGGTGAAATAGAAAGCATGTTTTCCGCCTTCGGTTGCAGTGGAGGGACGCAGGAGCATCTTCAGGGTCCCGAAATAGTTGTCATAGCCCGCGACGAGTCCGTTTTGGAAGATAAGCTCGGCAAACCCGTAGTACCAGCGGTTTCCGCGGACCTGTGTCGGGGTCCCCTGGACCAGCAGGACCTGCTGCCTGGTCGAACCGAGCGTTATGTGACGGGGAGCGGGGCCGTTAAACGCCCCCGGCTCCAGTTTCACCCGCAGCGCCCCGTCGAAATTGTTGTACCCGGAGACGCGCCCGTTTTTGAAATGCACCTCGGAAACACCGTAGGTCCAGGTGTCGCCCAGAACTTGGGTCGGACGTCCCTGGACTCTGAGCACTCGGGAAGCAGTCGAGCCCAGGGTGAAAAAGTTCTCCGGCGCCTCGGGTTCGGGGAGGGCAGGGGGGGAAGCGGGGGGAATGGCGACCGTTTCCGGCGGGCGCGCCGACGGGGGAGCGCTCCGGTGCGGCGGAGCGGGCATACGTTTTTGCAGCACGTCTATGGATTGGTCCGGGGGGACAGGGGAAAGGAACGGAAGGAAAACGATCAGGAGAAAGAGCGCGGCAGCCGCAATCGCGGTGGGCCGGGCACGGAAGCGGGACCTGCGGGTGAAGCGAAAGACTGCTTCGAAAAATTTTGCTGCTCCAAGACGCCAAGCCCAAGCAGCAGCACCGCTTCTCTCTGTGTGAGAAGGGGCTTCCGGTTTTGGAGCGCCCGGCCCCCCGCCTTGCTGCACCGGCGGGATGTTCCCTCGGGACTTCGAGATGCGCCGGTACGCCTCGTCGATTTCCCGGAACTTTTTTTCCGCTGCCGCCCTGGCTTCGCGAGGCTCCAACTGATGGCGGTCCGGGTGCCATTTTTTGGCAAGGCTCCGGTAGGCCCGTTTTACCTCGGAGATTTTGGCTCCCGGCTCGAGCCCAAGCGTTCGATAATCTTTTTCCAGTGGCACTTTGGGCGCCATACTCAACTGGTCCCCATGCGATGGCCGCACTCCAGGCGAATTCCTTTTGCCCGTTGGAATTCTCTCCGGCGGGCCGCCTGTTTCCGATTGAAAAACGACTATATACCATTTGGCGGATAGGCTGTATAATCCAAACAGCGCTGATTCTCGGTGGCCTTGCCACGAAAAAATTCAAGCAGACGGTCCGGGTGGCCGATTAGATGGAGAGGGCGGAAAACCTATGCTCATACTGACCAGAAAAACGGGAGAATCGATTCTGATCGGCGACGATATAGAGGTGACGATAACTTCGATCGATCAGAACAAGGTGAGAGTGGGAATCAAGAGCCCCGCAAACATCCCTATCTACAGGGAAGAGCTATACCGGAGAATCCAAAAGGAGAACCGAGCTGCAGCGCTTATTGGTAAAGAGGAATTTGAAAATCTGCTCGACGCGTACGCCGGGAGTCGGCAGGAAGGTTGACCGGACCGGCCGCAAGCCTTTATTTCGAGGAGTTTCCATGCAGGTTGATACCTCTCGTTTTGGAACAATACAAATTGAGGAGAAAGAACTTATCACGTTTCCATGGGGAATTCCGGGGTTTGAAAATCTGAAGGACTTCGTTCTCCTGGAATATAAAAACGGTCCTTTCGAGTGGCTCCAGTCGGTGGAAGAACCCGGGGTCGCTTTCGTGGTCTGTCCGCCCGACTTTCTGGGACTGGTCTACTCGGCCCCGGATGCGAAGAAAAAGCTTATCGGCCTCGAACGAGACGAGGACCTGGTCATCCTCAACATCGTGTCTTTCAATCGGGACAAAAAGGCCATACATTTTCATGTGAAAAGCCCTCTTCTTTTTAACGTCGCCTCCAGGGTCGGATATCAATGGACAATGGAAACCGACGAACTCCAGGGCCATCTGAGAATGCCCCAGGGGGCCGAGCAACAGCAGCGAGAGATCTGAAGAATGAGAATACGAAATATTTCCGGTAAAAACGGCGACTTTTCGGTCGCAAGCTATAATATCCACAAGTACGTGGGAATCGACGGCATATTCGATCCCGAACGTATCGCCCGTGTTGTAAAGGAGTTGAGGGCCGAAATCGTGGGGTTGCAGGAAATCGACCCCCTGCTGTTTCAAACGAAAAACTGCGCCGGTCTGCTTTCGGAAAAAGCGGGCATGGAAGTTGTGCTCGGGCCAACCAGGCGAAAGCGCTCCAGTTTTGGAAACGCCCTCGTGACTTCCTACCCGGTAAAGGACGTGCGGCGCATCGATCTGAGCGTGTCCGGCTGGCGGCCGCGAGGCGCGCTCGACGTCGATTTGCTCGTGAAAGGCGAAACCATCCGCGTGATAGTGGCCCACCTGGGGCTGGGTGTGGGGGAGCGCCGCAGGCAGATCCGGCGCCTGCTCGATGTCTTTTGCTCCGAGCACGACAGGATGGAAATCATGCTGGGGGATTTCAACGAATGGGTCCCCATGGTCAATCTGCATCACGTCCACAATTTTTTCGGCAAATCCCCCTCCCTGAGAACTTTTCCGTCGTTCATGCCCGTGCTGCCTCTCGACAGAATCTGGGTAAGACCGGCAGAATCGCTCGTAAGCCTATCCACGCACAGAACTCCGCTCAGTCGAATGGCCTCCGACCACCTGCCTCTGCGGGCACTTGTCGCCCATTCCCCTACCGCACCCGTTCATCTGTCTTTTTCAGCGAAACGATCTGCAGTGCCCCTGGAAAAGAATGGCTATAATTGATCTTTTGGAATGGAAAAGGGCGGAGGAATTTTTCGATTCCTCCGCTCCTGGTAAACCGGACGAAATTTTTGAAGTGTTCTCGCCCTGCCATTTTTTCTACAAGGCCCATCAGTGCCAGACCCGGAGCAGATGCCCGGTTGCGAAGAGCGGCGTAATCGTACACGATGAGTTTTCCGCCCGGCGCAAGCACTCTTACGATCTCGGTGACGGCGCCGGTTCTCGTTTCGTCCGCCATTTCATGAAGAGCCAGGCTGATGGTCACGCAGTCGAAGGACGCGGAGGCGAAGGGCATGCTTTCCGCAGTTCCGCGAAAGAAGGCAACCGTTTGCGGACTTTTTCGCCGGGCAACCGCAAGCATTGCCGGCGAAAGATCTATCCCGCTCACCGTCAAACCGGCCCTTGCAAGCATTCTTGCCTGTTCTCCGGTCCCGCAGGCAACATCGAGAATGCGCCTGCACTGTAGCGCCTTTGCCGCCCGTACGATGTCTCTTCGACCGCTTTTGAGAAACGGGACCGTAAGAAGGTCGTAAAACGGCGCCGCCATGGCGTAGAAATCTATTTTTTCATGGGAATCGTTCCCGTTGGAGCTCATTTTTTCCATCCTATCTTTGCTTTCATCTGTATACCTGTTGGGGTTCGCGGGCTCACCCCAACCTACGTCGTTTGTGTTGGGGTTCGCGGGCTCACCCCAACCTACGTCGTTTGTGTTGGGGTTCGCGGGCTCACCCCAACCTACCCATTCACCGATTCACCCGATCTTTTCCCTTTCACCCGCCTTTATAATTTCCCACACTCGTTCCAGTCCCATTTTCGCTCTGACTTCGCGCATCGTTTCGGAAGCGATGGAGCGTACCTTGAGCGTTCCGCTCCACAATATCCGGTCGAGGAGGAGGGGGTTTTCCGCATAGAAGGCCATACGCTCGCGGAAAGGAGCGAGAAAAAGGTTTAAGGCTCTGGCGAGTTTGTCCTTTACCTCTATGTCACCCACTTTTCCGGCCCGGTAGCGATCCTCGAGATCCTCCACCTCGGCTTGGTTCCGATTGAAAATCCGGTGATAGATGAAGACGGGGTTTCCTTCTACGTTTCCCGGAACGTCGGCGCCAACGCGCGCGGGGTCGGTGAACATTGCCCGGACTTTGGCCGAAACGGTCTTTTCATCGTCGCTGAGATAAATGGCGTTTCCCGCCGATTTGGACATTTTGCCTCGATTGTCCGTGCCAACCAGGACCGGAATATCGGTCAGGAGGGGTTCGGGTTCGGGAAACACATGGCCGTAGGCGGAGTTGAACTGCCGCGCCAGTTCGCGGGCAATCTCGATGTGGGCCAGGTTGTCTTTCCCGACGGGCACCAGATCTGCCCGGGCGAGCAGGATATCCGCAGCCTGGAGGATCGGGTAGCCCAGAAGACCGAAGGGGAGAGATTCATTTTCTGTGTTGGCGTCCCGGGCCATCTGTTTTATGCTCGGAAGGCGCTGCAGGCGGGCGACCTTTGCGAAGTTCTGAAGATAGGTGTAGAGTTCGTGGGTCTCCTCCACTGCCGACTGAAGATAGAAGGTCGCCTTCTCCGGGTTCAGCCCCGCGGCCAGGTAATCGAGCATAAGGCCCCGGATGTTGGGAAGAAGCTTCTCCAGATCTTCCCTGCTCCTTTTGGTGGTCAGCATGTGCAGATCGGCTACCAGGACGATTATTTCGAATTCGTGCTGCAGCTCAACCCGGGCGGCCAGGCTCCCTACCCAGTGACCGAGGTGCAAGCGGCCCGTAGGGCGGTCCCCGGTCACTATTCTTTTCGGTTTTCCCGTGGCTGCTTCAGGGCTCATCGCGCTTTTTTGCAAAATCCTCCTACGACAGGTGTCCGAGCATCCGCATGCGCTCTTCGGACGCAGCCAGACGTTCTTTTTCGAGTTCCGCTCTCGCCCGTCTCAAATCCTCCAGTTCGACGAGAGCGGCTTGCCGCCCGCGCTCGTCCTCCCGGGTGATTTTTTCCCGCAGAGCGCTGGCGCGCAGGGAAGACTCCCGTATTCTGGCCAGGACTTGCTGCTCTCTTCGCGTAAAGATATTTTGCTTGTCTGCACAGGTAAGGCCGGTGACCGCCTCGCCCCTGTCTTCACAGGCGCAGCACCCGAGGACCTCGGCATATTGTTCCCTTTCCATAATGCGTCCCTCCCTTTGAAATTCTATTCATAAATGAGCCATAAGATAATGATTTCAAAAGCGGGTTGAAAGGAGTAAACGAGGCGGGCTTGAATATTCCGGTAAAATCTGAGAAAAGAATAATGGTTTGATCCTTATCCGTGAAACCGTCCCATTCCTGTCACCCGTTCCGTAAAGGAAAAAGATGTGCGAAAACTCAGTTGCCTGCTCTCGGTTGTTTTGGCGCTCGCCTGCGTATCCTGCGGCCGCTTAACCGAAGTAAAACCTTTGCTCAAGCCCCGGGCGGTCACCATAACGCAAAGAATCGCCGACCAGGAGAAATGGCTTGGGCAGGACCTCGCGGCCAGGGCGATCACGCCCGCCCAGGCACATTCGGTACGCACCCGCATCGAGCAGATCAAGGCGAGGTATAACCGGCTGAAAGCGGCTGGGACCCTTACGCCTGCAGATTCCGACAATATAAACCGGATGCTTGACAAGACGAGCGAGCAGATTTTTCGGATAAGTACGAGAATGTAGCGGGACGGCCTTCAGGGCTTTTTGGGGGTTATTCCGATCACGTTGGGAATGGGCAGCGAAAAGTTTATGGAATCACTTTCGAGCCCATCCAGAGTGCAATACCTTTCGATCGTCATTTTGGGTGTGGAGAGATAGAGCGATGCCTGCGGCCCGCCTTCGAGGTACATCGCGCTTTTGAGGGAAAGGGGAAGAGCGAGCAGGATATCTATGAAATCGTGTACCGAACCGGGAGTTCGGCAGAACATAAACAGGATGTTTCCCCGGGTGTCCATTCCCAGCGCCAGAATGCTCCACTTCTCCCCCTGGCTCTTCCAGACGTTTTGCCCCTTGCACGAAATCATTCGTATAGACTGAACGAAGGAGCGGTATTGGGTGCGCAGGGCGTCAAAGTCCTGGCACTCACGATCGATCAACTGCACCGGCGGCAGATTTTTATCCACGGGGTTGAACGCAAGAATGGTTTTGTCCCGGCTGATCCGGGGGTTGTTCACGTGGCTGAAATTTTTCATGAAGTCTATGCTGGTCAACCCGTCGGCCTGATACATCGAGGCGTTGACGGCTGCGACCAGGTGGTCTTTGAGCGCCCAATCCTTTACGGAAAGAGGCTCCCTGTCGTGTTCTGTCGCGGACAGAAGCTCGAACGAATAGTCTTTCGGGTCGATCTTAACCAGGGTGATCGCGTAGCGGGCGCCGTTATACTCCTTTTGGAACTCGGCCACATGCAGGCCCTTGCCGGCTTGCTTCCACGCAATGGGCGAGGCGGCTCCCGCAGAGCCTGCAAGCAACAGAATCAGGCCGAACGCGATCGGGCCAAAAGAGGTCATGGCAAACCGGAAGATTATTCGCATTTTTTTCAGCCGTATAAGGAATGAGTCTTACCCGCGCCGGTTCAATTGCGCGGCCAGTTCCCCCTTCACCGTTTCGACCATTTCCCGGCGCTTTTCCTGCCACTGTGCGTCCGCATCGAGATTGGGGATCACGGCGGCGCCCGAGACGCCTCTTTGGAGCAAGACGGTCCTGTTCTTTTCGGCCGCGAGATCTTCGGCCGCACGCAGTTTTTCTCCGAACCGTTTGAGGGCCGTCTCCATGCCGGAAACGTCCAGCCCCAGGCCCTTTTCGATCAGGTCCAACAGAGCGGAGTTGTCGGAGGCCGGGTCGATTCTTCCGCAAATCTCGGCGGCTGCGCGCATCGTGCGGGCGCCGTCCAGTTCGTCGAGCCTGCCCAGTTCGTCCTTAAACCTTTCGAGACCCAATTGCCCGTCCAGCTGTTTTGAGACGAGCCTGCAAAGGGCCTCTGAAAATTCCTTCTCGGACTGTTTCCGCTTGTCTTCCTCGGTCATGTGGAGGTGCTGCGTTCTTTCCAGCACCAACTCGAGAGTGCTCTTTATTTCAGCCATATCCTCTCCAGTATCCTCAGAGCCGGCAGTTGGTCATCGCGCATCGGGCGGCCAATTCATGCCCGTCGCCCTGATGATCGCGCTGCAGGTAAAAATTCAGCCAGGAGGAGGTCTTGTTGAGCTCCCACATCCGGGGTGGGACACAGCCTTCCCGGAGCAGTCGGGCTTCTCCCGCGTTGGCCAGGCGCCGGTAGGCCCGGTCCCAGATGCAGGAGCGTTCCGGAAAGACCTCGCAACGGCCGTTTCTGCTTCCGCCGCAGGCGCCGTTTCGGATGTGCTTGGGGCACTGGGATTCGGGGCACAGGAAACCGACGTGCTGCACGGCGCAGTCCCCGCACCTCTGGCAGCCAAAGACCACGCGTTTGGGGGTGTCTTCGACCAGGTGCATGAAGAGGCGCCCTCCGGGCATCGTATCCACATTTTGAGATATTGAGCGATAGAGGGCCTCGAGAGGATTCTGGTGGTCGAAAAAGGTATTGTGGACTCGCTTCAGGATGGAATAGCGCAACCGCTCCAATAGAGTGGCGTCGGGCGGATGGACGCCGAAGAGCGGGGAGTCGGGTCCGATCTCGCCCGTAGCCGGAAAGGCGTAAAAGCCCCCGGGTTGCGGGAAGTCGAAATCGGCCAGAAACTCTTTCCACTGGTGTTGAATGACCTCCAACCGGTCGAGGATTTTGCCGACCATATCGAAGTTGCGATGGATTCCCCCGATGTGGATTCCCTTATAGCCAAGGCCCTTGAGAACGGCGGCAAGCCGTGCGGCGCGCTCTATCATCGCCTTGCGCCCCGAGTCCGGATCTACCCACTCCTTTTGTATGCGCTGCAAAAGGGGGTCGGTCACCACCGCCCCCGGTACCCCGCCCGAATTGATGATCTTGGCCACCTTGGGGCTCAGCACGTAGACCGAGCCGAGTGTGGGCAGCGTAATGCCCATGACCTTCTGAATCTGAAGCAGTTCCTGAAACTTGCGGGCATCGTAGCCGAGTTGAGTAATGATGAATTGAGCCCCGGCCGCCACTTTGCGGCACAGCTTGGCGTACTGGGCAAAGCATTCGCCTTCGGTTTTCTTGAAGGGCGAGACCGCACAGCCGGCCACAAACCCGTCCGGGTCGCCCGAGGCGTTGATGCGCTCGCTAAGCATGCCGAGCATGAGTTGGAGTTGCACCGAATCGATATCGAAAACCGGGGCGCCCTGGCCGCCGAATCCTTTCCCGGCATAGTCTCCGTTCAAGGCCAGGATATTTTTCATTCCCATCATGGCCAACTGCAGCGCGCGGCTTTCCATACCCACCCGGTTCATGTCCCGGCAGGTGAAGTGAACGATCACGTCCATGGCGAGTTCGAAAATATTGTAGCCCAGAACATCGGGGCTGAGCGACGGGTTGCCGCCGGGGTTATCGGTGATGGAAACAGCCGATACCCGCCCGTCGCTATAAGCATCTCGGGCAATGCCCATGATGGTGTCCACCGAGCGGCCCGAGGCTTCCCGCCCCGGCACCAGTTCGAGCGTGACCACAAAACGATCGGGGTCTGCAATATCCAAACGAAACACACGCAAAGAACGCAACATTTCACTATCCCTTTCGCACCTGAAAAGAGGTGATAAATATACGGCCCTGTGAATATATAGTGGATGACACCCTGGATGTTTTTAACCCCGGCGCTCCGGCGAGCCCTGTCCCCTCTTGAGTCCGCTGGACTATAACCATTATTGTGTTCTTTTTCCAATTTTTTGATTGCCGGTTTCTCCGAAATGCATGAAACAACAATTCGCCGGACGCCGTCGTTATATCCATGTCCTCAGTGAGTGAAAGGAAGGCCACTTCGCGGTGTCCGAAAAGACATGAAAAGCAGTCCCGAATCATCCTGTGGATAACCATGACACCCCACGACCGCGGATTTGCATATCGCAATTTCCGGGACGGGCGGCCGGTTATTCTTTCCGGTTTTGCAACCGGACCCGGTAGCCGGCGGCAAAAGAGAGGAAGCAGGCTGCGGCTGTGAGAGCGGTCACATTGGCGATGTCTTTTTCCGGGTCCACTTCCACAATGTCGATGGCAACGACTTTGGGGTGCTCCCCGCAACAACGGGCCGCGAGGAAGAGTTCGGAAGGCTGGAGCCCGCCGGGTCGAGACCCGGGCGCAGCGGGTGCAAAAATGCGGTCGAGCACGTCGATATCGAGGTCCACATAAATTTTTTTGGCAACACGGGCGAGCCGGTCAAGGGCTTCTGAGATCGTTTTCCGAATTCCCGCAGCTCGAAACCGCTCGACCGGGATGACTTCGATGCCGGCCTGCTGCGCGACTTTGGCATAGCTTTCGGAGTTGGCAAAAGACTGAATCCCCACCTGTGCGATGTGGTCACCCGGAAGTCCGTCCTGGAGGAGTCCCCGGACGGGGTTTCCGTTGGTCGTGCCTCGGTCCAGGTCGCGAAGATCCAGATGCGCATCGATGGTTAAAAGAGCGGTATCCGAAAGTGGTCCTATGCCTCGGCATGCGGCTCGCGTAAGGCTGTTGTTTCCGCCAAAAATCGAAACACACCCCGTTTTTTCGATTGCTCCGCGGACCGCGTCGGCTATCAGATCGCAGGTTTCGGCGGAAGCAGCGTCCGGGACATCGAGATTGCCCAGATCCGTAATCTCCAGATCGGAAAGATCGCGGCCGGAGGAAAAATCGAACGGGCTGTATTTTTCGAGCATCGAGCGGATGGCATCGGGCGCCAGATCGTAGCGACTCGGAGTGATCGACCCTGCTGCGATCGGAATACCCAGGAGCGCAAGCGCGCCCACGGGATCTTGACTGTGGCGGCCGGAAATCCACGAGGCTGCGGTCGGCCAATGTTCGTCCGCCTGTGCAACCGGCACAGATCCACTCCTCGTATGCCGCGCCGGGATCGAACTCGAAGTTTCATTCCTAATCCGCAAATGCCGTCTTCCCTTCATCTGTTGCTCCTATGGCGTGAGCGCAGGCCGAACAAAACAGATTGCCCGCCAATCGTTCCAAAAGGTAAATTTTAGCATTAAATTCGAGAACCCGGTGGTTAATAGCACTCGCCAGGACCAGTGCGAGCGATATTTCTTGTCTCATAGGACCTTGCAGGAGAGTCGGGATAGGTACAGAGTTTCACAATGCCGGTTTAAATCGCCGGGAATGTTGTCAATGTGCAGGTGGGGTGAGCCTGTATAAGGCAAAACGTGCTTGTCTGTGCATGCCGGCCTTTCCGTCAGGGAGTGCCTCGACGATGCATGTCTGAGCATTGCCGAAGCCTCAGAAGGGCTTGGCAGCACCCACAGGCAGCTTCACCAAAGCTATAGCCGGGCTCGGCAACGTTACGGTGAAATGGCGATTTGTTGGAAAGCGTTATGTGTCATCATCATATGGACGGTCCGATTTGCAATGTCCGCCGCAATAGTCTAAAATTAAATAGAGGTAGTAATATCTGCTCATGACTGTAGCTCATGTGTCCCGCAGAGCCATCGGGCAATACGGGGAAAGCACGACGAATGGGGCGGATGCTCGATAGGGCTGTTGCTCGCGGACTGGGCCAGACTTTGATATTCTGCAGGAGCTGGACCCAGCGGGCGCAGGGCAAGCCGATCTTGAACGGGGGAATACCAATGGAATCGGTCAGACAGTTGGCCCAAAAGGCTATCGAACTCGAACCTGTTGAACGAATCCAACTTGTTGAAGCGATTCTGCGCAGCCTCGACCAACCGGATGCTAATATTGAACGAGATTGGGTTGAAGAGTCAGAGGCGCGATATGCTGCTTACAGGAGGGGGGAGAACGCTGCAATGGACTGGGAACAAATCAAGAAGAAATACGAGCGTTGAGAACCCGCTTCATTTCCTCAGCAAACCTTGAACTCGATGAGGCTGTCCGATTTTACGACCACCAGTCGCCAGGCTTGGGACTCTGGTTTTTTCAGGAGGTTGAGGCTGCTGTCGAGAGAATCAGGTTCATGCCGCATGCATGGCCCGAAATCGGTGAGCAAACCCGCCGATGTCTAATAAAGGGCTTCCCCTATGCTCTATACTATGTTGCCGACCCCAGTGAAATTGTGATCACCGCCGTGGCCCACCTTCACAGAAACCCTCGGCATTACAGGGGAAGGATCACCTGATGCCGAATCGTCGCCCCATGCCTCAAGATTTACCGTGCTAAAAGGCCGGCAGAGGTTGGGGCGCTCTCGGTGACCGCGCTCGGGAATAAATGCCCGCCGTGAGGGCGAGGCAATTCCGGTCGCGGTGGCTCGCCGCCCGCCGACGCTAGTAAAAAATCGTCCGGCAGCGGTGGTAGGGGTGTTTCCGAAACTCGTCCAATTGCCCCAGGTTCCACAGCCAGTTGTCGATCTGCGGGCTGGTAAGGGTGCGGCCGACGTGCAGGAAATCTTGCTTTAGCCGCTCGACCGCATGGAGGGTCACCGCACGGATTTCCACTTCCTCCCCCGATCCCGGCTCTAGAAGTTCCAGGGCGTCGATTTTTGCGGCGAGGTCGGGCCGGTAGGAAATGATCCCCAGTTCGCGCAGCACCTGCGGCAGCTTGTAGTCGGCAAAGGCGGTGAGCCGGTCGATGTCGGCGAAGGCGCCCCATTTGTATCCGCTAAAAGCGCTAAAGACGTCCGAGACGAATATCTGGGCTCTTTTCCAGAAATAGACCCTCTCGCCCCGGTAGAAAGCCTCGTCGCGAAAGCTCGGGAAGTGTGAGACGATGAGGCAACAGAGTGCTGCAGCGCTGCCCGATGCGGCGTCAAAAAGGCTCATGAGATTTCCGCCGAGCTTTTTCAGGATAATTTGGCCCGCCTCGTGAAGGTTTGCAAGCCTTTCGGCAAACATCGGGATTTGGATTTCGGAGCGCGGGGCGCTCCCGGGGCCATGAAACGAAAAGATTTCGGCAAGTTCGGTTTTACTTATGCCGGAAAGAAATCGGGGATCGGTTATCGGCACCCCGTGTTCCTTCGCGCGCTTTAACGCCGCGGCAAGCCCCCAGTAGCCCGAAAATTCCTCACTTTTGTAGACGACCGACCAGGCGGGTTTTCCCGGATCGGGCCAAAAGCAGTGGTTCAAGACGTCGAGGGTGAAAATCCAGCGGACGGTCTCTTCTGTCCCGTCGAAAAAATGGCAGGGATGATCCCACGACGGGGAGGCGCCAGCGATGTGCCCCCACCGGGCGATCGCAGGCGCAAGCCTCTCCGGGTGAAACCGGACCGAGCGGCTTTCAGCCGCTGCGCGTTCGATGGAGGGAAGAATTTGGAAGCAGTCTGGCATGTTTCCTCGAGATACCGAGAAAGAGGGAAAGCGCGCGGTGTGGGCTTGGCCATCCCGGCCGCGGCGGCTCGCCGCCCGCCCGGGAAGCAAGGGGCAGGAAGCGGCAAGCGTTGGGCGCGCTTCCCGCTTCCTGCTTCCCGCTTCCCGATTCTATCTTTTAGGCGGCCTTCTTTTCCATGTAGTCGAAGATGTCCTGGACGGTGCGAATCTTTTCGGCTTCCTCGTCCGGGATTTCCGTATCGAAGGCTTCTTCGAGCGCCATGACCAGTTCGACCACGTCGAGGGAATCGGCCCCGAGGTCGTCGACTATATTCGCGTTCGGAATCACCATCTCCTTGTCGACTCCGAGTTGGTTGGCAATGATATTGATGATTTTTGCGTATTCTTCCGGTGTGCTCATGTAATCCTCCTCTGGGTTGTTGTAGTAGTTTTGTCATCGTTTTGCTTCAGACGCAAAATCCGCTCACGTCCTTTTTTCGTGACGTGTTTCCCCGGGTCGGGCGCCTCGGTTGTTCGGCCGTCCTTTACGAACCCGTGAAACAGTACTTCCAGTACGCCGGGAAGTTCATCCGAGAGCGGATAGGAACAGTCCCTGGCGAGCCATTTCTGGATCACTCCGTGTGCAAATCCCATGGTTCCGTAGAAAACCGTCTGAAAATCGACATCCTTCAGTATGCCCTGCTGCGTTCCCTCGTAGACCTTGCGCTTGAGGTTGGGTACGGCCCGCATGACCTTTCGCAGATACTGGTCGGGAGAATGCTCGCCAAGATCGAGCCCCTCCTGCAGGATCAGCCTGTAGAGTCGCTGGTTGCGGTCGAAGAATTCGAAATAGACCCGGATGTACTTGGCGATCATCGTCAGTACGTCGTCGTTTCCGTCAATGGCGGCCACGGCGTTTTTTTCGAGCTCTTCGAGCCTTACGCGCACAAGCTCGGCGAAAAGCTTCTCCTTCGTCTCGAAATGGCGGTAAAGAGTTCCTTTGCCGACCCCGGCCCTTTCGGCGATCTCGTCCATGGTGGCGGGGTGGAATCCTTTTTGCGAAAAGACATCCAGCGCCGCTTCGAGCGCTCTTTCGCGTGCGTCCTGCCTGGGCAATGCGGGAGGCGCTTCCTCGGCCAGAAGCTTTTCCGCAAGGGCCGGGTAGAAGGTCGAGCCCTCTAGGCCCTTTTGCAAAGCAACTTGCCCCCCGACTTCAATCAACACCGAAAGCGCGCTCTTCCTCCGAGGGGGCTTTGTGCGAAACGTCGCGCGGGCGTCGAGCAGCAGGCGTGCGAACTCGTCAAGAAACGCTTCCGGCGAGGCCGCCTCGAACTCCCTGGAGAGGGACTCCAGAAGTTTTTGCCTGTTACCTTCGACGGCCACTTTTTGTAAAACGGCGCCTGTATTTCGCCCTGACTGATTTTTCCCCACCAACGGGACCTCCGGATGATACTGACCGGTCCGTCATAAATCATAGCCCCGGAGAAAAGTCAATAGTGTTTTGGTCTTGCGCATGCGCGCCTTGCAAGAACACATATTATGTGTTACATCCGCTAAGAGGAGCCGATGCCATGCCCAATTTGACGCTCGCGATCTCGGAAGAGCTTTTGAACAAGGCCCGGCGGTATGCCGCCGAACAGAGTACTTCGGTAAATGCGTTGATCAGGGCCTACCTCGAAGAGCTGGTTGAGAGGGGAAATCGGCTCGATGAGGCGACCCGTGAACTGCTTGAGCTCGGCGAGACCTACGGCGGTAGTTTGGAGCCTTGGTCACGAAACGACCTCTATGACCTCTAAAATATTTTTCGATACCAATGTCATCGCCTATATTTTCGACAGGAGCAATCCGTCCAAAAGGGATCTGGCGAAGGATGTGGTTTCATCCTGCATGCGCACGGGTGCGATGGTCGTATCGACTCAGGTGCTTCAGGAGGTGTTCATCGTGTTGACGGGGAGGCTCAAGCCCGCCATACCCGTGGATGTGGCCGCGAAAGCGATGAAGTGGTTGGCGAGAAATGAGGTAGCGATCATCCGTCCGGAGACTATTCAACGTGCTGTCAGAGTCCTCAGGGAAAATCGGATTTCATTTTGGGACTCTCTCATCGTTTCCTGCGCCTTGGAATCACGATGCGAGGTCCTTTTCACAGAGGACCTTCAACACGGGCAAGTGATCTCCGGAGTGCGAATCAGCAACCCGTTGCAAGCCCCGGGGGCATGAGACGACCTGAAAAACGACTGTCGAAGATCCGCTGTGAGGAAATAAAAGATGTTTGAGGAACTCTGACATGCTAAAACTGGGGGAATCGAGCGCCTAAATTTGTTACAATACCAAATTTCTGAACAGGAAAATTGTCATGCCCGCTCCCCCAACCGATTCTTTTCATAGGAAGATCGACTACCTGCGGCTTTCGATCACCGACAGGTGCAATCTGCGCTGCGTCTACTGCATGCCGGAGGAAGGGGTGCGGAAGTTCGAGCATGCGGAGATACTGAGCTATGAAGAAGTCGTGCGGCTCGCCCGGATTTCGATTTCGATGGGGATGTCCAAGGTGCGCATGACGGGGGGCGAGCCCCTGGTTCGAAAAGACGCCTTGCAACTGTGCGAGAGCATTTCGCAGGTTCCCGGGCTTACTAGCCTGACGCTTACCACCAACGGGGTGCTGCTTTCGGAGTTTGCCGAAGGGCTTTTTCGGGCGGGCATCCGGCGCGTCAATGTGAGCCTGGATACTCTGAAGCCGGAGAGGTTTCTCAAAATTTCGAGAAAGGACCTTTTCGACAGGGTGTGGGCAGGGATCATGGCCGCCGAGCGGGTCGGTTTTTCACCGGTAAAGCTCAACGCGGTTATCATGGCCGGGGTAAATGACGATGAAATCGAAGATCTGGCCCGTCTGACCTTCCGGTTTCCCTTCCATGTCCGGTTCATCGAGTTTATGCCTTTCCAGCAGTGCGAGTCCTCGTCGCTTTTCATTCCGGCCCGGGAAATCCTCGAGCGGCTGCGGCGGGTGGGCCCCCTGGAGGAATCGAACGTGCAGGAGGCAAACGGCCCGGCTCTTCATTACGCCTTTAGGGGTGCGGTCGGGAAAATCGGGATCATCAGTCCGGTGTCCGATCATTTCTGCCCGAGTTGCAACCGGTTGAGGCTTACTGCGGACGGAAAGCTCAGGACCTGCCTTTTTTCCGAGGAAGAAACCGATCTTCGCGAGCTGTTGCGGCGGGGCGCTTCGGATGAGCAGATTCGTGCGGCGATGCTTGCAGCCATAAATACAAAGCCTGAAAAGCACCATCTGGGCAACCCCGGTTTTCGAAAATGCACCTCCCGGCCCATGTCTTCGATCGGGGGGTGATATTGCTCCCACTCTTTTTTCCAGCAGGTGAACGGCAGTGAACGGTGATCTCGAAAAGATACGACAGGAAATAGACGGGCTCGATTCGGAACTGGTGAAGCTTTTGAACAGGCGCATGGAGCTTGCCGTGGAAGCAGGCCGCATAAAGGCATCGGCGGCCCTTCCGACCTTTCACCCCGAACGGGAGCAGCTTATCGCAAAGCGTCTTTCGGAAATCAACCCGGGGCCCCTTTCCGGCGAATCGCTCCGTGCGATCTACAGGGAAATTTTCGCCGCTTCGCGGCTCATGCAGTACAGGCTCCAGGTTGCCTTTCCCGGCCCCGAGTGGACCCTGTCGCATCTGGCTGCGATGTCTCTTTTCGGACATTCGGCCGTATTTATGCCCTGCTCGTCGCTCGAAGAGCTCTTCGACACATTTCTCAAGGGAAAAGCCAACCTTGCGGTCATTCCCGTCGAGGCCTCGATGCAGGACGGGAGCGGTCACGGTATCGACTTTCTCTACACGCGCGATGTGCGGGTGGTAAGCGAATGCTACCTGGAGATATCCCACTACCTGTGCGGCAACGTTACCGATACGGAGGCAGTGAAGCGCGTCTACGGGCGCCGGGAGGATTTTTACCAGTGCCGCAGGTGGCTTGCCGAAAACCTCGGCCGGGTCGAGTGCATCGAGTGCTCTTCGACCTCGCGGGCCGCAATGCTCGCCCAGGAGGACCGGGAGGGGGCCGCGATTTGCAACCTCTATGCGGCCGAGCGTTTCGGGCTCGGCATCCTGGCCACTCGGATCGAAGACGTTGCCGGAAACACCGCACGGTTCCTGGCGCTCGGGCGCCATGTCAATCCGCCGACGGGAAATGACAAGACCACTCTTATCTTTTCTGTCTCCGATAAGCCGGGGGCGTTGTTTGCAGCCCTTTCCTCGCTTTCTTCGACAAATCTTTCCCGCATCGAATCGCGCCCCGACAAGCTTTTTTCCGGCCAATACCTGTTTTTCGCCGATATCGAGGGCCACTGCGAGCAGAGCGCAGTTCGGTCGGCTCTTGAAGGTTTGGCGCAAAACGTTGTATCCTTAAAAATTCTTGGCTCCTACCCCAAAGGGGACCCGGGAGAGCCTTTCCGGGTCGATACGGAAAAGATGCGGGGCCTCGATAAGGAAAAGGTGAGCCGGTGAGCCGCGGAGCAGGCGAACAAGTCGTGCGTTTCTCCCTCTGTGGGTGTCTTGGCGAGAGTTCGCTCGAAAGATTTCCCGAATGGCTGAACCACCCGGAGGTGGATCTCCTGGAGTGGAGAATGGACCGGTTTGTCGGGAGATTTTCGTCGGCCGAAATGAAGCTTTTCTGCGAAGCCCTGAGAGGAAAACCCAGACGCTTGCTCCTCGCAACCAACAGGCCGGTTCGGCAGATGGGCGACTTTACGGGACAAGAGGAAGTGCGGCTCGGGATGCTCGAAGAGGCGGCGAGGTGTGGCGCCGAGTGGGTGGATCTGGAACACGACGCAGGAACGGATAACATCTTACGGCTGAAAGAAGCCGGGGCGAGGGTGCTTCTTTCCTGGCACAACCCGGCCGAAACCCCGTCCGGAAAAGTGTTGTGTGAAAAGCTCGAAGAGATGGCGAAGCTCGGGGCGGACGCTCTCAAGCTGGCGACCTTTGCGCAAACGGCCGAAGACAACCTGAGGGTGCTCGCGCTGATTCCCTTCGCCAAAAAGGAGTGGGGAATCGACCTGGTCGCCTTCTGCATGGGGCCGATAGGAAAATGGAGCAGGCCTGCGAGCCTGCTTGTCGGCAGCCCCTGGACCTACGTGCGGCTCGAAGGCCAGAATGAGACCGCTCCGGGGCAGTTTTCCGCCCGGGAGCTGCGCGCGCTGCTTGATGCAGTTGCTAGTTAAAAGACAGAACCGCCAACTAAAAACTAGTAACTAAAAACTAGCAACTATAAGGATTTTTACCTTGACCAACAGCATGACCGGATTTGGCCGCAGTCGCAAAGAAGGTGGAGGCTACTCCATTAATGTCGAAATTCGCGCCCTCAACGCGAAACAACTGGACATGTCCGTTCGAATCTCGAAGAATTTTTTCGAATTCGAGGATTTGTGCCGAAAGCTGATTGCGGAGAAAGTTCGCCGGGGCCGCATCGATGCCTTCATTCAGATAGAAGCGGTGGATATCCGGCGGAAGGCGCCGGCGATAAACCTGGAGCTTGCGCGCTACTACTGTGGACAGCTCGATGAAGTCCACCGGGAACTCGGCCGTTCGGAAGGGGCCTCTATGGATCAGCTCCTGCGGGTGCCCTACATTTATGAGACCCCGGAGGGGGCTATCGACTCGGCGGCCGTAAAGGAGCCGGTGTGCGAGGCGATGTCCGAGGCGCTCGTGCAGGTGATGCGCATGCGGCAGATCGAGGGGCGGGCGCTTCAGGCAGATATTATGGACCGGCTGGCGGCGATGGAGCAGGACGTTGCGACCGTTTCGGCGCGCCGGGACGTGGTGATCGAGGAATACGGGGCCAAACTTAATGAACGGGTAAAGCTGCTCTTGGGTGGTACTGAGCCGGACGAAAACAGGCTTTTGCAGGAAATTGCCTTCATGGTCGACCGCTCCGACATCAACGAGGAGATCGTTCGACTGGGAAGCCACATCGGGCAGATTCGTTCCATCCTCACCGGGGACAAACCCGCAGATGGAAGAAGGCTCGATTTTCTCATCCAGGAGCTGCACCGGGAAACCAATACGATCGGCTCGAAGACAGCCGATATGGATATCGTGCAGGCGGTTGTGCGGATGAAAACCGAAATCGGCAAGCTCAAGGAGCAGGCCGCGAATATCGAGTAACCAGGAACCGGGGCAGGCCGCTGCGTTTGGGCAAGGCAATCCCGGCAGCGGCGGCTCGCCGCTGGGCAAGGCAATCCCG
>JBMFWU010000065.1:27475-29297 GCA_049964955.1 Syntrophobacteraceae bacterium
TGGGCAAGGCAATCCCGGCAGCGGCGGCTCGCCGCTGGGCAAGGCAATCCCGACCGCGGCGGCACGCCGCTAAGGAGTTTAGTGTGGGAGCAAAAAAAGCAACGCCCTTTAGAAAACAGACCGTTTTGCCGGAGGAGACGGCTTTAGAGAGGGCTAAGGAGTGGGCCGCCCAAAACATGAAGGTCGCCATTGGCGTGGGAGTGGCGATCGTTTTGGTAGCGTTGGTTGCCGGCGGGATCGTCCTTCACGAGCGCTCCAGGAGCGCGAGCGCGCAGGCCCGGTACGCCCTGATCGTCTCACGGCTCCCCGCCCGGGGAGCTCCCGTCACCGCGGAGGATTGGAAAAAGCTCCTTCCGGAACTTCGCAACTTCGTCGTGAGGTTCGGCGGTACGCCTTCGGCGCTTGACGCCCGGATGCAGCTTGCCAGGGGCTACTTCGAGACCCGAAACTATACGGAGGCGGTGAACGCGGCACGGGGCGCCCTCAGTGCCGCTTCGAGCGAGAGCAGCCTCAAGCCCCTCATCTTGTACCAGCTCGCCCAGGCCCTCGAGGCGGCAGGAAAACCCGAGGAGGCGGCAAAAGAGTGGAAGGCCCTGCAGAAGCTTGGCGCTCCTGCTTTTGAGCGGGAAGCCTACTGGAACCTGGGAAGGATGTTGCAGAAAAAAAAGCAGCTTCCCAAGGCCGAGGAGATGTATGAGCTTGCCTTACAGGCGCCGGGGGGGTATCCTTCCGCTCCGCAGATCGACGCACGGCTTTCTGCTATAAAAACTGCAAAAACGAAATAGGGCTTGCCATTTCTTTTTTGCTGTGCTACAAATAACAGCTTGTCCGAAGTCACAAACTTTTGGCGCGTGACTTCTGCCTGGTGAGGTTCCCGAGCGGCCAAAGGGAGCAGACTGTAAATCTGCCGGCGAAGCCTTCGGAGGTTCGAATCCTCCCCTCACCACCAGCTATGGAGATGTAGGAGATAGTGGCGGGCGAAAGCGGGTCATTGTCGTCGGGACTACATGATCGTAGGGTCAGGGATGCCGGGAAGGCTGCTGGTCGGGGCGTCTTGAGATTCCGTGTTCCCTTCGCGCTGTGAACCCTTTTGAGATCCTCGCATTCGGCCGCACTCTCGCAAGGCCCACGTAGCTCAGCAGGTAGAGCACTTCCTTGGTAAGGAAGAGGTTCACCGGTTCGATCCCGGTCGTGGGCTCCATCAGAATCGATCGACGGTTTTTGCGCTCGGGGCGCCGAGGGTGGCCCCCCGGGGACCGTCTTTTTTTTTGTTTTTCCAATATTCTCGAAAATTTTTCAGGAGAAAGGGCGATGGCTAAAAAGAAATTTGAACGCAACAAGCCTCACGTAAACGTTGGGACGATCGGTCATATCGACCATGGGAAAACGACCCTTACCGCAGCGATTACCAAGCAGCTTGCAAAAAAAGGCAAGGCCCAGTTTATTCCGTTTGACCAGATCGACAAGGCGCCCGAAGAGCGCGAGCGCGGCATCACCATCGCGACGGCCCACGTTGAGTATGAGACCGATACCCGCCATTACGCCCATGTGGATTGCCCGGGACACGCCGACTACATCAAGAACATGATCACGGGGGCTGCGCAGATGGACGGGGCGATCCTGGTGGTTGCGGCCGACGATGGCCCCATGCCTCAGACGCGCGAGCACATCCTTCTGGCCCGTCAGGTCGGGGTCCCCTACATCGTAGTATTTCTGAACAAAGTGGACATGGTCGATGATCCCGAGCTGATCGAACTGGTCGAACTCGAACTGCGCGAGCTTCTGACCAAGTACGGGTTTCCGGGCGACGACGTTCCGATCA
>JBMFWU010000066.1:0-12165 GCA_049964955.1 Syntrophobacteraceae bacterium
GTACCATCTCGCCACATTCACCGGTGGGGTCTATGGAGGTAATGCAAACGACCAGGCGCCGTTTAACGCACTAATTCCTCAGTCGAATCCCATATCGGGAAATTTCGTGATCGATGACTCGATTGCCGTTCCAGGTTCGGGCTACTGGAATTCGAATTTTTCGCAATATCCCGATATTGCAAATATTCCAGCGGCTACCGCATTTTCGGTAAATTTGGGTTCTCTTCAATTCACACTGGCCGATGCGGTCCCCGGCTCCGGCGCCGTCCAATACAACAACGGAAATTTCACCGGTTTCGCGTTTCAAACAAATTTCACCTACGCTGGGAAATCGTATACATTCGACGACGAGGGGGGAACCTGGTCCATTTACGACACCAATACGTATCAACAATTTGTTAGCGGCTATATCGGAGGCATGACGCTTGGTGCGTCTTACTATCCCCCTGTGTCATCCGTTCCTGAATCTCCTACCATACTTTTGATCGTTTTAGGGCTTGCAGGACTTGCTGCATACAGAAAGCTCCAAACGGCCTGATTCAGGGTTCCCGATGGCAGAGTCACCCATGGCTCTGCCGACTCCACGTCTGCACGGACAAAGTGAGGAGCCCCGCGAAACAGCTTGACAATCCCGCTCTGGGTGTGTTCTAGCTTGGACTCGCGGAAAAGAGCCTCCCAATCCCATACCCGGTTGACCAGAGAAGACGCCCCGTTTCCATTCCCGCAACAGGGTTCTTTTGCGCTTCCAGATGGTTGTGTCATTTCAGGGATACTTTCGAGGAGGAGCAAAATGAGAAAGTCGTTGGCGTTTGTCGTCTGTATCGGGCTTGCCTTCTTCCTGCCGTCTCTCGCCTGTTTGGCAGAAACGCCGGCACCAATCAAAATCGGTATAATAGACACCTATTCGGGGCCTGCCAGTTATTATTCCAACGATGTCCGCGACGCTTTTCAGATGATGGTGGATAAGATCAACGCTTCCGGCGGCATTCTGGGCCGCAAGGTCGAGGTGCTCACGCGCGACGACAAGTTCCGGGTCGATCTGGGTCTTAACGAGGCCAAGGAACTGATCATGCGGGAACATGTCGATGTTTTGATGGGCACCATCAACTCCGCCGTAAGTTTAGCCGTCTCCAACCTGTGCAAACGGGAAAAGGTTCCTTTTCTGGTCACTTTCGGCAAAAGCGACAAGATCACGGGAGCGGAGGGCAACCATTATGTCTTCTCGCTCGACGAGAACACCGCGATGATCGGAAAGGCCGCAGCGCTGACTTTGGCGAAAAAACCGTACACCAGGTACTGGATAGCCGGGGACGACTACGAATACGGGCACGATCTGGCCGGGAGTCTGTGGAAAAACCTGAAGAAGCTGAAACCCGGGGCGGTCCTGGTAGGAAAGTCGTGGTGGAAGCTCGGGGAGCCCGATTTTACGCCCTATATAACGGCGATTCTGGCGGCTAAACCGGATTGCCTGATCGTGGCTACGGGCGGACCCGACTGCGTCTCTTTCCTCAAAGCCGTAAAGGCCGAAGGCCTCAATCATAAGCTGGCCGTCTACATGCACACGGCGGCTACGAGCGTTAAGCCCCTGGGGCTCGACGGTCCGCAGGGAGTTCTTTCCACCGACACCTACTACACCTATTTTCCGAAAACTCCGGCGAACCAGCAATTCGTCTCCGAATTCGAGAAGCACTACCATCACGAGCCCAATGCCGGCGGGCTTGCCGGATACCTTGCCGCCCGGTTCATCGAAAAGGCCTATAAGAAGGCTGGGGCGATAAACACCGACAAGTTCATAAACGCGCTCCAGGGCCTGAGTGTCTCAAGCCCGGTCGGCCGCGTCACCATCCGCGCCTTCGACCACCAGGTGGAACTGCCCATGTTTACGGGGGTAACGAAAAAAGAGCCCGGCTTTAACTACCTTGTGGCTTCGGATATCGTTACCATTCCGGGCGAGGAACTCATGCCCTCGATTGCCGAAATCAAGCAGGCCAGGGCGAAGCAGTAGAGCGGAAACTGTCGGCGTCCATCCGGTGGGCCGGATGCACGCCGCTGCATTTCATGTCCCTGCGGGACACCCGGAAACCACGAAAAGACGCGAGACGCGGTTTTCTTCCTGCTTCCCGCTCCTCGCTTCCCGCTTCTTTTCGTAGCAGAGAAGGAGAACTCGTGCACCCGGCTTTCGATCCGACTTTGGTTTCCCTCAGCCAGCAGGTGCTGGTGGGGCTGGGAAAGACGACCACGCTTTTTATCGTCTCTTCCGGTTTGACCCTGGTGCTCGGGGTACTGCGGATCCCCAACATTTCGCACGGGTCTCTCTATATGTTGGGGGCGTTTCTCGCCTATTCCCTCACGCGCCTGCTGGGAGGCGGGACTGCGGGGTTTTTCGCTTCCCTTCTGCTCGCCCCGCTGGCGGTCGCCTTCATCGCCCTCGCAGCCGAAAGGTTCCTTCTAAGCCGCCTCTATGACCGCGAACACCTGATGCTTTTGCTTTTCACTTTTGCTCTGGCCCTCATTTTAGATGATGTAACGAAAATCGTCTGGGGCTCCGGGTTTCGGTCTTTGCAGCTTCCATCCATGTTCCAGGGCTCTTTTTCCTTCTCTGGCCTGGTTTTGCCGCGCTACACTCTTTTTCTTCTCTGCGTCGGCCCGCTTGTGGCCCTGGGGCTCTGGGTTTTGATAAACAGGACAAAGATCGGCAAAATCGCCCGCGCCGCCGCCGTGCACCGTGAAATGACGGGGGCGGTCGGCATCAATGTGAGCTGGGTTTTCGCCGGAGTATTCATGATCGGCTGTTTTCTTGCGGGCCTTGGAGGCTCGCTGGTTGCGCCGACACAGTGCATCAGTCAGGGAATGGACGCAAGCATCATCATCGAGGCTTTTCTCATCGTGATCATGGGAGGTCTTGGAAATGTGTGGGGGGCTCTACTGGGATCTCTCATCTTCGGATTGACCAATTCGCTGGGCGTTTTGCTCTGGCCGCAGTTTTCGATCGTATTCCCCTATGCAGCGGTAATCGTCGTTTTGCTTCTGCGGCCGGCAGGGCTGCTGCGGTCCACCTGGTAGAAGGGTTTTCCCGATGTTTGCGACTTCTTCCTCCTTCACTCGTCGAGTCAATGGCGGGCTTCGGCGCGAAATGGTCCTGTTTTTTTCTGCGCTCGCACTCCTTCTTTTGCTCCCTTTCGTTCTCCCGGAGTTCTACCTCTATTTTCTAGCGCTCGTGCTCGTGACGGGTCTTTTTGCAACCAGCTTGAACCTGGTTTTGGGCTACGGGGGCATGTACCAGTTTCACCATGCGGTTTTCTACGGCGCAGGCGCCTACTCGTTCGCCCTCATGCTCACCAAAGCCCACGCCCCCCTCTGGCTCGCCTGGTTGTGCGCGCCGCTGGCCTCGGCCGTTCTCGGATTTCTTATCGGCGCCATCTGCGTGCGCCTTTCAAAGCTCTATTTCGGGATGCTGCAGCTTTCGCTCGGCTCTTTGGTGTGGGCCGTCGTCTACCGATGGTACTCCTTTACCGGGGGCGATAACGGGATTCAGCAAATTCCCCTTCCCGATGCCATCTCTTCGACCACCGGGGCCTATTGCCTTGCGGCCGTTGTCGTGGCCGTCTGCCTGTTCTTACTCTACCGGATCGTCAATTCGCCTTTTGGAAAGATTTTCCAGGCCATTCGCGACAATCCCGAAAGGAGCGAGGCCATAGGCGTTAACATCCGGATGCACCAGTTGCAGGGAGAGGTGATCGCCGCTTTTTTCGCAGGTATTGCCGGTGTGCTCTACGTTTTCGTGGAAGGGTCGGTCGTGCCGGACATGATGTTTTGGACCGTCTCCCTGGAGGTTATGGTAATGTGCCTTCTGGGCGGCTGGTACACGTTCTTCGGACCGCTCCTGGGGGCCGCGGTGCTCGTTGGTCTCAGGACCTTTACCGGCATATACACCGAACACTGGTCGCTCATCCTGGGCATCATACTCATGGCGGTCATTTTGTGGCTCCCGGAAGGCATACTGGGTTTTCTCTCAAAGCCTTCCGGCGCTCAAACGGAATCTACAGCGGAAACGAGGTCCGTCTAGATGCTTCGCGTCGAGGGAATTTGCAAAACGTTCGACCGGTTTCAGGCGCTTGGCGGAGCAGACCTCCACGTGGGCGCGGGAAAGATCGTGGCCGTTATCGGTCCGAACGGCGCCGGAAAATCGACGATGTTCAAAGTCATTACCGGCCATCTGAAACCCGACGCGGGTCGCGTTCTGTTTCTGGGGGAACCGATCTCGTCGCTTTCTCCCCACGAGGTGTGCAGAAAAGGCATCAGCATGGCCTTCCAGATCGTTAACATCTTCCCCCGCATGAGTGTTTTCGAAAATGTCCAGGCGGCGGTTCTTTCACACCAGGGGCAGGCGGGGAAGATCTTCCGCTCCGCTGCGAAGATGGCGGTGCGCGAGACCATGGAAATCCTGGAAAGCGTTCGCCTCGAGAAAAGAGCGGCGAATGTCGCCGGGACCCTTTCCTACGGCGATCAGAAGGTGCTCGAGATAGCGATTGCGCTCAGCACCGGGCCAAAGCTCCTCATTTTGGACGAGCCGACCGCGGGCATGTCTTCGGAGGAAGCAGCCGTCTGCACCGGCCTCATCCGGAGGCTCACCGCCGAACACGGACTTACCGTTCTTTTCTGCGAACACAACATCGAACTGGTCTTGTCACTTTCCGACGAGATCATGGTGCTGCAGGCCGGAAGAACCATCATACAGGACAGTCCCGAAGCGGTGCGGAATAGCCCTGCGGTTCGGGAAGCCTACCTGGGCGGAGCGGCGTGATGCTCGAAGTCGACGGAATACATACCTACTATGGTCTGAGTCACGTCCTCCACTCCCTCTCGCTCCGGGTGGAAAAGGGCGAAGTCGTCTGTCTTCTCGGCAGAAACGGCGCGGGCAAGTCCACGACGATGCGCTCCATCATGGGGCTTACCCCTCCCCGTACCGGAAATATCCTTTTCAAGGACGAATCCCTCATCGGAATGAAGCCCTTCCGAATCGCCCGAAAAGGAATCGGGTTCGTTCCCGATACCCGCGAGGTTTTCGCCGACTTGAGCATCGAGGAAAACCTCGAGATATCCGAGCGCCGATTCCCGGAAAGAAGCCTCTGGGGCCGCTCCAGGGCCTACGAGCTTTTCCCTGCCCTAAAAAAAATCCGCTCCCGAAAAGCGGGCTGCCTCAGCGGCGGCGAAAGGCAGATGCTCACCATCGCTCGCGCGCTTGTGACAAACCCCGATTTTCTCCTCCTGGACGAACCCACCGAAGGGCTCGCACCGCTCATCGTCGCGATGCTCGAAGAAACCATCGGCGAATTCAGGGCACTGGGGCTTACCGTGCTCCTGGCCGAACAAAACCAGAAAGTCGCCCTGGGCCTCAGCGACCGGGCCTATATCATAGACAACGGCGCGATCCGCTGGCAGGGTACGGTCGAAAACCTGCGCGAAAACGAACCGGTGCGCAAAAAATATCTTCTCATTTGAGGTATGTAATGAAGGCATCTTTGCTTCTCACCTGCACTGCAGATCTTTTGTACCCCGCCTCGGCGCGCGCCTGCGTAACCGTTCTCGCATCTTTCGGCGTGGAAGTACGATTCCCCCGGCTTCAGACCTGCTGCGGACAGCCCTGGCTCAACACGGGCCACCTGGACGGGGTGAGGCGCCTGGCCCTCCATTTCCTGGACGTCTTCGAAGAGGCCGAAACCGTCGTCGCCATCAGCTCCTCGTGCGCCGATACGGTGAGAAACCAGTACGCCGACCTTTTCCCCGACTCGCCCTCTCTTACAGCGCGTTTCGAAGCCGTCGCACAAAGGACCTACGAATTTTGCGAATTCCTCCACCGCGTGCTGAATATCCATGAAATCCCGGTCCACCCCGCGCCCGTCCGCACGACCTACCACTCGAGCTGCCGCACCCTGCGCGGCATAGGCCTGCGGGGCGTTGCGGAAACATACCTCACACAGATGCTCGGAAGCGATTTCGTCTCCCTTCCCGAAAATGAAACCTGCTGCGGATTCGGAGGAAGCTTCTCCGTAAAGCTCCCCGAAGTCTCCGGCCGGCTCCTGGAAGATAAACTCAAAAACATCGCTACGACCAAGGCCTCCCAAGTCGCCTCCCTGGATATGAGCTGCCTCACCCACCTCTCAACCGGCGCTGAACGGGCGGGCCTGAAGGGGGTACGATTCCTGCATTTGGGCGAGCTGATGGCGGAGGTGGTGGCGTGAAGCGAGAAGGGCGAAAAGCGCAAGGGCGAAAAGCGCGGGGAGCCGTGCCCCCCGCACCCCCACGGGAGCCGCGCAGCGGCGTGGGGGTGCAGGGGGCGCTAGCCCCCGCGCTTTTCGCCTGAGAAAGGGATTTTGAAGAATGAAAGAATCTCATGATTTTCGCAAAGCCTCCGCCGCAGCCGTTGCCGATCGTGTTCTTGGCGCGGCTGTCGGCAAGACGGCGGGTCTTCTTTTTTTGGGAAGGTCCATTGGGGCCGCCGGGTATCCCGGGTTCGAAGAATTGCGGGACTGGGGGCGCTCGCGCAAAATGGAAGTCTCCGGCGACCTCTTTTCGCATGCCCGCCGGTTTGCAAATCGGCTGGAAGCGGCGGGAGGCGTCGCCCACTTTGCCCGGGATGCCGGGGAAGCGGTGGAGATTATAACGACCATAGCCCGGGAGCGCGGCGCCGGGCAGGCGGTAAAATCCAAGTCGATGACCGCCGAGGAGATTGGTCAAAACGAGGCTTTGTTCGATGCCGGTGTGACCGTTACGGAGACCGATCTCGGGGAGTTCATCATTCAGCTGGCGGGTGAAAAGCCTTCGCACATTGTTGCACCTGCGATTCACAAAAACAGGGAGCAGGTGGCTGAGCTTTTTCATGAAGCCCTGGGAAGCGAGCCGGGACTCGATGTGGAGGGTCTTGTGCGTGTGGCGAGAAAGGCGCTCCGGGAACGTTTTCTTGCGGCGGATATCGGCATTACGGGCGCAAACTTCGCAGTATCCGAAACCGGGACGATCGCAATCGTTACCAATGAAGGAAACGGTCGACTGACCTCGGCGCTCCCCCCCGTTCAGATCGCTGTTGTGGGAATCGATAAGATGATCCCGAAATTGAGCGATCTTCCCGGGTTTCTAACGCTTCTTACCCGGTCGGCCACGGGGCAGGTTGTTTCGAGCTATGTGACCATAATCACCGGTCCGCGAAGGGAAGGGGAGGAGGAGGGGCCTCGCGAACTCCATGTCGTGCTTCTCGATAACGGCAGGTCTTCGCTAGCTTCAGGGCAGTTTCGAGAGATGCTCCACTGCCTGCACTGCGGCGCATGCCTGAACAGCTGCCCTGTCTACCGCGCCGTTGGGGGACACGCGTACGAATCGGTCTATCCCGGACCGATGGGGGATGTGCTCTCGCCCCTTTTGTGGGGAATGGATGCCTACCCCGATCTGCCCGATGCCTGCACCCTCTGCGGGCGTTGCGCCGAGGTGTGCCCCATGAGAATTCCGCTTCCCGAGTTTCACCGCAGGCTGCGCGTCGTACGCGCCGCTCATAAGGGCGGGGCGTGGAGAGGGCAGGCATCGGCGATTCTTGCCGAACTCCCGCTGCTCTACCGCGCGGGTCTTGGGGGCTTGCGCAGGGTGCTTTCGCAGGGCAGGGAATTGCCGGCCCCGGGGAATGTCGCGGGGGCGTGGACGAGTTGCCGGGAAATTCCCCGTCCGCAAACCGGACCGGATTTTCGCTCCTGGTGGGAAAATAGAAAAAAGGAGGTCCCGTGAGTACGCCGGACATGGTGGAGCGCTATATTCGAATGGCTGGGGCCGCCGGAACGTACATAGAACGAGTCGCCCGGGCAGAACTGTCGGGCCGGCTTGCCTCTGTATTGAGCGAAATTTCCCCCAATCTTCCCAAAACGGCCGCACTTGGGGCTTCCGGCTGGCCGGAAGAGATCCGAGAGTCCATTGAGGCCCTCCTCGCATCTTTGGGCTTTCACGTAGTAAATCCCGAGAAAGGGCAGGACGGATATTCCTGGGATAGAGACCGACTGGCCGCGGCATCGGTCGGGATTGTGTGGTGCGAGCGCTACCTTGCCGAAACAGGAAGTCTGGTCCTTTCTTCGGGGCCGGGCAAGGGCGGCCTTGCCACTCTTCTCCCCGAAATTTCCATTGTGCTGAGCGATGCGGAGGGGTGTCTCGAAAATCTTACCGATTATCTCGGCGAGACCGGCCCCATGCTGCCCGCCCGCATCACGCTTGTCACCGGCCCCAGCCGCACCGGCGATATCGAGGCCACCATGACAAAGGGGGTTCACGGGCCGGGAAAGGTCGTTCATTTTATCCTGGAGGAGAAAGCGTGAGTCGGGGGTGGAAATCGGGGGGCAGGCGTTAGATGTCTCCATCCGGGACTCCCATGTAAGCCACGAATAGTATTGGATATGCCCCCTTTTGCAAAGGGGGGCGGGGGGGATTTAAAAGAAGTATACAGCCGATTTAATTGCAAAATCCCCCCAAGTCCCCCTTTTTCAAAGGGGGACTTGGGGTTCGAAGCACCCGACGCATTCCAAGGTTTCCGGATAGAGACCAGATAGTCTCCATACAGAAACCAGCGGGTCCTTCAAATTGGAATTACCTCCCACTAAGAGCCTCCCCGGCGCGCAGCTTCGATAGCGGCAATATCGATTTTTCTCATCTGCATCATCGCCTCCATCACGCGTTTGGCTACTGCCCTGTCGGGATCGGCGATTCCTTCGGTTAACCGGCGTGGTGTAATCTGCCAGGAAAAGCCCCAGCGATCCTTGCACCACCCACAGACGCTCTCGCTGCCGCCGTTTTCGACAATGGCATTCCAGTAACGGTCCGTCTCTTCCTGATGTTCGGTCATGACCTGGAAACTGACCGACTCGTTTGGCTTGAACTCCGGTCCGCCGTTGAGGCCAAGAAACGGCATACCGCGGACGGTGAATTCGACCGTCAGTTCATCACCCTCTTTACCGGACGGGAAATCGGCCGGTGCCCGGGTAATTTTGCCGACTCGACTATCGGGAAAAACGCTCGCATAGAATTCAGCAGCCTTACGAGCCTCGCCACGATCAAACCAGATACAGTTCAAAATCTTTGAGGTCATCATCCTACCTCCTAAAATCCCCCTAAATCCCTCTTTCCCAAAGAGGGACCTGGGCTCAAATCACCCTACATGTTGCAGATTTCCGGATGGACACTTTTTACGCCCTTCGAGTCACCTGCTCTGCAGGCGGCCTGATTTAAATATATGTCCGAAAACAGCGAGTTTTTTAGAAGAAAATGTTGTACGTTTCTACAAAAGAGGTAGGGTTCATGGTGAAGGGTGAAGAACGGATATGGTATGCGGCGTTAAAAGCAAAGGACGCCCGGTTCGACGGTCGCTTTTTCGTGGGGGTTTCGTCAACCGGCATATACTGTCGTCCCGTATGCACAGCGAAATTGCCGAAAGAGGAAAACTGCACATTTTTTGAATCCGCTGCGGCCGCCGAGCAGGCCGGTTTTCGGCCGTGCCTGCTGTGCAGGCCCGAGCTTGCGCCGGGTTCGGCTCCCATTGACGGAACCTCCGCACTGGCGCGCAAAGCGGCAAGGCTATTCGAAGAAAATTGCGGGAGCGAGCAGAACATGGCGCAGTATGCTCTCCGTCTCGGGTGTTCCGATCGGCATCTGCGCAGGGCGTTTACAGACGAGTTCAAAGTCTCGCCCGTTCAATACCTCCAGACCTGCAGATTGTTGCTCGCCAAAAATCTGCTGACGGATACCGATCTTTCGGTGACCGATGTCGCCATGGCGGCCGGCTTCGGAAGTCTGCGGCGATTCAACGACCTGTTCAAGCAGCAATACCGACTGCCACCCACCGGGTTGCGCAAGCGGGCTTCCGGCACAAAAAGCAATGACGGCAACGTCACCCTGATGTTGGGATATCGCCCCCCATACCAGTGGCATCAAATGCTCGGCTTTTTGGCCGGGCGGGCTATTCCCGGCGTGGAAGTCGTCAGCGACGACAGCTACATGCGGGCAGTCCGTTACGTGGCCGAGGAGAAGAACATTTACGGGTGGCTGCAGGTGGGGCACCGGCCCGGGAAAAACGCGCTGACCATCACCGTCAGTCCTGCGTTACTGCCCGTGCTGCCGCACCTGATTTCTCGCGTGCGCAATTTGTTCGATCTGTATTGTTATCCCGACGCGGTTTTCGAAACGTTGTCGGTGATGAACAACATCCGCAACGGCCTTTGTGTACCGGGCCTCCGGCTGCCCGGTTGTTTCGAGCCCTTTGAAATGGCCGTGCGGGCAATACTGGGTCAGCAGATAACGGTGAAAGCGGCGGGCACATTGGCCGGGAGGCTCGTGAAAGCCTACGGGACACCCGTGGAAACGGGCATGGAAGGTTTAACGCATACCTTCCCTTCTGCTCATGACATCGCAGCCTTGAGCGGCGAGATTTCAAACCACCTCGGCCCGATTGGCATTACGCGCGCTCGGGCCAACACCATTTATTGTCTGGCGCACAAAATTGTGAACGGAGAGCTTGATTTCAAACTTTGTTCCCACCCGGAAGAGGAAATCAGAAAGCTCCTGTCCATCCCGGGCATTGGGGCCTGGACGGCTCAGTATATCGCCATGCGCACCATGGGCTGGCCCGACGCTTTTCCGCACACGGATCACGGAGTCAAGAAAGCTCTCTCTCCGCTATCGGAAAATGAAATTTTGAAAATGGCCGAAGCGTGGCGCCCGTGGCGAAGCTATGCGACCGTCAATCTGTGGAATTCGTTATAATTTATAAGGAGATCGATGTGTTATATTCCACCAGCTACCCATCCCTGCTGGGAGAAATCACTCTGGTAAGTGACGGTGAAAATATCGTCGGCCTCAGGCTTGCCGAGGATAGACATTTTGATGTTCCAGTCGAAAACTGTGTCGAAGCAAACTTTGATCTGCCGGCCTTTGCCATGGCAAAAAAATGGCTGGACGCCTATTTTTCCGGCTGGAAGCCCCCGATTTCCGAATTGCCGATAGCTCCTGCCGGTAACGAATTCAGACAAACCGTTTGGGGCCTTCTGTGTGAAATTCCCTACGGCCAATGCACGACCTATGGGGAAATTGCCAAAAAGACAGCCGCCCGATTGAATAAAAAATGCATGGCCAGCCAGGCGGTTGGCGGCGCGGTGGGGCACAATCCCATTTCCATCATCATCCCCTGTCACAGGGTGATTGGCGCCAACGGCAATTTAACGGGGTACGGCGGGGGCATCAGCAGAAAAATCAAACTGCTTGAACTGGAAGGCGTGGACATGTCCAACTTCTTTATCCCGCGTAAGGGTACGGCTCTGTGAGAATTGCAGCGCCCTCAACCGACACATCATGCGGTCGGATAAAGTGAGACGTATCATGGAATATTTTTCAGCACAGTATGAATCGCCCGTCGGCAGGATTATGCTGGGTGCGAATGACAAGGGCCTGGTAGGTTTGTGGATTGAAGGGCAAAAGTATTTCGGCGACACCGTAGACGGCGAGTTCGTTGAAAAGCCGGACCTGCCGATATTTGCCGCCGTCCGGAAATGGCTGGATGCGTATTTCGCGGGAGAAAAACCTCCCATTTCCGATCTGGCCCTGGCCCCGATAGGCGGTGAATTCAGAAAAGCTGTTTGGGACATCTTGTGTGAAATCCCGTACGGTCAATACACGACGTATGGGAAAATCGCAAAAAAGATGGCCCTCCGGATGAACAAGAAGAGCATGTCCAGCCAGGCGGTCGGTGGCGCGGTGGGGCACAATCCCATCTCCATCATAATCCCCTGTCACAGGGTCGTTGGTTCCAACGGCAGTTTGACCGGGTACGCCGGGGGCATCAGGAAAAAAATACAACTGCTGGAAATTGAAGGCGTGGACACGTCCAACTTCTTTATCCCCGGTAAGGGTACGGCTCTGTGAGAAAGGCAGCTGCGATATCCCTGCGGTAGCTTACTGCAGAAAATCCGCTTTCAAACCCCCACCATTGGGGACGGCTGACGACTTGACGAATGTTCGGATGCATTCTGAACGCGTGTTGGGGTTCGCGGGGCTCACCCCAACCTACTGCCCTCTCGGCCTGCCTTTTTTGTTGGGGTTCGCGGGGCTCACCCCAACCTACTGCCCTCTCGGCCTGCCTTTTTT
>JBMFWU010000066.1:12265-29254 GCA_049964955.1 Syntrophobacteraceae bacterium
TGTTGGGGTTCGCGGGGCTCACCCCAACCTACTGCCCTCTCGGCCTGCCTTTTTTGTTGGGGTTCGCCGAGGCTCGCCCCAACCTACAAAGATCGCTCAAGCTTCTCGGAAATCCATTGATTGAGGCTTTTGCCCTCCCGAACGGCACTGATATACACTTTTCGGTGCAATGTCGGGGGCAGGCGGAGCATAAACCGCCCGGAAAACGGTTTGTCAGGCCCTTCACCCCTTTGTTTACAAAAATCGAGGTAATCATCGATAGAGTCTCGAAAGGCCCGCTCTATTTCTTCAACGCTCTTTCCCTGAAAAGCGATGACATCTTTGAGATCCAGTACTTTCCCGTGAAAAATTGCCGCCGCATCGTCATATTCGACATGGCCCGTATACCCTTTGTATGTCAGCATGGCCTTACTCCTGCGGATTAACATCTGCTTCCGTCAAAAAAATTCTCAACTGTTTGCTGTGTGGCTTCGTAGTGTCATTATATGACATCATACCGTTCAAAAAAAGTCCAATCTCCGGCGGCGTGTCGCCGCAGACAGGTTGCGCGCTTACGGCCCGCATTTCGGCAGCCTGCCGCCGTATTGCCGCTCTCCCGTTTGTGCTTAGCTTTGGCTGCATGTTGGGTTCATTCCGGGCGGCTCGCGCCGCCGCATGGCATGGAATGACAAAGAAATCGAGACCCTGTTCCATGTGATGGAGAAACAAACCGATGGAGAGGCGCGATGAACTTCTGGCGATGTTTCGGAAGGTGCGGCGGGCGAGTCTTGAGATGTGCGTTCCTTTGAGTCCCGAGGACTATCAGGTTCAGCCCTCGGAAGAAGTAAGCCCTCCCAAGTGGAACCTCGGGCATACCAGCTGGTTTTTCTGGCGCTTCATCCTTCGCGGCCAGGGGCTTTCGCTTCCGGAAGACGAAGCCTACGCCTACCTGCACAACTCCTATTACCACCGCGCGGGTCTAAGAAATTTGCGGGGAAGACGCGGTTTTATGACCAGGCCGACGGTGGAGGAAATCTATGCATACCGCAAATCGGTAGACGAACGTATGGAAGAGCTCATTGCAACGGCGGGGGCAAAGACGCTCGAAGAACTCGATTTTGTGATAACGGTTGGAAAAAATCACGAGCAGCAGCACCAGGAGCTCTTTTACACCGAAATAAAGAATATCTACCATGCAAACGTGCCTTCCCTTCGGCCGGCGTATGTGCCGAGGAGTGAGCCGGTCCTACCGATGCATGCAAAGGCTATCGGGTTTATCGAATTTCCCGGCGGCCTCTTCGAATTCGGCAACGCGGAAGGCGGATGGTGCTGGGATAACGAACTCGGGATTCACATGGCCTATCTCTGCGATTTTGCGCTTTCCGACCGACTGATCACCAATCGTGAATTTCTCCAATTCATGGAGGACGGAGGGTACTCCAACTCTTCTTTCTGGCTCTCCGACGGCTGGTTCGATGTCGAGAGGCTCAAATGGAATGCGCCCCTCTACTGGGAAAAGCTCGATGGAAAATGGTGGGTTTTTACGCTTTCCGGAATGCGGGAAGTCGAACTCGAAGAGCCGGTCTGCCATGTGAGTTTTTACGAGGCGTTCGCATTTGCAAACTGGATGTCGGAGGTCCGGGCGGATTGCAGGGGATGCCGGCTTCCCACGGAACGGGAATGGGAGCACGCGGCGAGAGAGTCTGGTGCGGGATTTTTGCCGGGTAATTTCGCCGAAGCGGGCAGGCTTCACCCCGCGCCCGTAGCTTCTGCCGATCACGCCTTTCCGGCGCAGATGCTGGGAGACGTGTGGGAGTGGACTTCCAGCCACTACGAACCCTATCCCGGATTTACAGAATTTCCGAACGATCTTTCGGAATACAACGGCAAATTCATGAATAACCAGCGAGTGTTGCGGGGAGGGTCCTGCGCGACTCCCGCAGACCACATCCGCCTGAGCTATCGAAATTTCTGGCATCCCGCCACCCGCTTTCAATTTTCCGGAATCCGACTGGCAAAGGATTTAAGATGATTGGAAATCTCATGACAAGCGTAAAAGCAAGGGGAGAACGCGAGGTGCTAATGCCCGAGGTTCCCCATTCACTTCAACGCTCGTTCGCGCTGGACCTTCTCGAAGGACTTTCCCGAAGACCCAAACGAGTCCCTTCGGTCTATCTCTACGATAAAAAAGGTTCCGAGCTTTTCCGGCAAATCACCGAGTTGGAAGCCTATTATTTAACGCAAAGCGAGCAGGAAATTCTCACTGCCTACAAAAATGAAATTTCGGAGTATGTGCCGCGTAAATCGTTTAATCTGATCGAACTGGGCTCCGGCGACGGACGAAAGACCGTGTCGCTCATCGAGTGCTTTCTCAAAAAGCAGCTCCAATTCGAGTACATAACGCTCGACATTTCGCCCGAGTCGGTAGACGGCCTCACACTTTCCCTTGAAGAGATGTTCTCCCCCGGCCTCAAGGTTACGGGAATTGTCGCCGAGTATTTCGATGGATTGACGTGGCTTGCCGGCGAAAACGCATCGAGAAACCTGACACTGTTTCTGGGGTCGAACATCGGCAATTTCGAACCCTATGCGGCCCGAAGGTTTCTTCGCTGCCTGTGGGAGTGCCTGAGACCCCGCGACCAGGTGCTGATAGGGTTTGATCTCAAAAAAGACATAGAGGTCCTCAATCGGGCCTATAACGATCCGGAAGGAATCACGCGCGAATTCAACCTGAACCTGCTCGACAGGATCAATCGCGAATTGGGCGGCGAGTTCGAGCGGGAGGAGTTCGCCTATTACGGCAGCTACCAGGTCGCTACGGGAGCTGTGGAAAGCTATCTGGTAAGCACCGCGAAACAGGAGGTTTTCATCCGGGACTTGGACGCCGTTTTCTCCTTCGAGGCCTGGGAGCCCATTCACACCGAGTGTTCCCATAAATTCCTGGAATCCGAGATAGTCTCCCTGGCCGAGGAAACCGGATTCGAGGTGCGGAAAAACTTCTTCGATGAGCGTCGCTATTTTGTCGATTCTTTGTGGAGGGTGATCAAGCCGCGCCGGGCGGGGGAAGGGATATAGAGATCGGGAGAAGCACAAAATTTTGCCTCCGGTTGCAATAATCCGTCCGATGATTACTCTGCCGGTCATGGAAGAAAGAGAGCAGATAGTTTGTACCCGATCGGCCATGTGGTCGACGGAGGAGAAAAGAATTCTTTCCATTCCTTTCAACGCAGAGGAGAGTTGCCATGTCAGCGTACACGATAGTCGAACTCGTCGGAACCAGCCCGAATTCCTGGGAAGAAGCCGCCAAAGAGGCCGTCGAGACTGCGGGCAAGAGCCTGAGAGACTTGAGAATTGCCGAAGTGACCAAGACGGACATGCGTATCGAAAACGGCAAGGTCGTCGAGTATCGTGCCCGGGTGAAGCTCTCCTTCAAGTACGAGGGGGGAAACTAAGCGCTTTGAATTCCCATACATCGAAATTGTAATGCCTGTAACGCCCGGAGATATCGATTGACGTCCCGGATCGATATCTCCGAATCGATGGCAGCTGAAGCGAACGCAGGCGGAAAAGACTGCGACAAAAGACTGCTGGTCAAGGCAAATATGAGATTGTATAGTGATTATAGTGTGCGTGGCAATGGGGCCGCCGTCGCTTTGGTGCCTGGTTTTTGAAGCGGAGGTCTCGGGAAGTCGAGTCGTCCGGAGGCCGTTTCGGACCGCGCTGCCTGGAAAGGAGACACGGAAATGGAATGGCGTGAAGTGGTCGAGCATCCAAGTCTGAAAGACCTGCCCTTCAAGATCGAAACAAACGAATGGGGAAAGATTATGATGGCTCCGGCCTCGGACACGCATGCCTTATATCAGGGAAGCATATTTGAATGGCTTCTACGCTTTAGCGGGGAAACAGGGAAGGTCGTAACCGAATGTCCCGTTCAAACCTCCAAAGGCGTCAAGGTTGCTGATGTCGCCTGGAGAAGCAGAGAATTTCTCAAGAAGCACGGAATCCGCAACCTTAAACTCCCTGAATCTCCTGAAGTCGTTGTTGAAATAGAGTCTCCATCGAACACCGCCGCCGAGTTGGAGGAAAAGAGGCTGCTTTATTTCGAAGTGGGCGCAAGAGAGTTTTGGCTTTGCGATGAGAATGGCAATATGCGGTTTTTCAACCCCCTGGGGGAATTGAAAAGAAGCGAGTTCTTTGGGGAATTTCCAGCACATGTCGACATCGAGGTTGCGTAGGAAAAAGAGTACACCGCGAGGACCCCGGGGGGTCTTGCCACCAATTTTTTAAGGACTCACACTATCCCATTATCTGCCCCAGTATACCGTAAAAGACAGGGCGCCCGTTTATACGTCGCATTTGCTACTACCGGCGTAGAGCGAAATCCGCGCGATTTTGTCCTTTTCACCCCCCAAAAATTGTAATAATGTCACCATCGTAGTCTTCAAAATACGATAATTCGCCGCCGTTTGGGCTAGGCCATCCGGTCGCGGCGCCAGCCGCGGGCTAGGCCATCTGGCTGCGGCGCTAGCCGCGGAGGTTTTGGTTTGGAACGAAAACTGCTCGGTGAAGAACACCTCATTTTCAGGGAATCGGTGCGAAAGTTTCTCGAAAGGGAAATTTTGCCTCACTACGACCAGTGGGAAAGCGACGGGATCGTGCCGCGCGAAGTCTGGAAAAGGTTGGGGGAAAAAGGGTTTTTGTGTCCCTGGCTCGAAGAGGAATACGGGGGGCCGGGGGCGGATTTTCTGTGTTCGCTCATCCTTTGCGAGGAGTTTTCCTACCATGGTGTAACCGGACTGGTTGCGCCCCTCCACAGCGATATCATCGTGCCCTACATCTACAGTTTCGGGTCCGAGGAGCAGAAGAAAAAGTGGCTTCCCGGCTGCGCTTCGGGTGAAATCCTCACCGCGATCGCCATGACCGAGCCAGACGCGGGCTCAGACCTCGCAGCCGTTCGCACGAGTGCTGTTCGCGACGGAGACCATTACGTGCTAAACGGTCAGAAGACCTTCATTTCGCTTGGCATTCTTGCGGACCTCGTGATCGTAGTGGCCAAAACGGACCCCAAGGCGGGTCGAAAAGGGGTGAGCCTCCTCTGTGTGGAATCGGGAACACCCGGGTTTAGCCGCGGGAGAAAGCTCGACAAGATGGGGTGGCGCAGTCAGGACACCGCCGAGCTTTTCTTCGAGGACTGCCGCGTGCCCGTCTCCAATCTTCTGGGGGAAGAGGGAAAAGGCTTCTACTACCTGATGCAAAAGCTTCAGCAGGAAAGGCTCGTCGCAAGCCTCATGGCCCAGTCCATGGCGGAAGCCATGCTCGATATGACTGTAGGCTATTGCAAGGGGCGGACGATTTTCGGAAGCCCGGTTGGGTCCTTTCAGCACAACACCTTTAAAATCGTCGAAATGGCGACAGAGATAGAACTCGGGAGGACCTTTCTCGACTCGCTCATTGCCGACCATATCGCCGGCAGTGAGATCACGAAAAAGGCGTCCATGTCCAAGGCGTGGATACCGGAGATGGCCAACCGGGTCGCCTACGACTGTGTTCAGCTCCATGGAGGCTACGGCTACATGGAGGAATACCCGATCTGCCGGTTTGCCAGAGATGTGCGCGTGATTTCGATTTTCGCCGGAACCACGGAGGTCATGAAGGCAATTATCGGCAAAATGATGGGCTTCTAAAAACGGAGAAAAACCTATGAAAATCAGCGAATGCAGGGCGATTGTCACCGGTGGCGCCTCGGGGCTCGGGGCGGCGTGTATACGGAAACTGGTTGCAGGTGGGGGGAGGGCGGCGGCCCTCGATCTCGATGCGGCAAGAGGGGAAAAGCTTGCGGCCGAATCGGGGGGCTCGGTCATTTTTGTCAAAACCGACGTCACGAGCGAAGAAGACGTTCTTGGTGCAATCGGGAAGGCTGTGGAAGCCTTCGGCTCCATCAACACGGTAATCAACTGCGCCGGGGTGGGCGAGCCCGGCAAGGTGCTTTCCAAAAAGGGGCCCCTGCCGCTTTCCACATTCGAACGAATGATCCGGATCAACCTGATCGGGACGTTCAACGTCTTGCGCCTTGCTGTGGCGCATATGGTGAACAACACCCCGAACGAAGAGGGCGAAAACGGCGTCATTATCAATACGGCGTCCGTGGCGGCTTTTGACGGCCAGATAGGGCAGCCGGCATATTCGGCTTCCAAGGCGGGCATCGTGGGCATGACACTGCCCATCGCCAGGGAATGCGCGGCATATCGTATCCGGGTAATGACCATAGCGCCCGGAATTTTCGATACGCCCCTTCTGGCATCACTGCCCGAAGCCGCCCGCGATGCACTCGGAAAGATGGTTCCTTTCCCCTCGCGGCTTGGCAGGCCGGAGGAATTTGCAGACCTCGCCCTGCACATCATTGAAAATCCCATGTTGAACGGCGAGGTCATACGGCTTGACGGAGCGATCAGAATGGCCCCCAAATGAGCAAAAAGGAGGAGGGCGGTATGAAAGACAGAGAGGAAATAGTGATCGTCAGTGCCGTGCGAACGTCTTTCAGCAAGTTCGACACGGCGATGGCCGACATCGCGAGCATCGATCTTGGCGTGATGGTCATGAAGGAAGTGATCGAGCGGGTTGGAGTCAGGCCCGAGGAGGTGGACGATATCAGCTACGGAAGCTGCGTTCCGGCGGAAACGGCGCTCGAGCTCGACGTCCCGGGTCGTCAGGCCGCGCTTTTGGCCGGGTTTCCCGCCGAAAATATTTCTCTTAGTCTCGACCGTGCCTGCTGTTCCTCCCTTACCTGCGTGCGTCTCGGGGTAAGGGCCATAAAGGCCGGGGAGGCGGAAATCGTCATGGCCGTCGGCGCCGAAAACATGCCCCGAACGCCCCATCTGGCCCCGGGTCTTCGAAAAGGGGAACGGTTGGGCCATATCCGGCTGGTCGATCCTCTGTTCGAACTCGGGTATATGGCCAAAGGATTCAACCCGGTGGCAAAAGACGCCGGGGAAGTGGCGCTGGAGTACGGGGTGGACAGGCAAATGCAGGACGCCTGGGCCCTCGGGAGCCAGGAAAAGTACGCGAGGGCCCGTGAGGAAGGAAAATTCAAAATCGGCGAAGAACTCATGCCGGTTGTCATTGCGCAGAAAAAGGGCGATCCCGTGGTGATCGAAGAGGACGAGTCGCCACGCAAAACGAGCCTGGAGGCCCTGGCGAGACTGAAGCCGATCTACGGAAGCCCCACGGTCACGGCGGGAAATGCTCCCCCCCTGAGTGCGGGGGCAAGCGCAATCCTCATGATGACCCGAAAAAGAGCCGAGGAAAAAGGCCTGCAATCCCTTGCCTCGATCGAAACCATCGTAGCCTCGGCTACGGCCCCGCGCGAAATCGCAACGATTCCGGCTTTTACCATCCAAAAGGCCCTCGGAGCCTCCGGACTCACCATCGACGATATGGATCTCATCGAAATCAACGAAGCCTTTGCCGCCATGCCTCTTGTTTCCACAAAGATCCTGGCGAAAGGCGATGCGCAAAAATGGGAAGCGCTGCAAAAAAAGACAAACGTGAACGGTGGGGCGATCGCCATAGGCCACCCCGTGGGCGCGAGCGCCGCGAGAATCACCATGACGATGGCCTACGAACTGAGACGCCGCGGAGGCGGCCGGGGTGTGGCAGCCATCTGCGGAGGGCTTGCCCAGGGCGAGGCGATCATCCTGCGGGTATAGCGAAAAGGTCGAAGGTCAAAAAGTCAAAAAGTCAAAAGTCAAAGGTCAAAGGCGCGGGGGAAACATTCCCCCGCGCTTTTAAGGCTCTTCCATGAAAAGCTGGAGCGCTTCCCTCACGGAGGCGACCACTTCGTCCCAGCTTCCACCGGGGGGCTGCCGGAAGAGGCGCATACCCTTCGGGTACCAGGGCGAATCGGTGCGTCCGGTGAGCCAGCGCCAATCGGGCAGGTGGTCGGGAAGCAGAACCCAGCAGGGTTTCCCCATGGCTCCGGCAAGATGGGCTGCGGCCGTATCGACGCTGATCACAAGGTCCAGAGAGGCCATCAGGGCGGCCGTATCGGCGAAGTCGCGCAGATCGGTTCCGAGGGCGAGCAGGCGAAGCCCGGCCGGAGGCAGTTTGGCCTCTTCCTCTCCCTGGCCCTTCTGGAGGCTTACAAAATGGGCGCCCGGCAGCGCTGCAAGTGGTGCGAGGACGTCGAGGGACGGCAGAGACCGGTGGTTGTCGTTTTCAAACTTCGGGTTTCCCCTCCAGACCAGGCCGATTTTTAGGCCGGAGGGCGGAAGCCGCTGCGACCATTTGGCCACTCGTGCGGGATCGGCCTCAAGATAGGGAATCGGGGCCGGGATGTTGTGCAGACGTGTCTTGCAGAGGTAGGGCAGGCTCATCGCGAGCGTCCAGAAATCCCAGCCGTCGGTGGGTACTTCTTCGGGAAAGAAAAGCGCTTCGTCGCAGCCGGACAAGGTCTCGAAAAGAGTCTTGAGACCCGGGTGACAGGCAATCGAGATTCGCCCCGCTCCCATGGCCTTAAGCACCGAGGCGTAGCGGCAAAAGTGGATCATGTCCCCGTGGCCGCCCTCAAAGCCGATGATCACTGATTTGCCCTGCAGCGGTTCGCCGTTCCAGCGCGGGAAGGTAAAGTAGTTGTCGAGGTGGCCGTGCGATTTTCGACTCTCCCGGCAGTGCAAGCCTTCCTCGAACTCCCCCCGGCGCAGCAGCAGGTAGCTCAAATTGAAGTAGGCATTGGAGAAATCATCGTCGAGTTCGATCGCCGTGCGATAGCACTGCTCGGCCTCCTCCTCCCGTTTGGCGCGCGCCAGATGCACGCCCAGATTCGTCCACACTGCCGGCGAACCCGGCTCGAGGCGCAGCGCCGCCAGGCATTCCGCCGCCGCTTCGGCAAGGATCGGCGGTTGCTCATGGGGCGGATCGGGGGTGGCGGGAATTGCGGAATTTTCATGGAAAAGGGAGGCGGCCAAAGTGGCGAATTTTTCCGCGTCTTCCGGTTCTCCATATTGTTTCAACAGGGCTGCGAGGTGTAAGAGCGCTCGGCTAAAACCGCGGATGAGCCCCAGGCCTTTCCGGAAGCATTCCGCGGCCCCCTCGGCGTCCCCCGCGGCCAGGAGGCGGTTTCCTTCGAGGGTGAAAGCTTGCACCCGGATATGTATATCGATGGGATTGCGCTCCACGGGGACCTCGTTTTTTTTCTCACGCGAAGACGCGAAGCCGCGAAGACGCAAAAATGATAACGCTTTCAATCGTCACCGGCTGCCCCCTGGAAGCGTGAGGTTCGAAAGATTGACACCGAATCGGGTGCTGCCTATTTAATGTTCAACCGCCCGAAACCGAAAGGACGATCATGGATCCGCAAAAAACGATCCGGCAGGAACTCTCCGAGCTTCTCCGGGGGGGGAACGCCCACATGGGCTTCGAGGAAATAGTCCCCGATTTTCCACTGGAGCACATCAATGAAAAAGCGGCGCAGGTGCCCTACAGTTTCTGGCAGCTGGTCGAGCACATGCGCATCGCCCAGTGGGACATTCTGGAATTCATTCGCGACCCCGCCCACATTTCGCCCCATTATCCCGAAGGCTACCGCCCCGGGCCGGAGGAAAGAGCAGACGAAAACGCCTGGCAAAAGACCCTTGCCGGCTTTCGGGCCGATCTCGAGTCTCTGATCGCCATGGTCGAAAACCCGAAAACCGACCTGTTCGCCCCGCTTGCCCACGCCCCGGACTATACTGTGTTTCGCGAAGTAGTCCTTGCCGCCGATCACAACGCCTATCACCTGGGGGAACTGGCCATCCTTCGGCAGGTGATGAACCTGTGGCCGGAGGGGAAAAAATATCTGACGGGAACCCCCGAGTGAGATAGCCGGGCGGGTTTTCCGGCGCAAAACTCACGGGAAAAGGCGGCCGTCGCTCCACTTGACCCTGTGGGCCACCTTGACATCGACCCGGCTCACCCCCGGAACCGACTCTGCGGCCGTCTTCAACTCCTGGACGACCTCCGCTTCCTCTTCGATCGGGACCTTTACATTGATACGCACGAACCCGTTACTGGCGCTCACCTCGGCGTCCGACTTTATCCGTACGAGGGCGGCCTTCACTTTGGCCGTAAGCGCGAGGTTTTCGATGGCCTTCTGCGACCATGCGTCTCTCTGGAAACCCGGCAAGGCAGCCGCCTCGCAGATGATGCCGGCGGCATGCTCGACCGTTGTCCCATGTTTTATATGGATGACCAGGTCATAGGGAGCGGGGTCGGCCGTATCGATCCCGTAGAGGTCCATGCTCCATTTGCGGCGCTCCTCGTCGTCGTTGGTCAAGACGCGCTGCGCCTCCTCCTGCGACACGTTCTCCCGTTCCATCTCAAGCCTTATGCGGTCTTCCATGTCGGACAGAATTCGGACCTTCAGGACATGCAGGGCGCGTTCTACGAAAAAATGGCCGGCAAGGCCGTGGTAGACGACATTATCCGCCACCAGGTGGCTCAGAAAGGCGGCCCGGAAATAGGCGATGAAGGTTTCCTTGCCCTGGGTGAATTTTTCGAAAATGGAAGGCGCATCATGAAGCGCCCGGCGGAGCTGAATTTCGGGAATGTCGAACTCTTTGCAGGCATCCAGGACCACCTCGCGGGCGATGCACCGGTAGCCCAGCCTTTCGGCGACCCTCTGGGCCACTTCCTTGCCCTTGCTGTACGAACCCCTGGATATTGTAATCGTGGCCAATGCGTCTCTCCTCCCCTCTGTTGCCTCATGTCTTGCCCGGTGCGCCGGGGAAAAGCCGTCCGTCACTCCATTTGATCACGTGGAGCGTTTTACATCGACTTGGGTAACGCCCGGAACCGAGCGCACTATTTTGCGCATTTCCTCGACCAGCACCCGTTCTTCGACCATGGGCAGGGAGGGAAGCTTCACCCCGACTTGTACACGTCCGCTGTCCGCCTTTACCTCGGCATCCGGCTTTAAGTCGAAAATGGCGGCCCTGACGTCGGCCTCGAGCGAAAGGTCTTCCATAAATTTCCGTGACTCCGTCGTGGCCTGGAACCTGTCGAGCGTGGCTACGTGGCTAATCAGGCTCACCGCGTTCTCCACCGTGATGTCGCGGATGTGGATGACGAGGTCGTAGAGACTGGGGTCGGCCGTGTCGATTCCGTAGAGGTTGCGGCTCCATTTCCTGCGCTCCTCGTCGTCGTTTGTCAAAACGCGCATCGCTTCCTCGCGCGCCACCTTCTCGCGCTCCATCTCCGTCTTGATCCGGTCTTCCATGTCGGCAATGATCCGGATCTTCAGGGCATGTTTTATGCCGGTCAGGAAAAAATGGCCCGCCAGGCCGTGATAGACCACGTTGTCCGAGCGCAGCTGCCTGAGAAGGGCCGACCGGAAAAGAGCTATGTATTTTCCCTTCCCGCCCGTCAGCCTGTCGAGAATCGAAGGGGCGTCGTGGATCGCTCTCACCAGCCTGATTTCCGGGATGTTGAATTCCTTGGAGGCATCGAGAATGACTTCACGGGCAATGCACCGGTAGCCAAGCTTTTCGGCTATCTGCGCCGCCACCTCTTTGCCTTTGCTGTAAGAACCCCTGGAAATCGTGATTATGGCCATGAGCGACTCCTAAAAGCCCCTTTGGGGGGAGAATGAAATGTCTATCCCTTGACGAAACCGGTCGTCTTCACCGCGACCCATCGGACGCCGGGAAGCGATCTTATCACCGTTTTCATCTCGTGGACCAGTTCCTTTTTTTCCCGGGAAGGGATCGGGGGAAACTTCACCTCTACCTCGACATAGCCGTCGTTAGCGCGCACATCGGCGGTGAGATCTATTGCTATGAGGGCCGCTCGTATCTCCGAGGCAAGGGTAAGATCCTCGATCGTTTTCTGCGATTGCCTCGTCGTTCGATAGGGGCCCGATCGAACAGTATAACAGATAAGCTTTGCCGCATCGTCAACCGTTATGTCCCCGAGGTGGATCACGAGATCGTAGAGACAGGGGTCGGCTGTGTCGATCCCGTATTCGTTAAGACTCCACTCCCTGCGTTCTTCGTCCTCATGCTCCAGAATCCGCAGCGCCTCCTCCCGCTCGATATTGAGCCTTTCCATCTGGGTCTTCAAACGCTCGTCCCTGTCGGCGATGATTCTGACCTTTAAAGCATGCGGAACGTCCTTCACGAAAAAGTGGCCGGCCAAACCGTGATAGACGGCGAAATCGAGCCGCAATTGCCGCAAAAGGGCCACCTGGAAACAGGCGATGTATTTCTTATTCCTGTCTGTGATCCTTTCGAGAAGGGAGGGGGCATCGTGGATGGCCCGGTTGAACATGGTTTCGGGCAGTTTGAATTCCTTCGAGGCGTCCAATACCAGTTCGCGACCGATGCAGCGGTAGCCAAGGGTCTGTGCGACTCTTTGAGCCACTTCCCCGCCTCTGCTGTAAGCCTGCCTCGAAATCGTGACGATGGACATCCCGGACTCCTTTGTGTGGCTATCTTCCCGGGTTTGTCGGAGCTACGAAAAGTTCTCGAACAGTACCCATTTTGAACTTCATTGTAATCTATTCGGAGTTATACTGGAAGTACTTATCCCAGCTGTCCCAAGTGGTTTGGTCTCACCCGTTCAGTCGTCGGGGAGCGTGTTTTCCTGTCCTTACGTTCCGGATAATTCTTTGAGGTAAACGGGGCGGATGTTATAAGAAAAAGCGAAGGTGCTAACAGCGGTCTTTCCGTCGCTTTCCGCACCAGGCCGTTTCCCGCTGTTTCCGGAGAGTTTCGCTCATGGCTGGTTTCATTTCCACTTGGAATATTCGTAAAGTTTTCCGGTTGGTCTTGCGCAGTTTCAATCTGAAGTTGTCCGAACAAACTGTTCTGATCATCGTGGCGGCACTAATCGGCGTTGTCGTCGGGCTTGGGACCGTTTTTTTTGAAAGAATGCTCGAAGGCTCTTCCTGGCTTTTCGGGACGTTTCTGCCGCGGCTTGTTGGTGGACACCTCTGGATTGTGGCTCTTATGCCTGCGTTGGGCGGGCTTTTGCTTGCTCCCTTCTTCTGGAAATGGCCGGAGGAGGCGCAAATCGAGGGCATTCCCGCCACCATGGAAGCGGTGGCCTTTAAAAACGGCGCCATCAAATGGACAAGCGGCCTCTTCACCATGCTGATATCTTCTCTTACCCTCGGCTCCGGCGGGTCGGCGGGAAGCGAGGGGCCGATTGTGCGCATCGGCTCGGCCTTCGGCTCCGGGGTCGGGCAGCTTTTCGGGGTCGAGGGGCCCTCGGGGCGCCTCATGGCCGCATGCGGGGCCGGCGCGGGACTTGCCGCGATCTTCAATGCCCCCATCGCCGGGGTCCTTTTCGCCATCGAGGTCGTGCTGGGCGAGTTTCACGTCTACTCCTTCAGCCCGATCGTCATCTCTGCGGTGGTCGCTACGGCTCTCTCCAGGGCCTTTCTTTTTCACGGAGAATTCGCCCTGCAGATTCCCGCCTACCAGCTCTTCAGCCCCTGGGAGATCGGCCTCTACGCCATTTTGGGAATCGCCGCCGGGTTTGTCTCCGCCGGCTTTGTGCGACTCATGCAGGTCTCACATTCCTTTTTTCACCACAAGGTGAAAATTCCCACCGTATATAAACCTGCCCTTGGCGGGTTGCTCGTGGGAATTATGGGCGTCTGGCTGCCCCAGGTATTGGGTTTCGCCCATGGCCCCTATCTGGCTGCGATAAACGGTAAATTCTCACTCGGCCTTCTTTTCATCCTGCTCGCGGCAAAGATAGTGGCGACGGCTCTCACCCTGGGTTCCGGCGGATGCGGCGGCGTGCTTTGCCCCTCTCTTTTTATGGGCGCCGCTTTGGGAAGCGGGCTGGGTATGATTTTTCACGACTTTTTGCCTCACATGATCCCTCAGGCCGGAGGCTACGGCATCGTGGGCATGGGAGCGGTTTTGGGGGCGGTCGTGCAGGCGCCCATGGCGGCTATCGTCATGATATTCGAGATGATCAACGACTACACGGTCATTCTTCCCATGATGACCGCCTGCATCCTTGCAGCCGTCATACAGAAAAGCATTCTGAAGGGTTCGATCTATACCCTTAACCTGAGTGGCAGGGGCATCGACATTCACGCAGGCCGTGAGATGGGGGTGTTGTCCAACGTGAGGGTGCGCGATGTCATGGAGCCGGTCTTCGTTGCCGTTCCTTCTTCGGCCTCCTACGACGTGGTCCTGCAGAAGTGTTTGAATAACGGCGGCAATTGCCTCTATGTGCTCGACGAAAAAGAGTCGCTCGCCGGGGTGGTATCCTTTGCGGATTTGAAAGAGTACATGCAGGGGGAAAGCGAGGACAATTCCCTGCGGGCGGCGGACATCTCCAATTCCCACTTTGTGTTCGTGACCCCCGATGAGTCGCTTGCCTCATCCCTTAATAAATTCAATTCCTGCGACCTGGAACAGCTCCCGGTCATAGACCCCGACGCCGGTAAGAATGGAAAAATCAGGGGGGTCATCACCAGGGGGCAGCTGCTCAAGGCCTACAGGGAGGAAATGCTAAAAAGGCAATTGATTCCGAACTGATGGAGCGCTCCCACGCCCGGGTGCACCGAATGTGTCGAAGGTCTTCGTTCCGAAGAGCCTCGGAGGAGGTGGCATGATCAGGAAAAGAATTGTTACAATTTGCTTTTTGGTCGCTACTGCGTTCGCCGGGATTTTGGCCCTGTTGCTTTGGGATGTCAAATATCTCCTGGTTTCTCTGGGCTTTTTTGCCGCCTTCCTTGAGCTTGCGCTCAGCTGGCATGAGGATTCCAGGGAGCTTTGCCACAGGGCGTTGTGCCGCAGGCCCGATGATTACCTGCTGAATTGAGTACGGTTTGAGTCGAGGCCGATGTCCAAGGCGGGCCTTCATCCCGTTACCGTAGCCGAGGAAATCATCGGGCGGAAAGGGTAGTAGCCATACTATCGGTTAGTCAGCCTGACCTTTACCTTTACGTCTCCCTTCTCGTCGACAATCTCTTCGATTTGAGCAGTGAGTTTCCTGTCGTCGCCCATGAAATCCCCGTGTCCCTGGATGGAGACGACTAACTCGCCCTCCTCGACGTCCACTTTCGCCGAAGGGATTTGTTGCACCAGGGCCGCCTGTGCCCGAGCGGCCTTATAATGAAGAGCGATCTGCTTGCGCGACTCCTCCGTTGACTGAAAACAGTCCATTGCCGCAGTTTCGGCGATAATCCCCACCGCTTCGTCCACACCGACCCTGCCGATATGGATCACCAGGTCGTAGAGAGTAGGCTCCCGCGTGTCGATGCCGTAGAGATGCTGGCTCCAGCGGCGCCGCTGCTCGTCGTCCTTTTCGAGTTGTCTCGCAATCTGATCCTCCGATCCTGCCTTGAAATTCATCCTCTCCAGAGCGATCCGGTCCTTGATATCGGCGAGGATCCTTACCTTGAGCACATGCGGGATCCCTTTTACGAAAAATTCCCCGGCCAGACCGTGGTAGATGATATTGTCCTCCAGGAAGTGGCGCAGCAGGGCCTCCCGGAAATAGGCGATATACTTTTCCTTGCCGTAGGTGAAACGTTCGAGGATCGAGGGTGCGTCGTGAATGGCGCTTGCCATTTTGATTTCAGGAGTGTTGAATTGTTCCGAAGCCTCCAGGAGTATCTCCCGTGACAGGCACCTGTAGCCCAGTTGCGCACACAGCCTTTCGGCTACTTCCCTTCCGTGGCTGTACGAGCCTCTCGAAATAGTGATTATAGGCATCTACTGTCAACCTCTTTCCTAAATTGCCAGGGCAGCCAGGATCATCTTGATTCCCGCCGCCCCCAATGCCGCCGCAAGGCACTTGACGATCAGGCTCCCTTTGACTTTGGCGGACAAATGGGCGCCGACCTGTGCCCCGAATATCATTCCACCGCCTATCGCCATTATATGTATAACTCCCCACCAATGGAAAGAGCCTAATGCGACATGCATTATGGTGCTCGTAGAGCACACGATGGCTATAATGAGCGTGCTGGTGGCTGCAGCGATAAAGACAGGGAAATTTAGCAGGTAGATTAATGTCGGCACGATGAGCGCGCCGCCCCCGATGCCCAGAAAACTTACTATGAAGCCCAGGAAAAAGAAAATGGTTACCCCGAAGGCGCGATTATACTCGTACTCGAAAACAATCCCGTTCAACGCCTTGGTGATCGGCTTGCGCATGGGGGAAGATTTTTTCAAGCTCCCTGCAGGTTTACTACCCTGGGAATCGGTTTTCTTTACGAACATAAAAATCGACAGGGCGATCAGAAACAGCGCGAAAACCCCTTCGAAATAGGAGCGTGGAACATACTTGGTTGCCATCGCGCCCAGAATCGACCCGGGAATGATCGTGATCGCGAAAAGAAGGGCGGAACGATAATCGATGCGGCCCTGTTTTGCAAAGGCAATCCCACCGGAAATCGTATTGATGAGAATACAGGCCAGAGAAACGGCGGCGAGCTCGCTGGGGTGAGTGTGCGGATAGAGCAGCAACAGCACCGGCATCAGCATAAATCCGCCGCCCGCGCCTACCAGCGTGCCGTAGCCGCCTATGGTGAACCCTATCAATGCGAGACCCGCGTAGGCCAGCCAAATTGAATGGAACATCTCAAACCTCTCCATCATGAATAAAGCATCTGGTTAAAAAAAACTGGATTTTTCAAATACTTTCTCCGGGAACTCCAATATTGCATATACCAGGAACATTGCCGGGGGCTTTTCAAAACATTACAAGATTATTGCGGGGACATTACATTTTTGTAATGATGGCAAGATGTCTGCGGTGACGGGGCTTTTCTGCTACCGGAAATGTCCGTGTGAAAATGAATCTTCAATTTGTTGCCAGGCGCTTTTGCTACGCCATATTCATCAAGTTGCGAGGTTTTTGCCGGTATTATTCTTGCGGACCTGAACTGCAATGTTATTCTTACTGGAAGTTTTCCAATATCAGGTGCATTTTCGGCCCGGAGTCAGAGCCGGAAATTTGGCCGGGAGTCTCTCTTTGGAAGACTTATCGACTTATTAGGGGTAAAGG
>JBMFWU010000067.1:0-17412 GCA_049964955.1 Syntrophobacteraceae bacterium
CCGTCGGCAAGGTTTACGGTCGTAAGATGTCCCTGGTAGTCGCCCCTGTCGCCCAGATATCCCGAATTGGCAACATAGAGGTAGCTTATGCCGTTTTTGGCCGTTGCGATCGTGAGGGCAGAGGAGCCCTTTTCGTCGAAGGGTTTTCGGGTGGCAACCTCGGGCCATCCGCCCCCCCTGATTTCCGAACCGTCATGCACCCGGTATTTGTGGACGTAGCCGTCCAAACCATAGGAGTACACATTCCGGAGGTCGGGATCGATGGCGGGGGAGGAAGTGGTGTAGCAGGGAAGGGAACCGCGATTTATCCGGCATTTGCCCGAAGCGGTTCCACCTTGCCACACCAGTGCCCCGCTTCGGGCGTCAAGGGCGATGAGTCGGCCGGTTTTGGTGGTCACGAAAAGAAGGTCCTTCACGCCTCCCGGAGTCTTTACGCCTCCGAGGTACACCGGGGCCCCGTCGGCTGCGGCCGGCAAGTGCACGGTAAAAAGCTCCCGGAGTTGGCCGACATTTTCCCTGGTGATCGTTCGTTCTAAAGAGTTGTTGCCGCTGTGTTGAGGATCGCCGTTGAACTGCAGCCAGTTGTAGGAGGAGGCTCGTCCCGGGAGAAGGACCAGAGTCAGAAAGCCTGAAATAACGAATAAAAGTCTTGTATTTCCGCTACGGGGTCCCGACATGGAGTCCTCCTCGAAGGCAGTGCCTTTTCCGTTTGGCAAACGATGGTTGCAATATAAGAAGCCGAACGTTTCGACGGGGGGGACCCTCACTCGAAACCCGCGCTGCAGTTCCATTTTTTTTCTCGTGCGAGTGCACGCCACAAAAGAGCTTGAAGGCGGGGCCGATGTGCGGGGGTTGTGGGCGAAATTTTTAGGTTTATAGTGTAGCTAGAGGCATGCCTACCAAAGATTACCTGAAAGGTCAAAAGGAGAAGTGAAATGAAAGTATTTGCGAAAAAAATTGGTACGGCCCTTTCGGTCATACTGCTTGCCGGGCTTTTTCTGGTCTCCGGAGCGTTAGCGCAGACCGGAGGGTCCGCAGGCGGGGCGGGAAGCTCCGGGGCCGGAATCGGCACCAGCAACCCGGGAGGCCAAACCACTCCCGGGACCGGCAACTTCAGGAGCGGTAACGGTATGAACACCGAGCCCGGCAATACCAATCCCGGGTATCAAAGCAATCCGGGCGGCGGCATGAATACCCAGCCCGGCAATACGAACCCGAATTATCAAAATGATCAAAGCGGGTCCATGGGCAATAACCAACCCGGATCCGGCAGTTCGGAGTCCGGCGAGTAACCGTCAGTTCGGCTCTGTCGAACGAATCAGCGAGGGGGAGTGGGGGCTGAATCGCCAGGGCGGGATTCGGCCTCATTCCTCCCGGGGCCCCTTTTTATTTGGAAAGGATGATAGTCATGCAGTTTCCGGCATCTTTCTGGAGAGTTCCCGAGCATACCGACCCCGAGGTGCTCGAAGACATAGAAAAACAGACCAAGGAAAATGTAGGCAAATACGCCTCGCAGGACCTGGAAAACATCGAGAAAAGAATCGATGCGCTCGACCGGGAGTGGGATGTGGAAAGGGTATTGGAGGCCAATGCGGCAACGCTTGCGCTGGCGGGGGCGCTCCTTGCCACAAGAGACAAGAAATGGCTCCTGCTGCCCGCAGCCGTCACGGTATTTTTACTCCAGCACGCGTTGCTGGGGTGGTGCCCGCCTCTACCCGTCCTGCGAAGGCTGGGATTTCGCACGCGAGGCGAGATCGACGAAGAAAAATTTGCCTTCAAATCGATTGTGGAAACGATAGGCAAGTTTAAAGGAGAGAACTCGCGAGCCGGTGAGGAAGCGCGTCACTGAGCCAGCGCCGGGTTTTTCTCATCGATTGGCATCGCGCAGCATCGTGTAGAAGTTGAGGACTCTTTTGGTGTAGGAGTCGGTTGGCGGAGTGTCGTAGCTGTCGGGATTTCCCGTCATCCACCAGGATGCGGCACGGCGCACGGCAATTGCTTTGTTGCCGCAGATCGCAAACTGTTGGCGCAGGATTTTCCCCATGACGCATGCGAGGATCTCGCGGGCCTGCCCGGGATCGGCAGCAAATTCTTCGGGGTCCATCTCCGTTCCCGTGCAGCTCTTTGACCAGCGGCGGATGTTTTGCGCTTTGATTTTCCAGTCGCTGTAGAGCCCGGTTTCGGGGTTTGCGCCGCGAGGGGCGGAAAGCCGCAAAGCCTCCACAAAAGTAGCGATCTGCGCATCCCCGATGGGGCTCTGCGCTTCATTTGCCGGCAACTCACCCGCCGGTTCCGGTTGCCGGGCGGGTGCCTGCCCGTACGTATTCTGCCCCGAAGGCGCCGGGGGTGTGGAGGAGGGCTGGGGTGTGGTATTGCCCTGCACTCCGGCAGGAGGCGCGGCCGCTTGCTGTGACGGTGCCCGGGGATATTGCTGCTCCGCTGCGGGAGCGATATCGGTAATCACGGCGCGCTGGTCTTGTCCGGTCAGAGAAAAGCTGATCAGGGCCTTGTGGTTGCGCAGCCTCTCGGCCTCGCCCGTCAATTTTTGCAGCTCGCTTTTGCCCATGTTCGTATCGAAATAGAAAACCCGGTTGGGCACATACACGGCCCATTTGTCGACCTTGATGACCACGGCCTCGACCTGGTTCCCGCTTGCCGCCGGGGCCGGCGAAGCCGCAAGGCAAACACCCCCCGAAAAAAGGCATCCGATGAGGAAAAGCAGCGCTATGAAAAGTGTTTTCTTTGCCATTTTGGCCCGCCCTGGTAGTCCCGTTGCAGTCGAGGGGCCGACTATACCACAGCGGATCGGAGTTCGGAAGGGAGAATGAAAAGCGCGGGGGCTTTCGCCCCCGGGATTCGCTTCACTCGGTCGCAACGTACGGCGTGACCATCTTTTTCGGGTCGACGATGCGGTCGAACTCTTCGGCGGTCACAAAACCCAGCTCGAGCGCCGCATCCTTTAGCGTGAGGTTCTTTTCCATCGCATGGTGGGCGATCTGTGACGTTTTGTCATAGCCGATAACCGGGGCAAGCGGGGTGACGAGCATGAGCGATCGTTGGACGTATTCGCTGATTTTGTCGAGATTGGGTTTGGTGCCCTCTACGAGAAACTTCCGGAAGTTTGTGCAGCCATCGGCGAGGATCGTCAGGGAGTTCATGAGGTTAAAGATCATGAGGGGCTTATAGACGTTCATCTCCAGGTGGCCCCCCGCGCCCCCCAACCCCACGGCCAGGTCATTTGCCATCACCTGCACGGCGATCATCGTGAGGGCTTCGATTTGTGTGGGGTTCACCTTGCCCGGCATGATCGAGGAACCGGGTTCGTTTTCGGGGATCGTAAGTTCGGCGAGCCCGGCGCGCGGACCGCAGGAGAGCAGCCGGATGTCATTGGCGATCTTGAAAAGCGATACGGCGAGGGTGCGCAGTGTTCCGGAAAGCTGGACGAGGGCGTCGTGCGCGCCCTGTACCGCGAACTTATTGGGGGCGCCGGCAAAGGGCAGACCCGTGAGTTCGGCAAGAGACCTTGCAGCGGCTTCGGCAAATCCGGGCGCCGAGTTGATCCCCGTCCCCACGGCCGTTCCCCCCAGGGCCAGAAGATAGACACCCTTCAAGGCGTCCTCGATCCGCTCGAGGTTGTCTGCAAGCATCCCCGCATAGCCGGACCACTCCTGGCCCAGGGTGAGCGGGGTCGCATCCTGCATGTGGGTGCGGCCGATCTTTATGATGTCTTTCCACTCTTTTGCCTTGGCCTCGATCGAATCGTGAAGCGATTTCACCGCAGGGATCAGGCGCCGTTTTACGCTCAACGCCGCCGCGATGTTCATGGCGGAAGGAAACGTATCGTTTGACGACTGCGCCATATTGACGTGATCGTTGGGGTGAACGGGAGTTTTGCTGCCCAGTGAAGTACCGGCGAGTTGGCAGGAACGGTTGGAGATCACTTCGTTTACGTTCATGTTGAACTGGGTGCCGCTGCCCGTCATCCAGACATGCAGCGGGAACATGTCCTGATGGCGGCCGGCAAGGATTTCGTCACAGGCTGAAACGATGAGCCTGTATTGCTCGCCCCCCAACCTCCCTCCCTCGTGATTGGCGATTGCCGCCGCTTTTTTTAGCAGCGCATAGGCGGTGATCATTTCTTTGGGGATCAGATCGCGTCCGATACTGAAATGTTCGAGGGAACGCTGGGTTTGAGCTCCCCATAATTTATCTGCGCCCACTTCGATCTCGCCGAAGCTGTCGGTTTCTTTCCTGGTGTCTGCCAAGGGGGCTCCTCCCGTGTAAACGATTGCATGCCGACCATCTGCGAGGAAAAAGTAGGGGAGAAAAGCCCCGAGGTCAAGGCTTACCCAGCAACTAGCAACTAACAACCCCTCTCGCCGCAAAGCTTTAGAATCTGTCCGGCGATATTTTCCAGGGAGATGACACGGTCGACGCAATTTCTCTTGATCGCCTCCTGCGGCATTCCGAAGACTACCGAGGACTTTTCGTCCTGGGCGATGGTGGCTGCACCCGCCTCCTTCATTTCCGCCATGCCTCTTGCTCCGTCGTCTCCCATGCCGGTCATTATGACGCCCACGCAATTTTTCCCCGCATAGCGGGCCGCCGACCGAAACAGGACGTCCACCGAGGGGCGGTGACGGCAGACGAGAGGGCCATCTTTTATTTCCACAAAATAGCGTGCGCCGCTGCGTTTGAGCAGCATGTGGCGATTCCCTGGCGCTATCAGGGCGCGGCCGCGCACCAGGGTATCCTGGTCCTGCGCTTCCTTTACCGAGATGCGGCAGATCCCGTCGAGCCGCTTGGCGAAGGCCGCCGTGAAGTGCTCGGGCATGTGCTGGACGATCCCGATTGCGGGGCAATCGGCAGGAAGGGCTTCCAGTAAGACCCGCAGCGCCTCGGTGCCCCCTGTGGAAGCCCCGATCATGACTACCTTTTCGGTCGTCTCGATCATCGCCCCGGACTTGGGCTTTGCAATGACGGCGTCGGCGGTGAGCTTTGGCTCGACTTTCCTTCGTTCGAAAGTTCGCTTCACCTTGACATGGGCGGCCGCTTTGACCGCATCGCAGATGCGCACCCTCGATTCTTCCAGGAAATGCTTGGTGCCGAGTTTGGGCTTCTGGATGATTTCAGCCGCTCCGTATTCGAGCGCCTTCAGGGTGGTCTCGGAATCCCTTTCGGTAAGGCTCGAACAGATGACCACCGGGATGGGGTGTTGAGACATGAGCTTTTGCAGAAAGGTGAGCCCATCCATGCGCGGCATCTCGACATCGAGCGTGATTACGTCCGGGACTTCCTCCCGCAGCCTTTGCGCCGCGATCAGGGGGTCGGAGGCGGTCGCCATTACCTCGATATGGGGGTCCGAGCTCAGGATATCCTGAAGTGTCTGCCTGACAAGCGCGGAATCATCAACAATCAGCACTCGGATTTTCTTGTCCAAGGTCTATCCCTCTCACGTGAACAGAGTTATTTCTCCGGCCTTATCGACTTCTTTACGCAACCGTTCCTGCATCTCCAGTTCGCCGGCCCTCACCGCCTGCTGCCTTGCGGAAGGAATCCGTCTCAGCAAAACTTCTCCGGTATCCGTTCGAAAGTAGATTCTTCTCGCATTGACCCCGCCCAGGTCATGGCTCAAAACCGGGATACCCTCCAGTTCCAAAAATTGGAGAACGAACTCCGCGTTTTTTCTCCCCATGCCGTTTTCCTCGGAGATGCACGGCACAACATTGGCTCCGCCAAAGACTTTTGCCTGGAGAAGATTTCTTTTGCCTCCAAGCCTCATGATGTTGTTGATCAGCAGTTCCATGGAGTTTACCGCGTAGCGGGAGACATCATCGTAACAGCCGATACCGGCCTTGCCCGGCAAGAGGATGTGGTTCATCCCGCCGATGCTTTCCACCGGATCGATGAGGCACACGGCAATGCACGAACCCAGAAGGGTGCCGATGACCGCAGGCTTTTTACTGGCATGATATTCCCCGATATGAATGCTGACATGTTTCACTTCCCGGGTCCTGAGGGGTGTTTTCACAGCCTCCTGTACACCGTGGTCGCGGTTTGCTCCAGCGGAAGATTCATTCCGTAGAGGCTCTCGGAGTGGCCCATGAACAAATACCCGCCCGGCGCCAGTCTCTGTGTGAGGCGCGTAAGAATTTTTTCCTGTGTCTGCCGGTCGAAATAGATGATCACGTTGCGGCAGAAGATAACCTGAACGCTCTCCCTCATCCCGTAATCGGGGTCCATGAAGTTGAGGCGTCGAAACTTGACCAGGGACCGCAGGTCGGGCGCGATCCGAATGAACCCCTTGTGCTTGTCCCTGCCTCTCAGGAGGTATTTTTTGCGAAGCTCGATCGGAATGGGGGAAATCTTCTCCTCTTCGTAGATCGCCTTTTTCGCTTTGTCCAATACTGCCGTCGAGATGTCGGTGGCAAGAATCGAGAACGCAAAGCCCGGGTTGCGGGCAGCGAATTCGCTCAAAACTATGGCCAGAGTGTATGGTTCCTCTCCGGTCGAACATCCTGCGCTCCATGCGATGAAATTTTCCCCGGCCCCGAGGCCTCCCCTGCCGCTCACCTGCGGCAAGACCACCCGCACCAGGTATTCGAAATGATCCGGTTCGCGAAAAAAATCGGTCTTGTTGGTAGTGACCGCATCGATCATATGGATCAGTTCCTGCGCGGACCCGCTCGCACTGAAAACATGCTCGCAGTAGTCCTCGAACCGATCGATGTTCAATATGCGCATGCGTTTTCGGATTCTGCCCTCGAGCATTGTCTTTTTGACGGGGGGCAGCTTGATGCCGCACGATTCATGGATAAAACCGCTCAGGCGGTTGAAGACTTTGTCGGACATGACCGCATCGCCCGCGTTCTTACCCGGGGAGCGATGGGAAACGGGGGGACGTTCTGCAGATTCGGCCGTCCCGCTGTATGCTGAATCCATGGCTTTGACAATCCTTTTGCCGATGCGTAATCGATCTTGCCTGCCGATTCCGGGCTGGAACCGGAGGGCTTTTCTCCGGCCCGTTTCAAACAGGAGCGCCTCTTGCTTCCTTCCTAAGATTCGGGAGAAACGGGAGAAAACTTTAATGCGGATTTTGCGGGGAAGGAGTCCCTTAGGAGGTAGCGGCCTCGGAGAGCATGCGGTTTACCCGCTGGAGATCGGCCTCAGTGTCCACTCCCACCGTGTCGAAGGGGGTTTCCACAACGTAGATCGCAACCCCGTTTTGGAGAAAACGGAGCTGTTCGAGTTTTTCCGCCGATTCGAGGGACGATTCGGGCAGCGAGTGGAAAAGATCGAGAGCCTCGCGCGTATAGGCATAGATGCCTATGTGCTTGTACCTCTTGACTCCTCCGGTGCCGTCTCTGTCAAAAGGGATCGGGTGGCGCGAAAAATAGAGCGCGCGGCCGCAATCGTCAGTCACCACTTTCACCGTGTTGGGGTCCTTGGCGGCAGCCTCCTCGATTTCGACCTTGAGGGTCGCAACCTTGGCCTCTGCGGTGCGAAACGGCCCGACCACAGCCTCCAGATGCTCCGGGCGAATCGTGGGTTCATCCCCCTGGATGTTTATGTACACATCCGCTTCGAGACGCCCCATCACCTCCCGCAGACGGTCGGTCCCCGAAGGGTGCCGGCCCGTCAGCATGACCGGTATTGCCTCCCGCCTGCAATACTCCAGCACCTTCTCGCTGTCGGTTGCCACCACCAGGTCCGTCAGCACGCTCGACCGGCGGGCGTTGCTGTAGACGCGGTAAAGCATCGGTTTGCCCGCTATGTCACGCAGCACCTTGCCCGGGAGTCGCGTGGAATCGTACCTTGCCGGGATAACGCCCAATATGTTCAAATTGTCCCCCTGATACCTTTACAGAAAAATTTATTCTATATTGTATCGCACCCCGGGGGAGAGCGCAATCGGGAGCAAAATCGGACTGCGCAACTCGGTCGAGACGACTCGCCGCCGCGACCCCGGAAAATGTTGAAGATGCGCTTGCAAATGGTTCGAAATTGCGGCAGGATGCACTCAATTTGTGGCGCGGTCCCGTTTCCGCAGCTGTTGTTTTTCGCTCATATTCTACTATTCAAAAAAGGAATTCCCAATGGAGAGGACGCTGTCGATAATCAAGCCCGACGGAGTGGGCAAGGGGGTGGCCGGAGAGGTCATAAATCGCATGCAGAAGGCGGGAATAAGAATTTGCGCCATGAAAATGGTGCGGCTCACGCCCGAGCAGGCCGGAATGTTTTACGCTGTTCACAGGGAGCGGCCCTTTTTCCATTCGCTTTGTGAATTTATGACCTCGGGTCCCATCATCGCCATGGTACTGGAGGGGGAAAACGTCATAGCCAGAAACAGGGAGCTTATGGGTGCGACCAACCCCAAAGATGCTCTGCCCGGCACTATCCGAAGAGATTTTGCGAGTGATGTGGAAAAAAATATCGTTCATGGTTCGGACGGCCCCGACACGGCTGCCCAGGAAATAAAATTTTTCTTCAACGATCTTGAAATCCAACGCTAGAGGCCGTCAAACGACCCGCTTGGGAGGGGGACAGATGAGGGGCTGGAGTCATAAGGGGAAACTGGAAGCCGCGACTGCGGCGTTTTTGCTTGTTTTTGTTTGTGGCTGTACTCCGTTGCAAACGGGTGCGCCGGTGCGCCAGCCTTCCGCCGCCCAGGAGGGACAAGTGCAGCCCGTGCAGGCGGTTGCGTCTGCCGGGCCGCTGGACGTTCCCTATATTCCTGCGCCCACCACGATGACCCTGTGCGGTGAATCGGTGCCTCTGAACCGGGAGGCCGTCTACGAGCGTTTCGACCGTGAATTCACGATTAACGTCTATAATCGTGCCCAGGTGTATCTGTGGCTCAAACGCATGCCGCGCTATTTCCCGGTGATCGAACAACGGCTGCGCTACTATGGCTTGCCCGATGACCTGAAGTATGTTGCCATTGCGGAAAGCGACCTGCTTCCCAACGCCTGTTCTCCGGCAGGCGCCGCCGGGCCATGGCAGTTCATGCCCAGTACGGGGGCCGCCTATGGGTTGGCTCAATCGCGGTGTGTCGATAACCGGTTCAGTTTGCAGCACTCCACCGACAGCGCCTTCATGCTGCTAAAAAACCTCCACGATAAATACCACAGTTGGGCGCTTGCTCTCGCGGCCTATAACGCCGGCGGCAAGCGCGTCGACGATGCGATGCGCAACCAGGGTGTCCACGACTACTACAGCCTGTACCTTCCCCTGGAAACCGAACGCTACGTCTTTCGAATTCTGGCCATCAAGGCCATTTTGTCGGATCCGGCCAGGTACGGCTACAACCTGCCGCCCCAGTACGCCTACAAGCCCTTTCAGGCCGACCAGGTGACCGTATCGCTGCCCGGACCTGTCTCGATTCGAACGATCGCGAGTGCTGCGGGTACGACCTTTAGCGAAATAAAGCGCCTCAATCCGGTCTTGCGATCCGACCAGATCCCTGCGGGCACCTATCATCTCAAGATTCCGGCCGGGGCCCGCGAGGCGTTCGAGCGCAACTTCAAGCCTGAGTCCTCCGAGTTGGTCGCACAGAGCACCGTAAGGCCCTCCGTGCGATCCGCACCGGCAAAGCGAGAGGTTGCCTCTGCGCGGGAGAAACACGAGATCCGTCCGGCCGGGGTGCGCCGCCGCATCGTAGCGCGCAAGGGCAAGGCTGGGAGAAAGGTTGCGCTCAAGTCGCGGGAAAGACTCGCCAGGGCCGAAGCGAAGAGAAAGGCGCCCAAAAAGCTCGCCAGATCTTCCGTTCACAGTGCCAAAGGGAAGCGAGCGGTTTCCCGCAAGGTCAAAGGCAGGGTTGTGCATCCCAAATCCAAGCTTCACGGCGCGCAAAGGAAAGGGGGCAGAAAACTGGCGAGAAAATGAAAAAAACCGGATTGCTCTACGACGAACGATTCTTGCTCCACAAAACAGGAGAAGGGCATCCAGAGGTTCCTGACAGGTTGACGGTAATGATGCGCGGCATCGAAGAAGCCGGCCTGCTCCCCTTGCTCGTTCCCATTCCAGTTACAGCTGCAAAAATGAAGTGGATCGAAAAGGTCCATTCGCCCAAATACATCCACCGGTTCGAAGAGGCCTGCATGCTCGATCTCGGCGAACTGGGCGAGGCCGACAACCATATCTGTCCTCAGACCTACGATACGGCCCTTCTGGCAGTAGGCGGCATTCTCAACGCCGTCGATGCGCTCATGGAGGGCAAGATCGAAAACGCTTTCTGCGCCGTACGTCCCCCGGGCCACCATGCCGAAATGATGGATGCCTACGGGTTCTGCTTTTTTAACAATGTCGCGATCGCCGCCCGCTATCTGCAATTCGAGTGGAACGTCTCCCGTGTCGGCATCATCGATTTCGACGTCCACCACGGCAACGGGACCCAGCACATATTCGAACAGGATGCAGACGTTTTCTATTATTCGATCCACGAGCACCCCTCTTTCGCCTATCCGGGCACGGGCCGCGAATTCGAGAGGGGTTCGGGGCCGGGGTACGGAACGACTCTCAACTCGACTGTTCTTCCCGGCCAGGGCGATGAGGAATACAGGCAGAAGATGACGCGAGACCTTCTGCCCGCCTTCGAGCAATTCAAGCCTGAGGTGATCCTTGTCTCGGCAGGTTTTGATGCGCACACCGCCGACGACATGTCCGGCATAAACCTTTCCACCGACGGCTTTTCCTGGATAATGGAAAAAATTTGCGCCTTGGCCGACCAGTACGCAGGCGGCCGCCTTATTTCGGTGCTCGAAGGGGGCTATTCGCTGGAGGTGCTTCCGGAACTGGTCGCAAACCATGTTAAAATCCTTCTGGGCCTCAACCAGGCCGAATCGACAGTCTGAAAGGAATCCGCATGTTCATTGATAAATCAATGGTCCAGGATGTCATAACGGTCGATCCGGAGATGAGTATCCTTGCGGCGCGCGAAATTATGGTTCAACACGCAATCAGACATCTGCCGGTCGTTGTGGATGGAGACCTTCTGGTGGGAATCCTGACCGATCGGGATATCCGCACGGCCATGCCCAGCGCCGTGCTCTCCTCGGCCGAAATGAGCGCAGCCGAACAAAGGCTCGAAGAGGTCAAAGTCAGGCAGATCATGACCGCGAAACCCGTAACCATATCGCCTTCCCAGACACTGGAGGATGCGCTCCTGCTGATGGAAAGACACAAGGTCGGCGCCTTCCCCGTTGTCGATGAAAACGGAAGGCTAAAGGGCATCATTTCGGTACGAGACCTCATGCGAGCCTTTATCAACGTGCTCGGCCTGGGGACTCCGGGTGTCCTTATCGGGATCGTGGTCGAGGAAAAATTGGGTCAGATGAAAAAGATCGTCGATGCGATAACCGAGTTGAATATTTCGTTCGGGAGCATCCTGGTGGCCCGGGTATGGGAAGAAGGAAAAAGAGCGGTTTTCCCGTACCTTCTCACCAATAACATTGCCCGGGTAAAGAAGCATCTGCGTGAAAAGGGCTTTACGCTCCTCGACCCGATGGAATGGTATCTGGACCAGGCCCCGAAGAAATAATAGTTGCCAGTTGTTAGTTGCTCGTTATTGGTTGCCGGTTCGCTACAACCAGCAACCAGAGACTAACAACTAACAACTGATAGCAACTGTTATGCGGCGTGCCGCATCATTTCGACTTCATCGTGGAAGATCGGCCCCTTCAGGCTGGAGAGGTCGAAATTCTTAAAAATCCGCTGCCCGTCGACATCTACGATCCGCAACATGTCGTATTGCTTCAGATCGCCCAGGGTAACGCTGTAATGCTGCCCGTACCTGTTTCGGACCGCCTCTTCCGGAACTTCGAAGGCTATGAACTTGCTGATGCCTTTTTCTGCGAGAGACCTCACAAAATCAGGGGCCTCAAGGCTGTCGGCCGAGGTCAAAACAAGTATGGTACCGCTTCCGGTTATGATTATTCCCGCTTTCATAGTGCACCCCCTCTCTGATGCGCTCCGGCCAGTCATCGCCGGTATGCAAAAAATGTTTCCCCCACATACGCGCATCAATTAAATATAATGTAAGAAATAAAAAACGCGGGTCAAGGCGAACGAAAGCGTTCGAGCAGAGGGGCCCCCCCCGTGCTCGCACCCACCGTATCCACTGGGGACGCACAATTTATGGATGTTAAGCATCTTTTCGCACAATTGCTCAACCTGGTCCAACCCTGGACGGTAAAAACGGTGTCCCGGGAAGAGCAAGCCGATACCGTGGAAGTCTATGTGGAATGCGAGGGCGCTCCATTGCTTCCCTGCCCTGCGTGCGGCAGCATCTGCCCTGTGAAGGATTTTTCTCCATCCGGCAGATGGCGCCATGTCGACACATGCCTGAAAAGAACCTTCATACACGCCGGGGCCCCCGTTGTGGAGTGCCCGGAACATGGCAGGCGCAATTGCCTCGTCCCCTGGGCGGGGGAGACTTCCCAAAGCCTTTCCGGACAAGTGCAAAGCGATTTTCTCCTGACGAGGGAGTTTGAAAAATGGGTCCTGGAACTCGTCCGGACCTTCGGAGACACCAGGAAGGTCGCAGTTTTCGCCGACGTCGCCCCCGCGGTCGTTCGCCGACTGGTGAGGTTCCATGGCAACAAAGCCAAACAGGCGGAAACTATCGGGGATGCCCCACAGGCACGCCCTCGGGAGAATTCCCAGCTCTCTCTTTTCGCGCAGAATGATATGCAGTTTCTCAACCGGGCCGTTCGTGCGTTCGCCGGCCTGCGGCTGGAGGAGGCCCGCGAGCTGTTTCAAAAACAAAGGAAGCACTATCCCAAGGGGCACGACGTTTCATCCAGGCTAAGGATTACCGAATTTTTGCTCGAAGGCCTGCGCACGCTCCCCGAGGAGCCTCGCGAGCGCCCGGCACACCTGTGCAGACTCTGGGAGTCCCTGGAAGATCTGTTGAAATCCGAAGACGCTGAGTGCACGGCTTTTGCCGCAAGGTCCAAAAACGCCTATTTCGCTCGCGTGTTTCAGGAGATCGAGAGCGGGGGAGGAAGCTCATGCGTAGAACTTCCGGAAAATTTTCCGGCAGGGTTCGTTTTGCTTCAGGCCGGAAAGTACGAGGAAGCGATTCGAAGGCTCCAGGAAGAGATCCTGCGGACCCCGGAGAGCGCAGCGCTTTACGGCTGGCTCGCTGACGCATACTTTCTTCGCGGAGACCGTCGCACGGCAAGGCAATGCTATCGGGAGGCCTGCTTTATCGACCCCTCGGCTATCGACTGGCGCCATTTGGAAGATACCGAACTAAAAGAATTGAAACAAGACATTCTGTTTGAATACGATTCCGATCCGGAACTCGCCGTCGAGTGGCTGCCCAGCCATGCGCGAATCGATGGGCTCTTTGAGCCCAAAATTGTCCGAGTAAACGAAGGATTGAAAGAAATGGTGGAAAGCTACCTGGCCCTGAAGAAAAACTGGATCGGGAAAAGATCGCCCCGTCTTTCCGCCAAACTCTTCGCCAAAGGGATCGTTCTTTGCGATAGCGGGGAAAACCTCCGGTTTATCAAAAAGATCGACGTGATCGAGGTGCGGCGGATGATGAAGCAGGCCAATCCCGATCTCTTCGCGGAATTCCTGGGAATACTCGGACAGGAAAGACTTTAGACAGGAAAGACTTTATTAGACAGGATTACAGGATTTACAGGATTGAAAATAGGGCGAGACCGGAGCTTTCGGGACGGACCGAGAAATCCTGCCGGGTCGGGAGAAAACAATCCTGTCAATCCTGTAATCCTGTCGATCCTGTCAATCCCGCGGGCAATCGTGTCTATCTTGTCGGAGGGTTTCATGAGTGAGGGCGAAGAACGGTTTTCTCTTTCGCCTGTGCGGGTCGAATATGTGAGTGCGCTCAGCATTCTATTGTGTTCGATGGAGCCGTGGCTGACTCTGGGGTATACGCCGGAAGTCTTCGAGTTCTATTTGCTGCAGTCCGATCTTGCTCTTGCTCGCAATGTGGTTTTGATTTCGGGGGAGGTGGCCGGGGTGGTGTCGCTTAGAAATCCGTGGCTTTTCGGTCCTCTTATCGAACTTTTGGCCCTCTTTGAAGGATTCCGGGGCCGGGGGATCGGCCGCAGTATTGTCGATTGGATAGGCGAGCGGTACAAAGCCAACAACCTTTGGGTTACCGTATCCTCTTTCAATCTCGGCGCGCAGAGGTTTTACGAGAAGGCGGGGTTTGAAAAAACGGCGATACTCGAAGACCTGATAAAGCCGGGGTGGGAGGAAATCCTTCTCAGAAAACAGATGAGGCAACAGGAGCGATAAGACGCAAAAAGGGTCGGCGGGAAGTCCACCGGCCCTTTTTTGTTTTTGCCAAATGGCGAATTACTTCTTCAGGTGATGCTTGAACATGGCCTCACATCTGTCTGCGGCGGCTTCTGCTCTGCGTGCAGCGTTTTCAGCCCTCATTGCGGCGGCTTCGGCTGCCTTGGCGCTGGCTGCAGACTGCGACGAAAGGGATTCGCACTTGTTGGCATAACCTTCGCACATGGTGGCGTATTTTGTCCCGTAGGTCTGTGCGCAGCCCGACAGCATAAGTCCAAAGGCAACTGCAAACACTGTAGCTATAATCTTCTTCATTTTCTCTTTCCTCCTGAAATGCTGATTAAAGTAATTGCCGTAAACTGTTCGTGAATTCTAGCCCAATCTTTTCGGTCCCCACCTCCTCCCGAACTCGGATTCAGCCCAACAAATTTGGCAAAGTATTAGGCTCGATCTAAAGCCTCCTGAAAGAAAAACCAATGCAGATGCTACGACACTCATTTTTCAAAATCAAGAAAATTCTCGTTAAAATGTTACCCTATATGCATTTGGCGCCGATGAAAATAAGCCGCCTCCCGGGCCCCCTCAGGGGGGCGGCGGGCTTCCCCGAATGAACCGCGGCTCTCACTGGGTTAATTTAGCCAGATTGAGCGAATCGCCCTTGAAGTTGTCCTTCGTGACGTCGGTTGGGACTCCATTCTGAAGACTTATGGCGACCATGAGTTTTTGCTGGTCCACCTCGTTTGCGAATGGATAGTGGGAGAGCTGATCCAGGGCATACTGGGCGTAGTTTTGGATTTTGTTGTACACGTCGGGGAACGCCTGGACATAGACCCTGCCGTTTCGTAGACCGAACTTTACAGGGACGTAGATGACCTCGATCTTCGTATTGAGCGGCACCTGGGGCCAGAGCTGCTTAATGTCTTCGGGATAACAGCGGATGCAGCCGTGGCTGACGAGCCGTCCGACTCCCCAGGGCATGCTGGTCCCGTGAACTCCGTAGTCGCCCGCGGAAAATTTCAGGATGTAGTTGCCAAGCGGGTTGTCGGGGCCCGGGGGCATGGAAGTCATGTGGTATTTGGGCTGGAGGGAAACTGGAACATACCAGGTCGGGTGAGCGGTTTTGTAGTTGACGTAAAAATCGCCGACCGGGCACTCCCAGCCCTCGACGCCGATGCCGACCGGGTGTGTCTGGACGGTCGAAGTGGCCTGGTCGAAATAGTAGAGCCTCATCTCCGGAATGTTCACCACCAGTTGATAGTGTTTGCTGGGGGGAAGCACAAAGAAGGTGGGCACAAAGATTCTCTTGCCCGTGGGCGGAAGCCACGCGTCCATCTGGGGGTAGAGCAGCCTCACCGAATTGAAGCCCAGGTCGTTTCGCCTGGCAATGTCGAGCAGGGTGTCTCCCTTCTTTATGGTGTACCACTTCGGAGAACCGATTACGGTATCGTCGGGGAGACGATACGTATACTTGTGCATGGTGGCCGTGAATTCTTCGGCATAAGCATGTAAGGGCGCCAGAAGGCAGAACGCGATAAAAAAGCAAACCCACCCGACCTGTTTCGATCTCATAATCTATTTCCTCAAACTCTTAGCAATTTAGCCGCAACAGCGGTCTTTGATTTTTAGCACTCTTTTGATACCGAAACGCTTTCCACGTCAAGCCAAAAATGCATTTTGCGGTGCAGTGGCAGCGGCTGAGGCAAATTTTCCCGCCGTCCCTTTCTTTTGCCGGTCCAAGTGGCTAACTTAGTGACTTGAAGCTGCTGCAAGGCTCCAATTCATTTTACGGTTACGAACCGAAAATGCTTGATTTTCAGCAACAGTTATTCGAACAATAAGCACCGACACGCAATGTGCGTACCAATTTGCGGCTTGAGACCCACTCTATCTCACGGGAGGAGAGAATGAACAGGAAAATGGCAGATAAACGCCCGGAAAATGTCAAAAAGAAGTTCCCAAACAGCGTTGTGCCCTTGGTAAACGCACAGTCCCTGATAAAGGCCGCTCGAAAGAATAACGCCATGATCATGGCGACAAATATCCGATGCCGGTTGCCCGTGGAGGGGATCGTTTTGGCTTCGATGGCGAGCCGGGCGCCCGTAATGTACGAAATTGCCAAATCCGAACTCGGCTATACCGAGTTCACCCCGGAGAGTTTTGCCGCCTTCATCGTAGAGGAAAATGAACGGCTTGGGAATACGACTGTGCCTTTTGCCGTCCATGGAGATCACATAACGGTGAAAAAGCCCGAAGAGGTGGAATCGGTTCGAAAGCTGATGGCCCTGGAGATGGAAGCCGGCTTTACCTCGTTTGCCATCGATGCTTCGCACATGGAAAACGACAAAAATCTGGCCGCCACCTCCGAACTGGCAAAGCCGGTCATCGAGGCCGGCTTGAACCTGGAGGTCGAACTGGGAGAGATCGGGGCAAAAAGCGGCAGTTCCGAAGGGTTCACCCAGCCCGAAGAGGCGAAGTGGTTCATCGGCGAACTCGATAAACGGGGCATTCGTCCGAATCTGCTCGCCATAAACAACGGCTCCATCCATGGGACCTATTTCGGCACCTCCCAGGAGGGGATTCAACTCGATCTCACCCGCGCCATCTGGGAAGCCATCCAGCCGTGGGAAGTCGATATAGCCCAGCACGGCATTACCGGGACTTCGCTCGACAAGATCTCTTCGTTTATCCGCTACGGAATCCGCAAGGGCAACGTGGGGACGCTTTGGCAAAATATCGCGTTCGGACTCGCGATGAACCAGAACGGCAACTGCATCACCACGCAGGACAAGGAGTATGTGAAGCGCCCCTATCGCGGCATCCCCGACGAACTCTGGGGGGACATAGTCGCCTGGGGAGTCGAGACCGGCAATTCAGGCGGAAACATTAAAAAGGCGAACGCCCCTTTTGCCCCGCTTTTCAATGCGCTGCCCATTGCCTATAAGAGGCGGATCACCGAGCATGTCTACGAGGAAGCCATTCGACTTTTCGAGGCGACGCACTCCGCGGGCATCGCCGACAGCGTGTGGGAGTTTTTGTAAAAACAAGTCGAAGGTCGAAGGTCGAAGGTCGAAGGTCGAAGGTCCAAGGTCGAAGGTCGAAGGTCGAAGGTCCAAGGTCGAAGGTCGAAGGTCGAAGGTC
>JBMFWU010000067.1:17512-28574 GCA_049964955.1 Syntrophobacteraceae bacterium
AAGGTCGAAGGTCCAAGGTCGAAGGTCGAAGGTCGAAGGTCCAAGGTCGAAGGTCCAAGGTCGAAGGTCCAAGGTCCAAGGTCGAAAGAACAGTGACTTTCGACTTTTTGACCTTTGACTTTCGACTAAGATAGTAGTTGAAGCAGTTCGAGGGGCTGGGCGAGAAGTTTTTCGGCCCCGCTGGCGGTGAGTTCCCGGGCGTCTCGAAAGCCCCACAGGACGCCTACGGGGAACATCCCGGCACCCAGTGCGGTGTTCATGTCGACTGCCGTATCGCCCAAATAGAGAAATTCCGCCGGTTCGATTGCGAGCCGGCGGGCGATTTCAAGGGCTGCGAAAGGGTCGGGCTTGCGGGGGATTCCCGGGCGCTCCCCCAGGATCAGTTCGAAGCGCCACGCGGGAAGAAGTTGTTCGACTGTCTTTACCGCAAACTCATGGAGCTTGTTTGATAGAACCGTCATCCGGATCCTGCGCGCCGTCAGTTCATCAAGAAGCTCCGGGATGCCGGGGTAGGGGCGGCTTTTCACATGCCAGCTTCGATCGTAGATCTGGAGCAATGTCTTCAGGCACTGCGCCACCAGCTGCGGATCGTTTCTCACCGGACCCGGAAGCGAGCGCTTGACCAGGGTCTCCATTCCGTCCCCGACAAAATGTTTGTAGCTCTCCAGTTCGTGAACAGGGAAGCCCAAACCTGCGAGTGCCCCGTTCATCGAATCGGCGATATCCTCAAGAGTATCGAGGAGTGTGCCGTCGATATCGAACAAAATGGCTTTAAAAACCTTTGGTCTCGGCAATTGCGAGTCCCCCCTGCAGTCGATGTCACGATTTTTTCGGGCTCGGTGCCCATCTGCAAAAGCGAATGTGCTCCGAGAACTCCCCTAAATCAGCTTAGCACCGAACATGACGGGATTCAATGCCGACGTCGGTCAACAGTTTTCCCATATCCTCTCTATGTTCCTCGGATGTATTCAGGAACATCACTCCCACCTCGAAGGTGTCCTTCTCCCTGCCCGAACTGTACCAGACGATGCTGACGGGGGCCGAGAAGGCAGCTTCGGGCAGGTCGACCTTGAGGGTAAACCGGATCGACTCGCTTTGCACAACGATATGGTGAGGACCGGCCTGAAGCGAATGTACCTGCAGTCGCGCCCCGTTTCTGGAGACTTCGACCACTTTTGCTTCAACGCTTTCTTCTTCGTCGGAGGAATAACAGGTGAGCGTTGCGCTCCAGCCGACCCTGTAGCGTGGCTCTCTTCTTCTTTCGAGCTTCCCGACGGGCATGGACTTCTCCTGTCAGGGAGCGGTGGGTAGGCACTGTACCGGCGCGCAAATGGCCCGACGGACCATTGCCGCCTTGAGGACCCTGTAGATGGCGTCATGGTCGAGTGCTGCAGCATAAACGGCAGGGGTCATATTGTGGATGTCTTTGGTGTCCACGTCGGCCCCGGCCGCGATCAGGGCACATACCGCACCGCGCCGGCCATAGATGGTCGCAAGGGTCAGGGCGGTCCTTCCGAACTGATCCTTTATCTCCATGTTCGCCCCGTGGGAAACCAACAGTTTCACCATTCGCGGATCGCCCTGGTGGGCAGCGTACATAAGAGCAGTTTGCCCCTCCGCATCGCGTTCATTGACGTTTGCGTTTCTGGCCAGAAGAAATTTTGCGACTGCATAATTGTCATTCATGCAGGCGCCCATGAGGGCGCTCACTTCTGCAGCTCTCAGTGTCGGGATTTCCTCGGTGCTTTGCATGTTGGGGTCGGCCCCGTGCGTTACGAGCATTTTGACGATTCCGGTATGCCCCGCCCAGGAGGCCTGCATGAGGGCTGTAATGCCGAAGATGTCCATCATGTTCACCGCCGCCCCCTTGCTCAGAAGCAGCCGGACCATCTCGGGTTCCCCGCGAAGCGCCGCGTGCATGAGGGGAGTCATTCCGGCCCTGTCCGTCGCATTAATTTGGGCACCGGAGGAAAGCAGTCGCACAACGGCGTTGCCCTCCTGGTGATCGACCGCCGCGAAAAGTTCCATGTTGAGCTGGTTGCGCTTTTCCGAGGTCATCTTGACTTTTTTCCGCGCCTTGGATACGGCGACTTTCCGATGAGACGTCTTCTTGTCGCGGGCCGCCAAAGCGGGTGACGAAAAGATCATCAGCAGGCACAGGGAGCAAACCAACACCCGACATTTGCTCTCATTCATTTTTTCCCTCCTCCCGGGATTTCCCTTGAATTTCCGTCTTTTATTATTGCCCCTTCCGGGACGCCGAGTATGGGCCGCACCTACCGGTGCGGCCGGATAGCCAGTGTCCATCCGCAAACCAGGGAACGCGTCGCGTGGTTCGGACCAAAGTCCCCCTTTGAAAAAGGGGGATTTAGGGGGATTTTCCAAGTAAATCAGCCATATACTCCTTTTAAATCCCCCCCGCCCCCCTTTGCAAAAGGGGGGAAATTCAGTCCAGTCCGCACCTTAGGTCGCGATTCCGGATGAAAACTAGCTATGCAAAACGTGCGCCGGAAGCAAAAAGAGAGTCCGAAGTCCGTGAGAAATGGTGTGATTCGTTCCTTTTCGTCCTCGCACCTTCGACTTTCCGACCTTGGACCTTCGTCCGGCCGCGAAGCGGCCGGACTCCGACTTTTTGACCTACGGCCTTTTCTATGTCAAAATTTTGGGCGAAAAGGGTCGAACGGATGATCCGTGAGACTCGATTTTGTAATTGGATTTCTGTTTTGCCGGTAGGTACAATCGGGCCGGATTGCCAATTCGGGCCGAAGGGCGAGTGGGTCGTTGAGACGGGGAGGAGAAAAACGGAGATGAAAGACCACAAGGGATTGAAGGTTCTGTTGATCGACGATGACCCGGGGATTTTGCGCGTGATGACCATAGCGCTCGAAGACGAGGGGCACGAGGTCATCAGTGCCGGCGATGGCAAAAGCGGGCTCGCCTTGTGCGCGGCCGAGTCTCCCGACATCGTGATCACCGATATTCGGATGCCGGGCATGGACGGCATGGAGGTGCTCAAGAAGGTAAAGGAGATGGACCCGGACAGGGAAGTGATCGTGGCCACGGCCTTTACCGATATCACCTATGCGGTGGAGGCCCTGCGGCTGGATGCTTCGGATTTCATCCTGAAGCCCATAAGCGAGCAGGCCCTTGCCATTGCGGTCAAGCGGGCGCGGGAAAGGTTCGCCACCCGGAGGGACCTGCGAGACTACACGGCCCTCATTGAAGAGCGGTGGATGGAGACATCCGAGGAACTGGCCCGGACCTTTCAGACACAAAAGCTCCTCATCGAAAGCTCGATCGACGGGATCATTGCGGCCGACCGGGAAGATAAAATTATCATTTTCAACAAGAGCATGGAGCAGATGCTCGGCTATTCGCGACGGGAGATGATCGGGGAAAAGAGGCTCGAAGGGTTGTTTTGCGCCGGTGAGGCGGAAAAGTTCCGAGGGGCGCTCGCATCGGGGAAGTTCGGTGGCAGGGGCAGGCTCTTTTTGCATGAAAGCTGGCTCGAAGGCAGTGACGGGGCGAGAATCCCCGTGCAGCTTTCGGCGGCCGAGATGTTCCAGGAAGAGGAGCGGGTGGGGTTGGTGTGTTTCGTGCGTGACGAACGGGAGATGCGAAAACTGACCCAGGAAGTGGCCGACCAGGTGAGAATGCTGCACCAGGACAAGATGATCTCGCTGGGAAAGCTTGCGGCAAGCGTTGTTCATGAAATCAACAATCCGCTCGCCGGGATTTTGAATTACGCGCGGCTGATGAGCAAGATACTTTCCCGCGGCGTCTTTTCCGCCGATTCGAGCGAAAAGTTTCAGGGCTATCTGACTCTTATGCAAAGCGAACTGGAGCGCTGTGCGAAGATTGTGGCCAACCTGCTCGCCTTTTCGCGCAAATCCGAACTCGACTTCGGCCCCGTGGACCTGAACGAGCTTTTACGAAACTGCATCAATTTGAGCGGGCACAAGCTGGCGCTTCAAAACATACGGGTCGAAACCCATCTTGCCCCGGAGCTTCCCGGGATTCAGGGCGATTTCGGCCAACTCCAGCAGTGCATCATAAACCTGATTTTTAACGCCGCGGATGCGATGCCCGACGGCGGGGCGCTCACTTTCACCAGCAGCCTGGAGGCGGCCAAAAATCTTATCCGCATCACCATAAAAGACACGGGATGCGGGATTTCAAAAGATGACCTGCCCTATATTTTCGATCCATTTTTTACGACCAAAAGAGAAGGAAAGGGGGTGGGGCTTGGGCTTTCGACTACCTTTGGCATTATCGACCGGCATAAGGGGGCGATACACGCAACAAGCCAGCCGGGGCAGGGGAGCGAATTCGTGATCGAGCTTCCGGTAAACGCATCTACTCCTCGGGCTTGAGTTCGAACTTCTTGATTTTGTGATGCAGCGTGACCCGGTTCATCTCCAGTACGTTTGCCGCCTTGGAAATATTCCAGCGGCAGAGTTTGAGGATGTGTTCGATGTGGTTTTTTTCGACCTCCCGCATGGTAACCGCACTTTCCTTCTCCTCGGAGACCCGGAAAAGAAAGGCGAAGTCTTCCTTTTTCAGATAGGCGGACTTGGAGAGCACCACGGCCCGCTCGATGGTGTTTTCCAGCTCCCGGACATTGCCCGGCCAGTCGTAGGATTGAAGAAGAAGCATCGCGTCCTCCTTTATGCCCCTGGCCGGTTTGTTTGTTTCCCGCCGGAATTTTTGAAGAAAATGGTCGGCCAGATCGGGCAGGTCTTCCTTGCGTTCCCGGAGCGGCGGGACCTCGATTTCGATCACTTTTAAACGGAAATAGAAATCCTTTCGGAACTGTTCCCGGGATACCTTCTGGAAAAGGTCCTGGTGGGTGGCCGAAATCAGCCGGAAATCGGCGTTTATGTCCCTGTTTCCCCCGACCCGGTGGAAAATCTTTTCCTGAAGCACGCGAAGCAGATCTACCTGCATCTTGAGGGTGATCTCGCCCACCTCGTCGAGGAAAAGCGTTCCCCCTTTGGCCATCTCCAGGCGGCCGATCCGGGTGCGGTTGGCACCCGTAAAAGAGCCCGCTTCGTGGCCGAACAGTTCGCTTTCGAGCAGCGTGTCGGTAAACGCCCCGCAATTTATGGCCACAAACGGTCCGTATCTGCGGTTGCTGCGCGCATGGATCGCCTTGGCCACCAGTTCTTTTCCGCTCCCCGTTTCCCCCTGGAGCAATATGGGAGAATCGACCTGGGCCACCTGGTCGATGAAGGAAAAAAGGCGCCGCATGCACGAAGAGGAGCCTATGAGATCATGATAGCGCGTTCCGCCGTTTAGCTGGCTGCGAAGCGAGAGATTTTCCTCCACCAGCTTTTTCTGGTTGAGCAGTTTTTCGATCATCAGTTCCAGTTGTTCGGCCTGGAATGGTTTCATCAAAAAATCGTCGGCTCCGCTCCGCATGGCCTCGATGGCGGTCTCAACCGAGGCATAGGCGGTGATCATTACGACGAGAATATGGGGATAGGCGGTCTTTATGGTCTTCAGGGCTTCCAGGCCGTTTAGATCGGGCATCCGAATGTCGAGGAACACCAGGTCGAATTCGCTTCGGGCAAGCATATCGAGCGCCTGGCGCCCTCCCTGTGCGGTCTCTACAACGTGCCCCGCCCGCTGCATCCAGCCCGCCAGCGATTCGCGGAGAATCAGTTCATCGTCTACAACCAGGATTTTTATCTTTTCGGACATGAGCCTTGCCTTCAGTGTGTTCCGAATTCGACGGGAAATTTCAGGATGAAGCGCGAGCCGGCCCCCTCCTTGCTCTTGACGAAAATCGTGCCGCCGTGGCCTTTCACGATGCCGTAGACTACCGAGAGCCCGAGCCCCACTCCCTTGTCGTGGCTCTTCGTCGAAAAGAAAGGCTCGAAGATGGACGGGACGATTTCTTCGGCGATTCCCGTCCCGGTATCGATCACCTCGATCCGAATCATGGAAGAGCCGCCCTGCACGCGCGAGGTTTTGAGCACAAGTTCGCCCCCGCCCGGCATGGCATCGGCGGCGTTGAAAATGAGGTTCAGCAGGCACTGCTCGATCTGGCTCTGATCCCCGGTCATGAGGGGAAGCGCCGGAGCCAGTTCTGTTTTTACCTTTATTTCCTGCGAGTCGAGGCGAAAGCGCACAAAATCGAGCACCCGTTCGATCAGCCCGTTTACCTGGAACTGGCTTCGGATTCCCCGGGACTGGCGGGAAAAATGGAGCAGGTCCCTCACGATGCCGCTGCAGCGGGCCGATTCGGAGTCGATGAGGCCCAGGTAATAGATGAATCGCTCCCGGGAAGCCTCATCGGTTTTGCCCGATTCGAGTTCCTGCCGCACGAGGCGCGCCAGAGAATTGATCCCGGAGAGCGGATTGTTTATCTCATGGACCGCACTGGCCGCCATCTTGCCAAGAGATATCATCTTTTCCTCATAGACCAGCCGCATGAGGTCTTCCTTGAGCGCCGAGACCTTCTGCTCGACCTTTTTTTCCATCTCATCGGTGATATCGCGAAAGATTTCCACGACCAGTTCTATTCGTCCGCCGGTCTTGAGCGGAACGGCGGTAATCTCCTGGTAGCGGCCAAGCCCCGGCCCTCCGGCCCCTTCCAGAATCGCAACGGCCGCCTCTCCCGTCTCGATGCAGCGCGCGACAGGGCAATAGAACCCCTCCCGGTTGCACGGTCGCGACGTTCCGTAGGCAATCTCGTGGCAATGTTTGCCCACGATATCGTCTTTGTTCTTGCGAACGGCCGTGAGAAAAGCTTCGTTTGCGTCCACCAGTTTGCGGTCGGTCTGCATGACCACCACCCAGTCGCGCAATCCCATAAAAAGGCTGTCCACGATCCCCTCGACCAGGTTGATCCGGCATTTGGCGAACTGGTATTCTTCGCTGAGGCGCAGCACATCGCCGAAGATCCGCGAAATCGCCGACTCCAGAACCCGCACCCTGGCCGGCTTGTGCCGCAGAAAATCCTCGAGCAGGTCCTCTTTTCCGGTCAGTTCGATCACCAGATCCAGATTTCGGATCTCGTAGAGATCTTCGTAATCGGTTGTGACAAAAATCTTTCTTTCACGGGCAAGGCGAATCCCCGGGGCCTCAAGGTCGGGGTCGGCAACCGCTACGATTTCTGCCCCAAGCTGCGGGAAACGCATGGCGTCGAACATCTCCAGGAATGCCCGGCACCGTTTCCCCCCCCCGATAATCCCTATTTTCATCGCCTTTTCCATTTTCGACCTCGCGGCTCGGTGTATCAGTGTATCAGTGTAAAATATTTATACACAATAATGGGGGAAGCGGGAAGCAGGGAGCGGGGAAATCCCCCGACGCACTGCAACAGCATCCGGTGAGGGCCCAAAAAGCATAGGTCTTATATGACCTATAGGTCTTATAGGACCTATGCAGGTTCTTCCCGGATGGACACTACGCAGCCATTTCGGACGCGGGGATGCAAACGCGCTTTTCTTCCCGCTTCCCGCTTCTAGCTCCTGCCCTTGTATAATTTTTATACAACCTGTTCAAATCTCGACAGACATATCCTGCCTATTTCGCATGCAGGCCATTCTTTCTTCCTAACGGGAAAGCCGCGCAGCCCGAGTTTCGGCAGAATGGCACGCCCCTTGCCTTGGGAGAGGGCTGCGGTTTTTTAGGAGAAGGGACCCCTATGCCATCCGGTCAGCGAGATCCGTTCGGGAAAAGATCCGTGCCGACCGCCCAGCAAGGCGAGAAGGAATGCGTGTGGATGAGGGCCAAAGTGGTGAATTTCAAGCTGTGCGACCGCGATTACGACTGTTCCGGGTGCCATTTCGATAAAGCGATGAAAAGCGCATGGAATCAGGATAGCGAGATAAGGGATACCCGGTCCGGTGATGAGTGAGCAGTATTTGCATTCCCTGTTCACTGCTCACTGATCACTGCTCACTGAACACAGAGGTTGTCTAATGCGTGCCAAAATCGGTTTCTATATCTGCCATTGTGGAACGAACATTGCCGGCAAGGTTGCGGTGGGGGAAGTGCGCGACTTTATCGGGGACATGAAAGACGTGGCTGTAGCCCGCGACTACAAGTTCATGTGCTCGGACCCCGGCCAGGAGATGATCCAGAAAGACATAAAAGAGCTGGGTCTAAACCGGGTGGTTGTCGCCTCGTGTTCGCCAAGACTTCATGAGAGAACGTTTCAGAACGCCTGCCGGCGTGCGGGTCTCAATCCCTACTTTTTCCAGATGGCCTGTGTGCGGGAGCATTGCTCCTGGGTGACCGAGGACCCGGCCGCTGCGACTCAGAAGGCCAAGAGCCTGGCGAGCGCCGCCGTCAGCCGGGTCAATTTTCACAAGACCCTTTTCAGCCGCGAAGTGAGCGTAAACCCCGACGTCATGGTCGTAGGGGCGGGAATAGCGGGCATCCAGGCCTCGCTCGACATTGCCAAGTCGGGTTGCCGCGTCCACCTGGTGGAAAGGGAGCCCTCGATTGGCGGCCACATGGTGCAGTTTGACAAGACGTTTCCGACACTCGACTGCGCGGCATGCATCTCGACTCCGAAGACTGTTGCGGTGAGCCAGAGCCCCAACATCAATCTGCTCTCCTACAGCGAAGTGACCGAAGTAAAGGGTTACGTCGGAAACTTCAACGTCAAGGTGCGGAGAAAGCCCCGCTATGTCATCGAAGACCGTTGCACGGGGTGCGGGATTTGCGCGGAGAGCTGCCCGGTTACGGTCAAAAACGAATTCGACGAAAACTTGGGAGAGCGCAAGGCCGTCTACCGATTTTTCCCCCAGGCCGTGCCCATCACCTTTGCAATCGATAAAAAGGACAAGGCGCCGTGCCGGACGACCTGCCCGGCCGGAGTAAATGTTCAGGGCTACACGCAACTGATAGGCCTTGGCAAATACCGGGAAGCCGTCGAGCTTATCATGGAGCGGCTGCCTCTTCCAGGCGTTCTGGGAAGAGTCTGCCCCCACCCCTGCGAATCGAACTGCCGGAGAAGCGAGGCCGATTCGTCGATTTCCATACGAGAGCTGAAACGGTTTGCGGCAGACCGGGTAGGGCCCGAAGATCTGCCCATCCCCGAGATCGAAGACAGGCCCGAGCGCGTGGCGGTGATCGGTTCGGGGCCGGCGGGTCTTACGGCCGCCTATTACCTGAGGCTCAAAGGCTACGGGGTTACCATCTTCGAGGCCCTGGACGCCGCGGGCGGGATGCTAAAAGTCGGAATCCCCGACTATCGCCTGCCCCCGGAAGTGTTGCAGCGCGAAATTGATACCATTTTGCGGCTGGGCATTTCGATGAAAACCGGCAAGCGCTTCGGGACCGATTTCACCCTGGAGGATCTGCGGCAGAAGGGTTTCAAGGCCATTTTCCTTGGAATCGGCGCCCACAAGCCGCTCCTGCTCAACATTCGAGGCGAGCGCGATTTTAGCGGCATCATCCAGTCGACGGACTTTTTGCGGGAAACGAGCCTTGGCAGCCGCAAGTCGCCGGGAGAGCGGGTTTTGGTCCTGGGCGGGGGAAATGTCGCGATCGATGCGGCACGCACAGCACTTCGCCTCGGCAGTAAAGAGGTGACCATCGTCTACCGCAGGACCCGCGAGGAGATGCCCGCCTACGAGGAAGAAATCGAGGATGCGCTCCTGGAGGGGGTAAAGATCGAGTATCTCACCGTGCCGGTTGCGATCGAGGGCTCGGAGGGGAAAATCACCGGCCTTCACTGCCTCAAAACCGTGCCGGGTCCGGCGGATGAAAGCGGCCGCAGACGGCCGGTCCCGCAGGAGGGAAGCGATTTTGTCATCGCCTGTGACGCTATAATCCCTGCGATCGGGCAGGAACCCGACTCGCAGTGCTGCCTCGATTCGGGGCTCGACGTGGGAAGGCGCGGCAGGATTGTGACTTCGGCCAGGTGCGGGCAGACCTCGGCCCCCGATGTGTTTGCGGCGGGAGACGCCGTGAGCGGCCCTGCGACCGTGATCGAAGCGGTCGGCGCAGCCCGGGAAGCCGCTCTTGCCATCGACCGGTATTTGCGCGGGGAGCAGCAGCCGGAAGTGGCCATGGGGACGCCGGAGAATGGAAAAAACTGGCGCAAGATTCCCAAAAATTTGCCGCGTGCTCCGAGGGCTTCGGTGAACAAGGTTGCGCCCCTGGAGGCGAGGAATTCCTTTTTGGAAGTAAGCTCGGGCTTATCCGAGGAAGCCGCAATGGCCGAGGCCTCCAAGTGCCTCAATTGCGGGGTCTGCTCCGAGTGCATGGAATGTGTCCGGGCGTGCGAGCGCTCCGCCATCAACCATTCGATGGCGCCTGAGGAACTCGAAATCCAGGTAGGCTCGATCATCCTCGCAACCGGCTTTGACACCATGGACGCCACCCGGTTCAAAAACTACGGCTACGGCCGTTTCGACGAGGTCTACACGGGCCTGGAATTCGAGAGGCTGAACAACGCGGTGGGGCCAACGGGCGGGCAGATCGTCATGAAAAACGGCAAAAAGCCCAAAAGTGTGGCCATCATCCACTGTGTCGGGAGCCGGGACGCCAATCACCACGCCTACTGTTCGCGCGTCTGCTGCATGTACGCTCTTAAATACGGCCACCTGATCAAGGAAAAAGCAGGCCACGATACGGAGATCTACAACTTCTACATCGATATGCGCTGCTACGGGAAAGGGTACGAAGAGTTTTACCAGCGGCTGCAGGAGGAGGGGATAAACTTCGTGCGGGGAAAGCCTGCTGAGATTATCCAGGAGGTTTCGGCTTCGGGCGAAAAGAAATTGATCGTGGTCGGAGAAGACACGCTCATGGCGCGCCGGGTGAAGGTCCCGGTCGATATGGCGATCCTTTGCACCGCCATCGAAGCCCGCAGCGACGCTCCGGAGATCTCGCGCATTTTCGGGGTAAACCAGGGCGGAGACGGGTTTTTTCTCGAAGAGCACCCCAAACTGGGTCCGGTTTCCACCGCTACCGACGGGATCTTCCTTGCCGGCGTCTGTCAGGGGCCCAAAGACATCCCCGATGCCGTTTCCCATGCAGCGGGGGCGGCGGCCCAGGCGCTGGCCCTTTCGGCGCGGGGCAAAGTCGAGGTCTCCCC